>CACYNF010000203.1:1087-2109 GCA_902775595.1 uncultured bacterium | reverse complement strand
AGGCGATTGCAGTAGCAGGCTTTCCCGACACCGACCTCTTCATCCTGAACTTCACACGCGCCTCGTGCCGGGCGCTCTCCGGCGAAGAGGCGTCGGCGCTCAATGTGGCGACGGAGGAAACGCCGCCAAGCCGACTCCCGCCCGACTTCGACATGGACGAAGTCCTCCGCGACTACTACGGGCACATCGTGACACTGCGCGGGACGGTGTTCGCCGCTCCGTCATACGATGGCAGGGCGTCGACAATGAACCTCCTCTCAAGCGGGCGCATAGTCCAAGTCGATGTCACCTCGTGCCGCGAAACTGCGGAGGTGATTGCACCAGGGAGCGAAGTCGAGGCAACTGGGCTATGCGTAATCAACACAACGACGTGGAATCCACTGAATCCCTTCCCCCGCATCGACCAATTCACCGTCGTGACACGCTCGTGCGGCGACGTCGTTGTGGTGCGCACTCCGCCGTGGTGGACGCCGGCGCGTCTCGCAGCTGTAATCGCCGCGCTTTTCGCCGTCCTACTCGCCCTATACGGATGGAACTACATCCTGCGCCGCATCATAAGGCGCCGCGAAAGGCAGCTCATCAAGTCGGAAATCGCGCAGACCGAGGCCGATCTCAGGGTGGACGAGCGAACACGTCTTGCGGCCGATATACACGACGCCCTTTCGCAGACGCTCACCGGCGTCTCGTTCCAGCTCGACGCGGCGCACAAGACGCTCAATGAAGACCCTGGCGCGGCGGCAAGATTCCTCGCCGTCGCGAAGCGGACGCTTCTTTCATGCCGCGAAGAGCTGAGGCGGTGCCTCTGGGACCTCCGCAACGACGCGCTCGGAGAAAGCGACTTCTCTGAAGCCGTCCGTCGCACCATCCGCCCCTCCATCGGCGGCGCGGAGTTTTCGGTCCGTTTCGAGATACGCCGCCAGAGAGTCTCCGACTCAACGGCCCACGCAGTCCTCTCGATCGTGCGCGAACTTGCGTCGAACGCCGTGAGGCACGGCGGCGCGAAACATGTGCGCGTTGCCGGC
>CACYNF010000203.1:0-1050 GCA_902775595.1 uncultured bacterium | reverse complement strand
CGTTGAGGTGGAGGACGACGGCTGCGGCTTCGACACGGCGAAGAGGCCAGGCCCGAGCGAGGGGCATTTCGGACTTCAGGGCATAAAGGAGCGCATCGCCCGCCTCGGCGGCTCAATGAAGATCGAAAGCGCCATTGGCGAGGGCACGAAAATCACTGTGGAGATAGGAAAATGAAGAAGACGTCCGTTCTGCTCGTAGACGACCACTCGGTCGTGCGCATGGGACTCGCCGCGATCATCAACCTTGAGAAAGACCTCAAGGTCTGCGGCGAAGCGGAGAGCGGAGACGAAGCCGCGAAACTCGCCCGCGAGCTGAGGCCGGACGTCGTCGTAATGGACTTCATGATGCCGGGCATGGACGGAGCGGAGGCGACTGCGGCGGTCTTGAAGGCGTCGCCCGAGTCCAAGGTCATTGTCCTCACCACCTACGGAACATCGGCCGACATAGCGCGCGCACTGAAAGCCGGCGCAACGGGGGCGGTCACGAAGAACCTCGCGAACGACGAGCTTGCGGATGCGATACGAGCGACGGCGCGCGGAGAGCGAAAGCTCTCGGCTGAGATCGAGGCGTCGCTCTCGGAAGCGGAGTCGGACGACGGGCTGACGGCGCGGCAGAGGGAAGTCCTCGACTCCATCATGCGCGGGCTCTCGAACGACGACATCGCGAAGATGCTCGGCATCTCCAAGGTGCGCGTAAAGCAGCACCTCGCCGCTCTCTACCAAAAGCTTGGTGCAGCCAACCGCGCCGAGGCCGTAGCCATCGCCCTTCGCCGCCAACTGCTCAAGAGCTGAACCTCACGCATCGCGGGTGGCGTAGGAAGCGACGCAGCGGCCGAGGCAGTTGATGGACGAGCCAAGGCCATGCAGCTCAGTGTTGTCAGGATCGTGGATGTGGGATGGTTGAGTCGGAATCGTTTTTGGATTCGACACGAAGGATGGTTAAGTCGTGGGTGTTTGCCAAGCGCGGGATCGTCCGTCTGGCGGCTGAAGGACGGTTGTGGATGGGTTGAGGTTCCCGAGGGTTGGTGCGGGGTTGGAAAGCGGTTGCTG
>CACYNF010000202.1 GCA_902775595.1 uncultured bacterium | reverse complement strand
CTGAATGAAGCCATAAGGGGCATGGAGGTCAAGGGCTGGGAAAGGCGCGAAAGCTCCAACGGGAAGTGCGTAGTCTATGTGCGCTTTGCCCCGAAGAGTTCCGCGCCAACCGTAAACGTGAAGGAGGCGTGATGAAAAAGATCTTCGCCATCGCCGCGACTGCCGTCGCGCTCTGTGCGCTCGCGGGCTGCTATATTGGCAAGGCCGAGTTCAAAGGTGAGGACATGAAAATGTACCCGTTCTTCGGCACATCTGCCGCGCCGATTGAGTAGGGACTACCCCTGCGGGGTCTCCCCAGCAGGGGTAGGCATTCTCCCTAGAAGGGATCGACGATCTCCCTAGTACGGGGGTTCGGTCTACCTAGTACGAGGGTTTCACTTCCCTAGTACGGACAAACGACTTCCCCTCCACGGGTGTGGAGGGAGAAAAACAAAGAAAGGAAAACAAGATGAAGGCAAAGTTCATAACGGTGAAGGGCTCGGAGCGTCTGGGCCGCGAGCCGTTCTACATGGGCGTCCTGCAGCACGAGCGCACGATGTCCCGACGCGAGGCATACGAATACATTGCGGGGAAGACGGGCTACACGCCGACTGCCGACGGGGTGGCGTCCATCCGCAACTACGTGCGCGGCTCGTTCGATGGGCTCGCGGGCCCGTGGGTCAAGGGGCGCAACATCCTCATGGTCACTGCCGTTGAGATGGAGCCGTTCAAGACCGTCCTCGCGGCGGTCGTTCCGGAGAACAACACCGAGGGCGCGAAGCCCGTCATAAACACGGTGCTCGACGAGACCACCCGCGTTTACGACGAGATCACCGGCACAGATGTCTTCTCTATCGCTGGCGCGAACCTCGCGCCGGACGCGACGAAGGAGGACGAGTACGTGGCTCTTGTCGACGCGCACGGCGTCGAGACCAAGGCGACGATGACGTTCTCCGACTTGCAGAACGTCAAGGCGCACCTCGAAGCGGCGCTTCCCGCAGGGGAGTACACGCTGAAGGTCTACACGAGAAGCGGCCTCGGCGACCAGTTTGGCGTCACCGTGGCGACCCGCAAGGTAGCCGTTGCGTAAAAAGGAAAGGAGAAAGACAATGGCAAAGCATGAAGTTGTAATACACGAGAACACGAGCGCGACCAAGGAGTCCGCTCCGTATCTCGGAAGCTACATCGCGAAGGAGACGGTGGCGATGGCCGCGTTCGCGGAGGCCGTCGGCGCGAAGTGCGGGTTGCCGCCCATACAGGTCATGGCGATCCTCGGCGGCGCGTTCGAGGCCATCGAGGCGATGGAGAAGGAGTCGCTTGTGCGCGTCCACACCGACATCGGTGTCGTCTGCGGCGTGATCACGGGGTCGTTCCCGACGTCCGACGCGGCGTTCGACCCGGAGCGGAACGCGCTGGAGCTTGCGTTGCGGCTCGACGAGGGCTTGCGCCTCTCCCTCGCGGACGAGACGGCGAAGATAATCACCGACGCGGACGTGACGAAGGTGCGTGTCGACAGCGTGATGGACGTCAACGAGCAGAATCCGATGAACCTCATCCACGGAAAGCGCCTGTTCCGCGTCGCGGGGTTCAACATGGTGCTTTCGGACGAGGGCGCGGCGGTGTTCCTCCAGAACTCGCAGGGGACGACATTCCCCGTGACGGTCGAGGATGTGATCTCGAAGCAGCTCTTCACCGCCCGGACGGCGGACCTTCTCGAAGCGGGCGACTACAAGCTCGTGGTGAAGTCCCGCGGCGGCGACGCGGAAGGTCCGCTCCAGACTTCGTTCCGCAGGGTCAAGTACCTTAGGATCGAGGACCCCCAGCCGACGATCACATACGCGGGGACGGATGGGGAAGGCGACGGCGTTGTAAACGTCTCTGGATCGACCCTCCACGTGAGGGGCGAGAACATTGAGACGGCGACGGAGATACAGTTGATGAATGACGGCGGCGAACTGTGGCAGCGGGTCCCGACGACGTACTTCGAAGGGGATCTGGTGGCTGAGTTGAACTTCGCCGCCCCGCCGAGCGCGACTGGCGCAGTCCGCGTGGTCACGATCGGTGGCAGCGCGACGTACAACGTCAGGTACGAGAACCACTGACGCGGCGGCGGGCGGGCTTCGGCCCGCCCGCCTTTATGCTTTCGTTGCGGGGGATGCTCGCCCCCCGTTTTGTTGTGGTTGTGGTTGTGGTTGAGTCGGAGGATCGCGAATGCGGGATGGTTGTGTTGAAATCGTTCTTGGATTCGACACGAAGGATGGTTGAGTCGTGGATGTTTGCCAAGCGCGGGATCGTCCGTCTGGCGGCTGAAGGACGGTTGTGGATGGGTTGAGGTTCCCGAGGGTTGGTGCGGGGTTGGAAAGCGGTTGCTG
>CACYNF010000201.1 GCA_902775595.1 uncultured bacterium | reverse complement strand
CTGGTTAGCCCGGAACACGTCCGCCTTGAGCGCCTCAAGCATGGATGGCCTCCCTGAAGTTCGCGGCGTAGCGGTCGAAGCCCGCCATGCCGTCCTCCGTCGGCGCGAGCGTCTCGCTCGCGGCGTCCCTGACGCCGGCCTCGATGTCCTCCAGCGAATAGCTCCAGACGCCGTCCACGAGCCGGTTCTCCCAGTCGTGCGCGCCCTGCGCGACGACCCTGAAGCCGTCGTCGACCAGAACGGCCTTGATGCGCGTCGAGCCGAACTCGATGCCCATCACCGCCTTGCCCGATTCAATGAATGCCTTCATCACCGCATCTCCCATATTCGTCAAACCCCTATCCGAGCAGCCGCGAGGCGAGTATCGCGCCGCCGAGCGCGGCCGAGTCGGGAACGTCGAGCGTCTCAACCTTCGCGCCGAAGACCGCGGCGATTGTGTCGCGGATGCCCTTCGAGCGGCTTGCGCCGCCTGTAACGCGGATCGTGTCGAACGAGCCGATCCAGCGCGTGCGCTCGAACATGTTGAGCACCTGCCCACGCACTACGGAGACGACCTTCTCCGCGTCGGACGCCGCTTCCCAGTCGAAGTCGGCCTCGATGCCGGTCGCCGCGTGCTTCGGGGTTATCTCCTCCTCGAAATACGGGAACGCCCTTCCTTGGAACCCTGCTGCAAGCTCAAACGCAGTTTCGTCAAAGAAGCGGTAGTCGCAGCCGACCATCGTGCGCACCTTCTCGCGGGCGAGCGAACCGTTCTTGAAGCACGCGAGAGACATGAAGCCGCCTGATGGATTTCCGAAGACATGTCCGCATCCGCCCGGATCAGTCCTGAAGTCGGGCATTGCGGCGAAGAAAGTGTCGCTCGTCCCGAGCGATATGACGGCGACTCCAGGCTTGTCTGCGCCAGTCCCGACGAGCGAGGCGGGATTGTCGCCGGTGAATGCCGCGACTGGTATCCCCGTCCTGAAACCGTATCTCTCGAAATATGGCGCGAGCGATCCAGCACGTCCGTTGCGGACGCCGGGGAGACGGTCAAGCAGACCGGGCGCGGCAAACGCGCATATCTCATGGTCCCACGCGATCTTCCCGAGATCAAGAAGGTTCATTCCCGCGCCGTCGCCAGTGTCGATGGGAGCGTCCGCGCCTATGAGCAGAGAGCAGAGGAAGGAGCTCACGAGATGAATGCGCTTCGTCGCGGCGAACGCCGAAGGATCTTCCTTCGCGAACTTCATGATCTGCGGACCCGTGAAGCGCTCGATCGCGGGAGAGCCCGTGCGAAGCCTCAGGGTCTCGCCGAAGCGCGCATCGAGAGCCGCGACTTCGGCGTGCGTCGACGAGTCCATCCAGATCGGCGCAACGGGGCGCGAGAAAGCGCCGTCGAGCCGTTCGACGAGCGTCCGCCCGTCTGCGGCATCCGATAGCGAGGCGAGCGCTGCAGACCAGCCGGCGCCCAAGTACACACTTCCGTGCTGCTGGCCGTCGCCGCCGATTGCGTCGATCTTCGACGTGTCGAAAGAATCCGCAAGCTTTTGAAGAACCTTTTCGAGCGCCGCCACCCAGAGTCGCGGATCCGCCTGCCTAACGAGCTGGTCCTCGTTAGGGAGGAATCCGTCGGGACAGCCGAACTCCGGAAGCTCTTTCCCGAAGTTTACGGCGACAGTAGTGACTACCGACCTGGCTTCAGTGTCATAGACAAGCGCCTTGACGCTTTGCGTCGACGAATCGATTCCAAGCGTATACATCTCGTCGCCTCCACATCCTTTGACAGTTACACCGCGAACGGGTTCTCGCCGGGATAGGCGAACGGGTTCTCGCCGGGATAGAGCTCGCCCGCGGGCTTCGGAGTGTTGATGTCGTCGACGCCAAGGAGCTTCAGCGCCTCGAAGAGCGTCTTGCCCGCATGCTCGAATCCGTACGCGCCGTGGTGCGGGAAGCGCTTCTGGATAAGCACGTGGCGGTAGAACCTCGCAAATCCCGGGATCGCCGCAACGCCTAGCGAGCCGAAGGAGCATGGGTTTACGTCGAGGAACGAGCCCTCGGCGATGTAGGAGACGAGCTTCGAGTCGCTGTTCGACTGGAGGCGGAACATTGTCGCCGCGCCGGCCTTTATCTGCCCTTCCATCGTGCCGCGCGAGATGACGGGCTTGCCGCCGCCCTCGAGCCCGCGGTTCATGATGAGCTGGTACTTCATCGACGGCTTCTTGAGGCAGCTCATGCAGGTGTTGCCGCAGTGGAAGCCCATGTAGAGGTCGCGCTTCTCCGCGCCGGCGAGCTTGATGCCCTTCGGGAGGATGTCGTCCGGAACGGAGTTGTTGATGTCGAGGAGCGTCGCCGGCTTTTCGGTCGCGCACTCGACCATGTACTCGGAGACTGCGCCGTAGAGGTCGACCTCGCACGCGACGGGGATCCCGCGCCCGGCAAGGCGCGAGTTCACGTAGCACGGGACGAAGTGGAAGCTCGTCTGGAACGCCGGCCAGCACTTGTTCGCGAAGACGGCGAACTCGGACGCGCCGCGCTCGCGGTCGTACCAGTCCATGAGCGCAAGCTCGAACTGCGCGAGCTGCGGCAGGAGATCGGGGTACGGGCACTTGGAGCCAAGCTCCTTCTTCATGTCCTTCACGATCGCGTCGATCTCGGATTTCCTCGACGCCATCTTGTGGAAGTGCTCGAAGAGGTCGAGCTCGGAGTTCTCCTGGACGTTCACGCCGAGGTCGAAGAGCGGCTGGATCGGCGCATTGCAGGCGAGGAAGTCGTAGGGGCGAGGGCCAAAGCCGAACACCTTGAGGTTCTTGATGCCGAGGACGACGCGAGCGATCGCCGTGAAGTCCTTGAGTTCCTTGACGGCGCCCTTCGCGTCGACGACGGGATACTCGGGGATGTAGACCTTGAGGCGCCTGAGGCCGACGTTGTAGCTGAAGTTCAGGACGCCGCACAAGGCATCGCCGCGGTCGGACTTGAGGACGGCCCTGTTCTCCTCCTTCGCCGCGAGAACCATCGCGGGGCCGCCGAACTTCTGGACGAACATGGTGGTCGGGCCTTCGGGGCCGAAGTTGCCGAGGAACATGCAGCAGGCGTTGACGCCCTCCTTGCGCGCCCACTCGAGCGCGGCCATGGCATCCTTCTCGTTCTCGATCGTGACCGGGCAGTCGACGACGGCGAGCTTTGCCTTCTTGGCCTCCGCCATAACGGCGGCGACGCGCTTCTTGGTGAGCGACGCGGGGAAGCAGTCGCGGCTGACGCC
>CACYNF010000200.1:1003-2996 GCA_902775595.1 uncultured bacterium | reverse complement strand
GACGATATCGAGCACCTGCGGATGCATCAGCGGCTCGCCGCCGCTGAGCGAGACGGCCTTGAGGTTGCGGTGCGCACGCAGGACGGCGAGCTCCTCCTTCAGCCGTTCGAGCGTCTTGCATTCGATTTCGCGCGCGGCGTTGTAGCACGCCGCGCAGCGGCAGTTGCATCCGCGCAGGATGTCCAGTACTCCGTGCGGGACCGTCTTCCCGTACCATGGCAGCCGCATCATTTCCGATCCTCCAGTCCTATGAGCTTCGCACCGCGCGCAAAGAAGTCGTCACCGAGCCCGTAGCTCCTGAACAGCTCCATCCACGCGGCGAACGTGTTGCCGCGGTTCGGACGGAACACATGGACGAAGGCCGGGTAGTCCGTTCCGAACAGTATCCGCGAGCGGAGCAGCGGGTCGCGCACGATCCGCCCTAGCCAGAAGCGCCGCACGCATCCGCTGAATCCGCTGACGTCGCCGTAGACGTTCGCATGTCTTTGCACGAGCCTTTTCCACGCGCCGAAGTGGCTGCGCTCGACGAACGAGACGAGCTGGCATCCGCAGTGCGCGCATACGATCGTCGCGCCGATGTCCGCCGCTCGCTCAAGGCGCGCGGGCGAGTTGAGCGCGTTGTCTCCGCGCGAGAGCATGTGCTCCGGGCCTGTGTGCACAACCACCGGAAGCCGCCGCGCGGCAGCGGCGGTCCAGTATCTGTCGCAGTTCGGCGAGGCGGGGTCTACGCCCTGGAAGGACGGCATCAGCTTCAGCAGCACCGCGCCGTCCGACACGGCAGCGTTCATCTCGTCCTCAATATGCGGCGAACGTGGATCAAGGTTTGCGCCGTAGAGGAAGCCGGGGTTGTCCCTGCAGAACGCCGCGACCTCGCGGTTTCCGGCAGCGAGCGGCGAGCCCTCGATCGCGCACACGACAGCGCGGTCGACTGGTCCTTCGCGGAACTCGCGCACAAAGCGCTCGGGGCATTCGGCGGCCGAGCCGAACCTGGCGATGCGCACGAGCGCCCTGTTCCAGACGTTCAGCCTGGTCCGCGGCGAATCCGCCGCGGATGCGACAAGATGCGTATGGAGGTCGACGATCATCACTTCACGATCCGCTTGCCGTCCTTCCACACGCTGAACGGCGGAGCGAGGAACATCGTCTTCGTGGCCTCTCCAGCCTTCACGGTCACGCCTGGTCCGATTAGCGAATGCGCTCCGACTACGACGTTGTCCTCGAGCGTGATCGGCGCGATGATGAATTCGTCGCCGACGTGGAGATGCGTTCCGAGAAGCGTGTCGATGCCGAATCCCACGTGGTCGCCGATGCGCAGGAACGACCTGTCGAGCACCTTAGTCCCCGCTGTCCAGTAGACGAGCTTTCCGACCTTGCTGCCCCAGAGCCTCAGCCAGAGGCTGTAGAGCGCAGGAACGGTGCGCAGCGCCTCCTCGAGAAACGGAAATCTGAGGTAGAGCGTCTGCGTGCAGAAGGTGAACCACCAGACGCAGTGGTCGAGCGAATACACGGGGACGCGGTTGCGCCTTAGCGGATGGACGAGAAGGACTAGCCGCGTGAGAACGACGGGCAGGAGATACAGGCACGCGAGGAACGAGCCGAGCTTCCACGCCCAGCCCGGCGCGAAGGCGATGCAGCATCCGCAGCCGACCGCGTGCGCAAGCGGAAAGTAGTTGCAGAGGATCATAGTCAGCGTCTGCACCGCGTTGGGTTTTCTTGACATGCCGTCGTCTCCTTTCATTTCCGGGGGCCTCCGCCCCAGGGAAGCCCGCGTCGGCGAACGACCTCCCGCTCCTGGCTGAGGTTGCTCGCAAGGAACACGAGGGCCTTTGTGAGTCCGTGGGAGTTGCATCCGAAATCCAGGAACCTCGTCAGGATGGATCGCGCGGAGTAGAACTTGAGCCTGTGCTTCTGGCAGAGGTCGGCAAGCTCCGCGGACGTCATCCGCTTCGGACGGAACACGACGTCGCCGAAGGTGTAGGCAGGGTCAAGCCAC
>CACYNF010000200.1:0-976 GCA_902775595.1 uncultured bacterium | reverse complement strand
CCGCCTTGAGCCTGTCGTAGACATCCGTTCCAGGGAACGGCACGAGGTGGTTGAACGCGGCGAAGAAGAACTTGTTCCTGAGCGCGAAGTCGTAGACCGTCTCGAACGTCTCCGGCGTGTCGTCGTCGTATCCGAACACGAACGTCGCGTATACGGAGATGTGGTGCCGCCGCAGGTTCGCGACGGCTCTGGCGTAGTCCGCCCGCACCCTGTTGACGTCCTTGCCCATCTTGCGCAGCGTGTCTGGCGAGAGCGACTCGAAGCCGATAAGTACGCCCTGGCATCCGCTCCTGTCGAGAAGATCGAGCGTCTCCTCGTCGTCTGCGACGTTGAGCCCGAGCTGCGCGACCCACCGACGCTTCAATGGCGCGACAGCGCGGCAGAGCGCCTTGAGGCGTCCGACGTCCATCGCGAGATTGTCGTCGACGAAGAAGAAGTACTTGCGCTTGAGCGTCTTCATCTCCGCCACGACGTCCTCGATCGCGCGCGGCGTGTACGCGCGGCGGTAGAACTTGCATATCGAGCAGAAGTCGCACCTGAGGCGGCAGCCGCGCGCTGTCTCGACGAGGCATAGCGGACCGTAGTCGCGCCTGCCGAAGATGCTGCGGTCCGGCATCGGGCCGAAGGACGGCGGACGGTCGCTCATGTAGCGCGGCTTCAGCGTTCCGGCGACGAGGTCGGACCAGAACTCCGGCCAGTAGTTCTCGCAGGAGCCCATCATCAGCGCGTCCGCGTGCTCTGCGGCCTCCTCCGGATTCAACGTCGCGTGGAAGCCGCCGAGCAGCACCTTCACGCCGCGTGCGCGGAAACGGTCCGCTATCTCGTAGGACCTCTTCGCGGTGTAGCATTCCGTCGAGATCAGCACGGCGTCCGCCTCTGCAGTGCAGTCAACCTCGCCGAGTCTGTCGTCCATGAGCACACGCTCGCATTCCCGCGGCAGAAGCGCCGCGATTGTTGCGACCCAGAGCGGCTCCAT
>CACYNF010000199.1 GCA_902775595.1 uncultured bacterium | reverse complement strand
TCACCCAGCTTGACATCTTTGCCAATATGGGCGTAAGGGCCGATCTCCACGTCGGCGCCGAGCGTCGCGCCGTCTTCGACTATCGCTGTTGGATGGATTTTCATGGATTTGTAACCTTTCAGCCTTTAGGCATTTAAACCTCAAACATCAAACTTTAAACTTTCAACCTTCAACCCCTACAGATTCTTCGGAATCAGATACGAGGCAATCGCCAGGCACGCCGGGACGGGAAGCCAGATCAGGATGTCCGGCCGGATGGCGAAGTTCTTCTGCGCCGATAGCATCAGAATGACGACTATGTAGTAGCCGAGCGACACCGCGAGGGATATCGCCATTCCTATAGAGCTTTCCCTGCGCTGCGCCTTTATGCCGAGCGGAATGCCAACGAGGACGAAGCAGAACGAGGCCATCGCGAACACGAAGCGCTTGGAGAACTCGGTGCGCGTCTTGGAGAGGTCGCGCTTCCTGAGGTTCTTCTCGGTGCCGGCGGTCTTGCTCCTGCCCTGCGCCAGCTCGATGAACTTCTTCTGAAGGGACATCTTCTCGAGTATTTCGCCGAAGTCGAGGTCCTTGTCCTTCTTGCTGTACTTGACCTCCTTTATCGCGTCCTTCACGACATAGGGAAACCTCGTCGCGCGAGCCATCGTTGGATGGTCCTCGTCGAGCGGATCGACCGTCATCTGGTAGAGATCGAGATGGAGGTCGGTCCCCTCGCTCGTGACGAGCGCCTTCGAGGCCGTTATCATGCGGTCGACCTTCTGCGAATAGTCCATGACGACGATGTCGTACAGCCAGTTGCCCTCCTTCGCGCCGAAGTAGAACTTCATCTTCGGGAAGTCGTCTATTACGTGCCCCGGCTCGAGGAGGTCTATGCCGGTGCTCACCGAAACCTTTGTCTTTAGGTTCCTGCGCACCTCGTGCCCGCGCGGAACGACCTCGTTGTTGATGTAGAACCCGAGCGCCACGCAGAGGAACGAAAACGCGATCGGCCACTTCATCACCGACAGGAGGTTCACTCCGCATGCGCGCATCGCCGCGATCTCGCTGTCGGCGCTCATCCTGGAGAAGACGAGCACGCTCGCCACGAGAAGCGCGAGCGGCATCGTCCACTGCATCGTCTCGGGAAAGCCGACAAGCGCGAACTGGCCGATGAGCGATGGCGAGACGCCCTCGAGAATGAACCCGACGATCTGCACCATCAGCCCGACGGTGATGACGAACGAAAGCACGAGGAACGCGAGCAGGAAGCTCGAGAGGAAGGACCCGAATACGTATCGTTCGATAGTCTTCAACCCTTCAACCTTTCAGCTCACCTTGAGCACAAAGTAGTTCTTCTTCCCGGAGCGGAGCACGGCAACGCCGTCCTTGACGTCGTCCGCGGCGAAAAGCCTGTTCGCGTCGACCTTGGCGTCGTTGAGCGAAAGCCCGCCCTGCTGCGCCATGCGGCGCGCCTCGCCGTTCGACTTGAACATCCCCGCGGCCGCCGCGACGGCGGAGACTGGCTTCCCGACGCAGTCGGCGAGCTTCACCTCCGCGCTCGGCACGTTCTCCGCCTTCGCGACGTCTGCGGCGCTCTTCTTCGCGTAGAGCGCCTCGGTCGCCTCCTGCGCGGCCCTAAGGCCCTCCTCGCCGTGGACGAGGCGCGTCAGTTCCTCGGCAAGCGCCTTCTGCGGGATGCGCAGCTCAGGATGGGCCTTCATCTCGGCCTCGAGCGCGGCGATCTCGTCGAGCGACTTCATCGAGAACACCTTGAGGTAGCGGATGACGTCTGCGTCTGGCGTCCTGAGGAAATACTGGTACCAGTCGAAGACCGGAGTCATCTCGCCGTTCATGAAAAGCGCGTTGCCCTCGCTCTTGCCGAACTTCCTGCCCGACGAGTCGAGGAGAAGCGGGAACGTGAGCCCAAAGGCCGACTTCCCGCGCATCTTGCGGACGAGGTCGGTGCCGGCGGTGATGTTGCCCCACTGGTCTGCGCCGCCGACCTCCATCTGGCAGCCGTAGTTGTCGTAGA
>CACYNF010000198.1 GCA_902775595.1 uncultured bacterium | reverse complement strand
CAGGATGGTCATTGCGCTGCTCACTCTGCTCATCGGCATGGCGGCGGTTGGCGGTCTCGTCTACGGCGTTGTGCAGTGGTTTGACAGCGGAATGTACGCGGCGCTGGTGTTCGGCGCGACTGCGATCGTTCCGTTCGCGATTCCGCTTCTCGTCTATTTCCTCTATCTTGTCGTGGTGTTCACGCTTGATTTCTACAGGGCGATAGTCTCGGTCCCGCGCAAGTTGGACGAGCTCAAGAAGTAGGAAAATCCTCTGGCAACGGGGAGGTTACGATGGCAAGACTCCTGGACGACGTATATCTCAAGCCGTTTGAGGCGGCGATACGCGGGCGCGCGCAGCATGCCTTCGACCGGGCGCGCGAACTTACGGCGGGCAAGTGCTCTCTCGCCGACTGGGCCTCTGCGCACGAATACTACGGCCTCCACCGCACGAAGCGCGGGTGGGTGTTCCGCGAATGGGCGCCGAATGCGACGAGCATGTGGCTCGTCGGCGACTTCTCCAAGTGGAAGATCGACCCCCGCTTCGAGTGCTTCAGGATCCCCAGGACCGACGTCTGGCAGTGCAAGGTCGCCGCGGGGCTCATCAAGAAGGGCGACAACTACCGCCTCGAAATGCGCTGGGAAGGGGGGCATGGCGAGCGTATCCCCGCGTATGCGCGCTACGTCGTTCAGGATCCCGAGACCAACCTCTTCTGCGCCCAGGTCTACGAGTCGAAGTACAAGTGGCGCCACCCGTCTCCAACGACCAAGCTCAAGACGCCGTTCATCTACGAGGCGCATGTCGGCATGGGCGGCGAGGAGGAGCGTGTCCACACCTACGCTGAGTTCCGCGACAACGTGCTTCCGCGCGTGAAGAAGGCCGGCTACAACGTCGTCCAGCTCATGGCGATCATGGAGCATCCGTACTACGGCTCCTTCGGCTACCACGTCAGCTCCTTCTTCGCCGCGTCCTCTCGTTTCGGCACGCCCGACGACCTCAAGTCGCTCGTCGACACCGCGCACGGCATGGGTCTCCGCGTCATCATGGACCTCGTCCATTCGCACGCGGTCAAGAACGAGCGCGACGGCCTCTCGCTATTCGACGGAACGGACTACCAGTACTTCCATTCCGGCGCCAAGGGGTGGCACAGCGCGTGGGACAGCCGCTGCTTCGACTACGGGAAGACCGACGTCATCCACTTCCTCCTCTCGAACTGCCGCTTCTGGCTCGATGAATACCGCTTCGACGGCTACCGCTTCGACGGCGTGACCTCCATGCTTTTCTGGAACCACGGCCTGGGCGATGCGTTCACGAACTACGGCATGTACTTCAACGGATCCGTCGACGACGACGCATGGGCATACCTCCAGATGGCAAACCGCGTCATCCACGAGTCGCATCCCGGCGCGATCACGATCGCCGAGGACGTCTCTGGGATGCCGGGCGTCGCCGCGAGCGCGAAGGACTGCGGCATTGGCTTCGACTACCGCATGGCGATGGGCGAGCCGGACTTCTGGTTCCGCCTTGCGGAGAAGGTGCGCGACGACGACTGGCCGATGGACGGGATATTCTGGGAGCTCACGAACAAGCGCGCCGAGGAGAAGGTCGTCTCCTACGTCGAGTCGCATGACCAGGCGCTCGTCGGCGGCAAGACGTTTTTCTTCCAGCTTGCCGACGCCGCTGTCTACTTTGGCATGGCCAAGGGGCAGCACGGCATCGAGACCGACCGCGCGGTCGCGCTCCACAAGATGGCGCGTCTCGCGACGGCCGCGCTCAACGGCGGCGCGTACCTCAACTTCATGGGCAACGAGTTCGGCCACCCCGAGTGGATCGACTTCCCGCGCGCGGAGAACGGCTGGAGCTACCACCACGCCAGGCGCCTGTGGTCGTTGAGGGACGATCCGAACCTGCGCTTCAAGGGGCTCGCAGACTTCGACGAGACGATGCTCGCCAAGCTCGAGACCGCGAACGGCGGCGACTATGACCTCGTCATCGCGGACGACTACATCATCGAGACGACGATCGCCGAAGGTCTTGCGCAGAAGCTCGACCGCAGCCGCATCAAGAA
>CACYNF010000197.1 GCA_902775595.1 uncultured bacterium | reverse complement strand
GCTCTGCCACTATCCGATGCTTTCCTATCCGCAGGCGCGGCGGGGCTACATGGTCTACGGACACATCCACAACAACGTGAGGGACGACTACTGGCCGCTCATCGCCCGCCGCTCCCGTATGCTGAACGCCGGAGCGGACGTCAACAATTTCGAGCCCGTGACGTTCGACGAGCTTGTCGAGAACAACCGCGCGTTCATCGCGAGCCATGCCGATGTTGCGAAGCAGAACCCCCTGACGATGTTCTGCCTTGAGGCGTAACGGATGATGCAGATTGAACGGCAATAGGAGATTTGCGTAATGCCAGCAAAAGCAAAAATTTCGGGATCGGTCGTTGCGGGGTTTCCCTCGCCCGCCGAGCAGTACCAGGAGCCGCCGCTCGACCTCAACGAGCTGCTGGTGAAACGTCCGGCGGCGACGTTCTTCGTCCGCGTCCAGGGCGACTCGATGATCGGCGAGGGCATCCACGACGGCGACCTGCTTGTCGTCGACCGGTCGCTGCGTCCGGCGTCGGGCGATGTCATCATAGCCTGCGTTGACGGCGATTTCACGGTGAAGACTTATCGCCGCGACAAGAACGGTACGCGACTTGAACCGGCGAATCCAAACTTCCCGGTCATTCACATCAAGCCAGGGCATCAACTTGACTACTTCGGCAAGGTCACGGCCTGCATACACAGATTCGTTGGG
This sequence comes from uncultured bacterium, assembly GCA_902775595.1. Lineage (GTDB taxonomy): Bacteria > Verrucomicrobiota > Kiritimatiellia > RFP12 > UBA1067 > UBA1067. The sequence continues at coordinate 1,401 of CACYNF010000197.1, read as the reverse complement.
AAATGATCGGACTCGTCGACGTCAACAACTGCTTCGTCTCGTGCGAGAGAGTGTTCAACCGCTCCCTCGTCGGGCGACCCGTCGCCGTCCTCTCGAACAACGACGGATGCTGCGTCGCCCGGTCAAACGAGTTCAAGGCGCTCGGCATCGCGATGGGGACGCCGTACTTCCAGCTAAAGGACCGCGAGAAGTCCGGCGAACTCGTCTTCTGCTCGTCCAACTATGAACTCTACGGCGATATGTCGCGGCGGCTCATCTCGATTCTTCGCGACGAGGCTTTGGACGTGGAGCAGTATTCCATCGACGAGGCGTTCATCATGCCGCCGAACAACCCAGACCTCGGCTACGCCGAATACGGGAAGCGGCTGCGGGCGAAGATTCTCCGTTGGATAGGACTTCCTTGCGGGATTGGCTTCGCGCCGACGAAGACACTCGCCAAGATAGCCGACCACATCGCAAAGAAGCGACCGGAGGGCGTGTACGTGCTTCCCGACGATCCGACGGACATCCTTGCCGACCTTCCGTCCGACGAGGTGTGGGGCGTCGGACGCCGCCTTGTCGTGAAGCTTCGCGCCGAACGCATATTCACGGCGAAAGACCTGCGGGACGCGAGGGACGACGTGATCCGCTCCGTCGGCGGAGTGACGCTTCTCAGGACGGCGCAGGAGCTTCGTGGCATTCCGTCCAACGACGACAAGGACTACGACGCCGACCCCGACAGCGTGAGCTGTTCGCGCTCCTTCGGCGAGCCCGTGACAACCCTTGAAGGGATCGCCGAGTCGCTTGCCTCTTTCACCGCGCAGGCGGCGACGAAACTCCGCAAGCACGGCCTCTTGGCGGCCGGGTGCAATGTGTATGCGCAGATATTCCACTCCGGCGGCGGAGGCGACTTCCTCGGCCGGACGGTGATGTTTCCAACGCCAACAGATGCGACGAACGAGATGCTGAAGGCGATCCGCGAGGAGGTGGACGCACTCTACATTCCCGGAACGCGCTACCGCAAGACGGGCGTCGTGTTCTTCGGGCTCGAAAAGGTCGGCTCCGCCCGCCAGCTGGACTTGTTTTCGCCGGTCGAGAAGGCTGAGGCGTCGCCTCTCTACAAGGCTATCGACGCTCTCAACAAACGGTACGGGAAGGGCAAGGTATTCTCTGCCGCAGAGGGACTTGGCGACCGCTCGTGGAAGATGAAGCGCGGCAAGCTCTCGAAGCGACCCACCACCCGATGGGACGAGTTGATGGTAGTGAGGTGATTATGGTAGTATACGAGCAGTTTAAAACGAAACCAAAAGAGGAACCAGAAAAACAATCACATGAAAATAATCAATATTGGAATTCTTGCCCATGTAGACGCTGGAAAGACGACCTTGACGGAGAGCCTGCTATATGCCAGCGGAGCCATTT
>CACYNF010000196.1 GCA_902775595.1 uncultured bacterium | reverse complement strand
GTATGATCCTCCATCCGTTGAAAGGCCAAAAGACAACGCTGCCGACACCCCGCAGCTTTGAACCGGGAACAGGTCCCCAGTAGCGGCTGTCGTAGCTGTTGTTGAAATTGTCGCCGCAGGCGAAGTATTCGTCTTCGCCCATGGTCACGGTCTTAGGAAGGTCTTCGCGCACATGTCCCAACCCGTCGGTCGGCAGATGCTCGAGGGCGTACGTCTCGCCCGGCGTCGCCTTCATGCGCTTGATGTAGTGGGTGCCCTGCGGAAGACCCTCGATCCCGGTCGTCGAGAAGATCATCACGTCACCGGCGCGGGGCTTCCGGAAATTCCATATCCAGCGGTTGACGAATATAAAGTCTCCTGTAACTATCGCACCCTTCCAGAACGTCTCGCCCGCGCGGAAGTGCTGGTTCCTCAGGCCGTTGCATGCATCTGTAGGCAGCTTGAACGTCTTTTCGCTCGCGCCGATGCGTATGTTGGCGAAGCCGTCGTTGCGCGGCGTCACGCGCGCCATGCCCGAGGCGGGAGCCTTGTAGTCTACGACGCGTTCGCCGGTCCACAGCCATTTGAGTATCGACAGCGGAAATGCGTCCCATGTTCCCTTCTCGACGTTCGCGACCGTGTGGTAGCCCCAGAGCGTCTCCTGCATCGAGCCCGTCGGAATGTTGAACGGCTCGTAGAAGTAGGCGCGGAAACACATCGCGACGGAGATCGCGACGACGAGCGTGTCGAGCCACTCGCGGCCGTAGTCCTGCCAGGTCTTGGCCGGTTTTTCGCCCGCGGACGGCGCATCTGGGACCTTGAAACCCTCGGTAATCTCGCTCATGTGCGGTAGTTGGGCGCTTCCTTGGTGATCGTTATGTCGTGAGGCCTCGCCTCGCGCTGGCCAGCCGCGGTCACGCGGTAGAACTTGCCGCGCTCCTTGAGCTCGGCGATCGTCTTAGTGCCGCAGTAGCCGAGCGATGCCTTGAGACCGCCGCAGAACTGAGTCATGATCGACTTGACGTGGCCGGAGTAGGGAACCATTCCCTCGATGCCCTGCGGCACGAGATCGTCCTCCGCCTCGTTGTCCTGGAAGTAGCGCGCGCGGGATCCCTTGCCGTTCTTGAGCGCGGCCATCGAGCCCATTCCGCGGTAGACGACGTACTGGCGGCCGTTCGAGTAGATCTTCTCGCCCGGGCTCTCCTCGGTGCCTGCGAGGACGGAGCCAAGCATCACGCTGTCAGCGCCCGCGGCGATGGCCTTGGGAACGTCGCCCGAGAGCTTTATGCCGCCGTCGGCGATAACCGCGACGCCCGTGCCGCGGAGCGACTTGGCGGCGTTGTAGACCGCCGTAAGCTGCGGGATGCCGACGCCGCAGACAACGCGCGTCGTGCAGATTGAGCCGGGCCCGATGCCGACCTTGACCGCATGGGCGCCGCACTTCGCGAGCGCCTTCGCCGCCTCGCCAGTCGCGATGTTGCCGGCGATGACGTCGATCTTCGGGTAGTGCTTCACGATGTACTTAGTCATCTCCATGATGCCCTTGGAGTGGCCGTGCGCCGAATCGACGACAACGCAGTCAACGCCCGCCTCGGCAAGCTTCTCCATGCGCGTAAGGTCGCCCTTCCCGCCAGAGACCGACGCGGAGACCCTGAGGCGGAACTTGTCGTCGCAGTTGTAGGCCGCGTTCGGGTTCTCGATGATGCGCGCGACGTCGGTGAAGCTGTAGAGGCCGACTATGCGTCCTTCCTTGTCAACGAGCGGAAGCTTGCCGACCTTCGCCGCGCGCATGAGTTCGTAGGCCTTCTTCAGCGAGGTTCCCGGCTTCGCCGTGATCGGCGTGGGCTGCATGACGTCCCTGAGCTTCTTGGCCTCCATCGGCGCGAAGCGCATGTCGGACGAAGTGATCATTCCGACGAGGCGGTCGTTGGAGTCGAGCACGGGGAAGCCGTTGAACTTGAGGCCCATGCGCTTCTTCTCGGAGCGGAGGAACGAGATGTCGTCGTTCGCATGGAAGCAGATGGGCTTCGCGATCATGCCGTTGAGGTAGTTCTTGACCTTCGCGACCTCCTTCGCCTGGTCGTCCTCCTCGAGGTTCTTGTGTATGACGCCTATGCCGCCCGCAATCGCCATCGCGATGGCCATCGGCGCCTCGGTGACAGTG
>CACYNF010000195.1 GCA_902775595.1 uncultured bacterium | reverse complement strand
CGCAGGCACTGGGCGACCGACAGGTCGGCCACGTTGTAGACCACCTTCTGGAAGTCAGGCGCGAAGGCGACGCTCATGCGCGCCTGGTCGGTCCCGACCTTCTCGGCGAGGCATTTCATGCGGGCGTCTTTGCCCTCGGTTTCGATGAGTTGCGACTTCAAGCTGGATGATCCTGCGTTTACGACGAGTACGAGCATGGCGGTCCTCCTAAGACAAACTATGACTCCATTGTAATCGAGCGGCTGCGCTTAATCACCCATGTAATGCAGTGAAGAACCCCCGGCGGCCGAGGGCTGCCGGGGGTTCGGGAAGGGAAGGTCTATCTCGAGTTTCTAGCCCTTTTTGCTGCAGGATTCGACGATACCGTCCATGAACTCGTCGATGAGCTTGAGGTTCTCCGGCGTGTTGCGCACGCGCAGCTTGCTGATGGCCTTGACATAGGTGCATGACGATCCCACGGGCCAGGTGGCCCCGCAACAGCGGGCGAAGAACTCCTTCAATTCCCGGTCTTCGTCGCTTTCCTTCGCAATGACTTCCGACTTTACGGTAGATGCCCCGAACGACTTTATGTCTTCGGACGCACTCGACATCCTTTCGAGGAACGAGCAGATGACCGGATAGCTGCGGACCTCCATCTTCGTGTCGATCACGACCTTGTTGGGAGGTGTTGTCCTGACCTCCTCGACGACGACGCACGATTCTGGCAGCTCGTCTTCGAACGACGCGCAGCCCGCAAGCGCGAGCCCAAGACCAAGAAACGACAATGCAGTTGCTTTTGCAGTCATAGCTTTTCTCCTTTGCTGTTCGGTATTATGCCACAATCTCAGTTTGCCGTCAACCAGGAGATGTCATACCGTGCGTCCGGCAACGCCAAACATCATTATCTCTACCCTCTTATTGGGTAATTACATCATCTGAAACGCCGTCAATCTCTTTTCGCAGCGTCACGACACGGCGGAGATAGAAGACGGCCATGCCAACTTGAGCGAACAAACAGATGATGTCGAGCAGAACTTCGGAGGCGACAAAGCCGGCATTACACGCGATCCATGCCACATCACTTTCTGAGGAAATGTGATCCAGAAACAGGAAATACAGCCGGGTTGAAATCTCTTCCACCGCAGTCGAAGCCAAGATACCTATGACATACGACAAGCCAAAGAGAACAAGCATCGTCCAAAACGTGGACCACCAGAGCCCCTTGACCATCCGTCTGGACTCCTCAAGCGCCCCGCCCGGCCCAAGACCGCCGATCACGACACAACCGGTCGTGAACGCATAAAACACGTACCAGACGATCCCGGGCACGACAAGGCAGAGAAGCAAGAGGAAAATGACAACCGATGATAGCAGATTTGTCTTGAAAAGCCGACCCCATGCCGAGCACCCCTCCGCCATGAGCCGCCAGCACGACAAGGAGCGGTTCGCGCGATCGGCGGCTACAAACCTGTAGACCACGGCATCCGCAAGGATACCAAACACGCAATACAGAATGTTGCTCCATCTCAGCGACGACATGAAAGCATGCATATCCTCCGGGTCATCAGGAACAAGCGCAACATAGACCATCTCGATGGGAATGAACACCAGCAGCAGAACCGGCCACGTCTTCGCGACCATACGCCAGTATCGGCGCCAGCTCTCTTTCAGCAAACCTTTCGTTTCCTCTTTCATGACATGACCTGATCATTTACCCTGTTGCACAACTGTCAAGCCTTGTGGCGTGTATTACTTTCAGCATCTGGATTAATGCTTCATCGAGCGAATGACCGTAAAAACCACCATGGCGATTATCAGGGCGAAATACACAAAGCAACCCACATTCAAGGCCTTGGCGGCTTTCATGAGATATCGCCGTGCCGTCGGGATGTCTCCACGCTTCAACGCTTTGTCTGCGGCCCGACGGTAGTACCAGGAAAAAAGATCGGCGCACTTCCAGCGCCATGCAAACGCTTCCAGCTCCGCCATATCCGTCTTCAGCTGCTGACGAGCAAGTTCGTGCTCGAGCCTGCGGCAGCGATCGTCCGGCGTTTCATCATACATGGAGTCGAACTTTCTCATATGAGGGAGAACGCTGTCAGACATTTCCGAAGCGGCGGGAGGCGGCAGACCAGTCGAGATGCTTTTCGACGACGGCCTTGGCGTATGCCGCACGCTGGTTCTGCCAGTCGAGCCCGAAAGGCGTGTCTGCGTTCGCCGTCGATTCGACGGAGAGCTTTCCGTCCTTCGCGACGAGCCACGCCCAGCCGCTTCCGAAGCGCTTCACGGCGGCGTCCGCAAGCGCGGCCCTGCACGCCGCCCCTCTGCAAAACAGCCGTCTCGTTGTCGTTGTCATGCTGCTATTATACCAAATCCGCGGCGGATGCGCCGCGCCTATGCAAGCGACTCGCACATCGTCTTTTCGTCGTGCTACCTGGCCCATCTTTCGAGGTGGCGGAGGATGAAGGCGAAGGTCTTTTCGCGCTCCTTCTCAGTCTTGAGGGCGCACTCCCACACGACGATGAGGTTCCAGCCATCCGCAGCCCACGCCTTTTCGTGCTCCGCGTCGCGGCAGACGTTGCGGCGGAACTTCGCGTTCCAGAACGCGCGGTTTGATTTCGGCCGCGTCGCCGTCGGACAGATCGAGGTCTGCACGAGCTTTCGCCCGTTCCACTCCCACCCATGCTGGTGCCAAAAGCAGCCGCGCACCTCGATGAGCGTGCGGCACTTGGGGACCACGATGTCCGGATGACCCACGATTCGCCTGTCGCAGACGCGGAAGCGGTATCCGTTCGCCCACAGCATCTTCCTCACGCGCATCTCCGGCAGCGTGTCGCGCGAGTGTATCGCCGACATCACCTTCGATCGCATCTCCGGCGTCATCGTGTCCATGCATTCTCCTAATAGACTTCTATTCCCCCGTCCTTAGTCCCTTGTCCTTCGCATAACTTCATCCTCTATGCGACCTTCTTGCGTTTCGGACTCTCTTCCTCGCTCCTCTCGCGCACAGCCCTCAGCAGCCGTCTCCACCACCGCTTCTTCGTCCGCTCCGTAATCTCATTCGCGTACTTCTCCCTCCACGCGGC
>CACYNF010000194.1 GCA_902775595.1 uncultured bacterium | reverse complement strand
GCAGTCGACGACGGCGAGCTTTGCCTTCTTGGCCTCCGCCATAACGGCGGCGACGCGCTTCTTGGTGAGCGACGCGGGGAAGCAGTCGCGGCTGACGCCAACGACGGCGAGTTTGACTTTGGGCTGGTTGATCATTGCTTTGCTCCTTGATTGATTGTTTCTTAAGCTTGGATTGTCAGAAGACGACATCAGCCGACTTCACGTTCTTCGCGAACCCCGGCTGCCCGCCGCCGACGAACACGGTCGTCGCGCCCTGCGGAACGAAAGTCGAGCCGTCCTCGCGGAAGACCTCGAACTGACTGCGCGAAAGACTGAAGGCCACTTCTCCGCTCGCTCCCGGGTCGAGCTTGACGCGGCTGAAGCCCTCAAGGTGGTGACGCCGTCTGTCGCCGGCGGTTTCGGGCGCGCGCAGATAGAGCTGCACGACCTCCTCGCCCGCGACCTTGCCGGTGTTGGTCACCTTGACCGTGACGCCGACGGAGTCTCCCGTCTTCTCGACGACAGGGTCGCCGTACGCGAAAGTGGTGTAGGAAAGACCATGACCGAAGGGATATTCCGGCGCCTTCGTCGCGTACCTGTATGTCCGGCCGGCGAGCGAATAGTCGGTGAACGCCGGCAGGTCGTCGTAGGACTTCGGGAACGTCACCGGTAGGCGCCCCGAAGGATTGGACTTCCCGAAGATGGTGCGCGCGATCGCCGTGCCGCCCGCCTCGCCCGGATACCACGCGACGATTACGGCGTCGCTGAGCTCTACGATGGGCTTCAGGTCGAAGGGACTGCCGCCGAAGACGATGGATACAACGCGCTTGACGCGGGCGTTCTTCCTGCGGCACTTGCGGAGAATCGCAAGCTGGCTGTCTGTGATTGAATAGCGCGAGCGGTCGCCCGACTGGTTGTCGGAGCCACACCCCTCCTCGCCCTCCTCCTCTGAAGTGATGCCGAGGCAGACGATCGCGGTGTCACCGTCGTCCCACTCGTCGACTACACGCACCGCCGGGCCTGCTTCCGCAGTGACGGCGGCAATGACGGAAACCGGCGCGGCGGCCTGTCCGTTGTAGTTGCCGCGCATCGGCAGCTCGCTCGCCGCGAGCGGCCCGACGACAGATATCGCGCCGGCGTCGGGATCAAGCGGCAGCACACCGTTGTTATGGACGAGCACAAGCGACTTCTCGGCCATTTCAAGCGCGACGGCGCGGTGTTCGGGCGTCGCGATGCGCTCTGCGCCATAGTCGTCCCACGGCGTCTTGTCGAACTCGCCGAGGAGAAAGCGCGTCGTGTAGAGGCGCACGAGATGCTCGATGACGTCCTTCTCGTCCAGCAGCCCCTGCTCGTTGGCGGCCGAGATCCCGGTGAAGTTCCACTCGGACTGCAGATCGAGACCGGCGGGAAGCGTCTTCGCAGTCGCCTCGGCGTATGTAGCGGCGTAGTGATGGCCGGAGAAGATGTCGTCTACCGCGCCGACATCGCTGACGATGTGCCCGGCGAAACCCCATTCTCCGCGGAGAAGATCGGTGAGGAGCCATTTGTTGGCGCAGCAGGGAACGCCGTTCAGACGGCTGTAGGCCCCCATGAACGCCTCGACCTTGCCCTCCATCGCCAGAGCCCTGAATGCGACGAGGTAGTACTCGGCGAGATCGCGAGGCGAAACGACGGCGTCGAAGCCGTGCCGCAGGTTCTCCGGGCCGGAGTGCACGGCGAAGTGCTTGGCGCAGCCAGCCGCCTGGAGGAAGTCAGGATTGTCGCCCTGCAGGCCCTTCACGAAGGCGACGCCGAGACGGGAGGTAAGATACGGATCTTCGCCGAACGTCTCCTGCCCGCGCCCCCACCGCGGATCGCGGACGAGGTTGACGTTCGGGCTCCAGTAGGTGAGGTTGACGTATCTGTCCTTCGTACCCTTCGCCCTGTGCAGGTTGTACTTCGCGCGCCCTTCCTCGGAGATGATGCGCGCCATCCTGTATTCAAGGTCGGTGTCGAAAGTCGCTCCCGCTCCGATGGACTGAGGGAACACCGTCGCCAGACCCGTGCGGGCGACGCCGTGCAGCGCCTCGTTCCACCATTCGCGGTGGCGTATGCCAAGACGCGGGATTTCGCGGGAGCTCATGAATATCTGCGTAAGGCGCTCCTCCGGCGTCATCTTCATGACGAGCGCACGTGCACGCTCGGCGCACTGTGCGCGCCGAGCGGGTCCGGGCTGGGCGCACGCGGCCACAGCCATGACGGCGACCGTCGCCGCCGCGAATGTTCTGGCTTTCATTTTTCCTCCGTGTTCTGCGTTCATGTCAA
>CACYNF010000193.1 GCA_902775595.1 uncultured bacterium | reverse complement strand
TCCGCCCATCGCTTCCATAAGACCGGCGACGTCATGTACTACGCTCCACGTCCAGTGCAGCGAATTGCCTTCGACGAAATCGCCGTCGCCCCACTTGATCGGATTGAAGTCGTCGCGGAACCTTCCGTCGCGCAGCCGTCCGTTGGCGAGGCGGTGGCGCGGATCTATGACGTTGCGCCAGTTTCCGGCATTGCGCCGGTACTGCGCTGTTTCGGCGTCGCTCTTGCCTATCGCCTTTCCGAAGCGCCAGATGCACCAGTCGTCGTATGCGTATTCGAGCGTGCGCGCGACTGTGCCGTGGCGCCCGCCCTCGTGAGCTACGTAGCCGAGCTTGTTGTAGTCCTCAACTCCCCAGCGACCAGTCGCGCCCTGCTTCGGATGCTGGTTGTTCGCGCCGTGGACAAGTCCCTGCCACAGCGTCTCGGCATCGGCATTCCCGCGCACGAAGAGATCGGTGTCAACACCCAAAGGGTCCCTCCCCATTCGTTTGCTTGCCTCTGATGGTGGAGTTCTCTTCGCCCAACTCGAATTCGCGCGCGGGACTCCCTGCCGCGAAGGCTGAGGCCGCCATCGCGGCAAACGCGGTGCAGGCGGCAAATCTCATGAATTTCATCTTCATTGTTTTCATCATTGTCCTTTCGCTCCGTATATCGTCCATACGGCATATCCAAAGTGCAAGCCGGAAAAGCCGCGATGAGTCATCTATTCGGCCTCCGGCAGCGGATCGCCGACGCGCATTCCGCTCTTCGGATCCCACACCGCGACGCCGACGAGCGAGTCGGCGCAGCCGTAGTACATGTACCACTTCTTCTTGTAGAAGACGAGGCCCTCGGTGAAGACCGTACCCTCCGCGTACTGGCCCTTGCGTTCGAAGTCGGCGAGGGGACGGAAGTACGGCTCGTCAAGGCGCGCCGCCGGCATGTAGGGATCGCGGTTGTCGAAGAGGACCTGTCCGCCGCAGTAGGTGCCCTGACCGTAGCGCTTGTCGGCGATGTCCCCGTGTCCGTTGCGACCGTTGTAGAGGACGACTATGCCGTACTGCGTCTTGATTGCGGCCGGACCGACCTCGACGAGCGTTGAGTCGAAGAAGCCGGGACGCGGCTTCACGAGATCACGCAGCGAACCGTCCTGCTTGGTGACGGGATTCCAGTTGACGAGGTCGTCGCTCGTCGCGGCATCAATCGCCGCCTCGCCCCAGTACATGAGGTACTTGCCGTGGATCTTGGCGATGACATAGCGCGACGGATCCTTCGCGGACGGCTCGGTGACGATCGCGCCCGACTTGCAGCCCATGTTGAGGAAGCGTCCGTTCTGCGCCTTCGCGAAGGCGGGACCATGCTTCGTCCAGTGACGGAGATCGCGCGACGTCGCGATGCAGAGGCGCGGACACTGGCGGTTCCACGAGGTGTAGGTCATGACGTAGAGTCCGTCTTCCGTCACCGCGACACGCGGGTCTTCGCAACCGCCGGGGCAATCGAACTTCTTCTGGTCGTCCCCTCCGGGGAACAGGACCGGCTTCGGCTCGCGCGCCAGGCGCACGCCGTCCTCAGAGACCGCCAGGCCAATGCGCGACGTCCGGCTGCCTACTCCCTGCGCGGTGTTGTCCTCGGCGCGGTACAGGACACATATCTTTCCGTCCTTCACCGCAGCGGCGGGGTTGAACGTATCGCTCTCCTCCCACTTGATCGGACGCCTCTGCATCGGGCATTCGAACTCCGACTTCGGATTGGGCCTGATGACGGGATTGACTCCGGCGGGACGGACAAAACCGCCGAGCGCCCACTTTGGGAGCGGATTCTCCGCCGCGCGAACCACCAGCGCCGCCAGGCAAACGCCGGCCAATGCCGCAAACCGATTGATGTTCTCCATGACGTCTTCCTTCCGTGTTTAGCGGTATTCCCGCTGTGCAGTCTCATTCACCCATCTCGAACACGAGCTCGCCGCCCGCCATGATGTCGGCGTGCCTGATGACGAATCCCTCGAGCGGCCTGCCGCAACCGCGATTGTAGCCAGCTTCATTTATGCACCTCCCGACTCATTGAATATGGCGCGGCGGACGCCTCCGCTCCGCGCGTTTTCACCGGCTTGTCGCTCATCTTGAATACGAGCTTCCCGCCCTTCCTGAGTTCCGCCGCCGAAAGCCAGTTCTCCTTGACGGTCTTGCCGTTCAGGGAGACAGAGGCGACATAACGCTTCGTCGCGGATTCAGGCGCCTCGATCCGAAGCGCCTTCCCGCCAGGCAGCCTGACTTCGGCGCGTTCGAGCGCGGGAGATCCGATCACGTACTGCCCCGAGCCGGGGCAGACGGGATAGAA
>CACYNF010000192.1 GCA_902775595.1 uncultured bacterium | reverse complement strand
GCCATGCTCATGGGCCGCTTCGCCGCACCCGCCGCCATGAACGGCATCGAAGGTGTGGACGCTATCTCCGCGGCAACGCCCCTGAGCGGCTTCATCGCCGCGGCGAACGCGCCGGCGAACGCCATGCCGCCGAATGAACGTCTTGTGACCATGACGGGGCTCCTCGCTACTTCGCGCCCTCCGCGATCTTCGCGGATTCCGGAATGACCTTCCCGCGCACGAGGACGTCAAGAGCCCTGTTGACCGACTTGACCTCGTTCGCGTCGCCGGGCTTCGCGCGGTACGCCTCAAGCGCGTTGCGGAAGTCCGCCGCATAGACGCCCTCGTCGGCGTACGAGACGACCTCGCCCAGCGCCTTGACCGTCTCGGCCGTGGCGGACTTCGGGTCCGCGATCTTCGCATAGAGCTTCGCGGCCGTCGCGCGGCGCTCGGCCATCACCTTCTCTGGGTCGGCGCTCATGTTCGAATGCGTGAGGTTGTCCCAGCGCGAGGCGATCGGACGGATCCAGACGTTGCGGAACGAGACGGAGCAGCCGTGGTCCTGCAGCGACAGCGGGCCCTTCGCGGAATGGGGCGCGAGCGGACGGCGCCTGCAGTGCGTCGTCTGGCCTTCCATCTCCCAGTGGTCCTGCACGAGCACGCCGTTGAAGAACACGGTGATCGAGCCCGGGTGGGTCAGCTGGTCGCCCCTCCACACGGGCTGGTGGAACACGATGTCGTAGACCTGCCACTCGCCGGGTTTGCGCTGCGGGTTGACGAGCGGGGGATTCTCGGCATATATGGAGCCGGCCTGCCCGTCGGCGTAGTTCTGCACGAACTCGGGGCGTCCCTCCAGCTCCCTGCACGTGAAGTAGCTTTCGAGCACCTGCACCTCGTAGCCGTACTTCGGCCCCATCAGGAACACACCGGAGTTGCCGCGCATCTGCGCATTTCCGCCGATCGACTTCGTGTCGGCCGGATGCCTGTACTCGATATGGAGCTGGCAGTCGCCGAACTCCTCGCGCGTGCGGCACTCGCCGAACTTGAATCCCTCCCCGCACGAGAACGCGCCGTCCTCCACGATCCACTTCGACGGGCCTCCGCTGCCGTCGCACCAGTTCCTCTCGAAGCTCTCCCTCGTTCCGTCGAAGAGCACGATGGCGTCGGAGGGAACCCCGTTCTCGCCGACAGTCACCCGCGACGGCTTCGGGCGGTTCTCGTCATGCACCGCCCATGCGTGGTTCGCGTCGGGGATATCCCCGTAGAGCCCGGCGGAAAAGGCCGCCGCGGGCAGGGCGATTGAAGCTGCAACGATCAGGTTCTTTGTTTTCATGGATGACCTCGCTTGTTTCAGAAAAGACGCGTGACCTCACTGTCGATCGCCGCGACGTCGCAGACGCGAGTCTGCGCGACGGGAAGCTTGTCGAGCCCGGCGACCGACGGCGGCGGGGCGACAAGCACGTCCTCGCCATAGGCCCTGAGGCAGGTCTCCGGGAACTTGTACGGCGTCGCGGTAGCGGCGACGACGCACGGCGCGCCGTCCGGCAGACCCAGTTTCTTCGCGACGAACGTAGCGACGGCGGTATGCGGATCGACGAGATAGCCGGCCGACTCGCGCATGCGGCGCATCTCGGCCTCCGTCTCCTCCGGCGTCGCGACACCGCCGGTGAAATCGGCGAAGAGCCGGTCTTTCGCGGAATCGGAAAGCTCGTACCGCCCCTTCTCCGCGAGATCCTTCATCATGCGGGACGTCTCCGCGCAGGCGCGATCAATATCGCCGTCAAGGCCCCCAGAGATCATCCAGAGAAGGCGCTCGACGTTCGAAGACTTCCTGATGTCCATCGAGGGGGAGTTCGTGACGGTGAAATTCGGGCCGGGGTCGTAGACGCCGGTCTTCACGAAACGCGCGAGGACGTCGTTCACGTTCGAGGCGACGATGAACTTGCGGATTGGGCTCCCGAGGAGCTTCGCATAGTACGCCGCGAGAATGTTGCCGAAGTTGCCGCTGGGGACAACGACATCAAATTCCTTGGGCAGGGGTCCGGGGGCGCCCGAGCCCCCGTCCGTTCCATTCAACTTTGCCCCCGCCAGCACGTAGTAGGCGATCTGGGGAACGAGGCGACCGGTGTTTATCGAATTGGCGCTCGAGAGAGTGATGCCGTGCGCGGCGGCCTCGGCGCGGATCGCGGGGTCGGCGAAGATGCGCTTCACCGCCGCCTGCGCGTCGTCGAAGTTGCCGCGGATGCCGACGGCGTGGATGAGTTCGTCAACGCCAGTGATGATCCTCTTGGGGATGAAGACGATGATCTCGGTGCCGTCAACGCCGGCGAAGCCCTGCATCGCTGCTGATCCGGTGTCGCCGCTCGTCGCCGTAAGGACGAGAACGCGACGGCCGCCGGCGGCATGGCGCATGAAGACGGGGAGCATCGAAAGCGCGACGTCCTTGAAGGCACCGGTCTTGCCGTGGAAAAGCTCGAGCATATGCAGCCCATCCTTCTCGACGAGAGGAACGGGGTCTTCGGCCGGGAAGCGGGAGAGAAGTCGGTCTATCGCGGCCTTGCGGACTTCTGCGGGAAAATCGCCGAAAAGCGCGTCAAGAACGAACTTCTCGGCAGCTGGTAGGGACTCGGCACCTGGTAGGGACGTCTCTCCGAGGCGTCCGCGGGCGTCTGGTAGGGACGTCTCTCCGAGACGTCCGCTCGCCCCTACCACCGGCACATAGAGGCCACCGTCGGGCGCAAGGCCCTGGAAAACCGTTTCAGGCGCAGTCGCCTCGATTCCCTTCCTTGTTGAAATGTATTTCATCTACCGCTCTTAAGATTTATTGGAAACAACAGAAACAACTTATAAAAACAACAATCCCTCTTCCGCCGCGAAACCTCGCGGCGGCCATAAACCGGCGGGCGTGTTGCCCGCCGAGAAAAAGTTGTTTTCAACCGTTGTTGATGTTGTTTTCATTGTTCCTAATTAAACATAAACTCCACCACGTCGCCATCCTGCATCTCGTACTCCTTGCCCTCGGGGCGAAGCGCTCCCGCCTCGCGGGCACCCTTCTCGCCGCCGTACTTGATGTAGTCGTCGAACGATACGACCTGTGCGCGGATGAACCCCTTCTCGAAATCGGTGTGAATGACACCGGCGCACTTCGGCGCCTTCCAGCCGCGGCGGAAAGTCCACGCGCGGACCTCCTTTGGCCCAGCAGTGAGGAAACTCGCCAATCCCAGCGTGTGGTACGCGAGCTTGATCGTCCTGTCAAGCGAACTTTCCGTTAGCCCGTAGCTCTCGAGAAACTCCTTCGCCTCCGCGTCGGAAAGCCCCGCGAGATCGGCCTCCATCTGTGCGCACACGACGACGCACTCCGCGCCCTCCTTTGCGGCATACGCCTTGAGCGCGTCAACATGCGCGTTGCCCTCGCCCGCCACGTTGTCGTCGGCGACGTTCGCGCAGTAGATGACCTTCTTGTCGGTGAGGAAGTGGAGCTCCTTAAGGACGTCGAGTATCGCGTCGCCTTCCTTCCTCGGGAACGAGCGGACGGACTTCCCCTCCTCGAGATGCTTCAGGAGCGCTGCGCACGCCTCGGCCTCCGGACGCATCGCGGGCTTCGCCTGCGCCTCCTTCTTGATGCGGTCGTAGCGCTTCTGCAGCTGCTCCATGTCGGCAAGGACAAGCTCGGTCTCAATCACCTCGGCGTCGCCCACGGGATCGATCGGCGCCGACTTGTTGCCGCCTTCCTGGACATGGATGATGTCGTCGTTCTCGAAGCACCTGACGACGTGAAGTATCGCGTCGCACTCGCGGATGTTCGCGAGGAACTTGTTGCCAAGCCCCTCGCCCTTGGACGCACCCTTGACGAGACCGGCGATGTCGGTGAACTCGACCGTCGCGCGTATTATCTGCTGCGGGCTTACGATCTTCGCAAGCGCCTCAAGCCGCGGGTCTGCGACTTCGACAATGGCGGAGTTGGGCTCGATCGTGCAGAACGGGTAGTTCTCTGCCGCCGCCTGCTGCTTCTTGGTAAGCGCGTTGAACAATGTGGACTTGCCGACATTGGGCAGCCCGACGATTCCGACCGATAGACTCATTTCTTCTCTTCTTTCGCTTCCTCCGGGGGGACATACTCCCAGTCCGGATATATGGACTTCAGCACCGCGCGGCGTCTGCCTCGCCTCTTATGCGCTCGGCCTTCGCGAGGGAGCGCGTCTCCTTCGGAAGGGTCGGATCGTTCTCCGGCAGCCTGGGTTCCTTTTTCCGCGGACGCGCCCTGCCGTTCTCGTCGACCTCGGTGTCCTCGTCGGGGAGCCACGAGAGGTCGGCTATCGTCTTCTCGGGCCGCAGCGCGCGCTCGCGCTCGTCAAGCTCCTTCTGGTACTCCAGAAGCTCGGCGTTGAGCTCGGCATACTGCTGCTTCGCCACCTCCAGCTCCGCCTTCGAGACCTTTAGCTTCAGTGTCTCCGCCTCACGTATCGCCCTTGTCGCCTCGGCGCGCGCGAGTTCGTCGGCCGCCGCCTGCGCCTTCGCGCGCTCCGCGTCCGCGTTCTCCTTCGCCATCTTGTGCTCCAGCTCCTTCGCCGCCTTGATGTCGGCCGCCCTTTTCGCATCGGCGTCGGCCTTCGCGCGCTCGTCGGCGGCAATCGCCTTCTTCTCCGCGAGGTTCTCGTTCTCAAGCTTTAGTTTCTCGTTCTCCGCCTCCGCCGCTGCAAGCGCAGTCGCCGCGCTCTTCTCCTTTGCCTCGGCCTCGCGCGCGTTCGCCGCGGCAGTTGCGCGCTCGAGCTCGGCCTCCCTTGCGCGCTTCGACGCAATCGTCTCCTCGCTCGCGGCCTTGTCGGCCGCCGCGCGCGCGGCGTCGGCGCGCTGCATGGATATCACGACGCCCGAGACGCACGCCGCGACGACGGCGACGCATACCGCGACTATGGCCACGATCTTCGCGTTCATTGCTTCACCTCGTCGCCCGCGGCATCCTGCGGCTGCCCATCAGAAGGCTCCTCGCCCTTC
Source organism: uncultured bacterium (assembly GCA_902775595.1). GTDB lineage: Bacteria > Verrucomicrobiota > Kiritimatiellia > RFP12 > UBA1067 > UBA1067. The sequence goes on along the minus strand of CACYNF010000192.1, from coordinate 667 downwards.
TTGGCTTCCTGGAGCTTCTGGTACTCGTTCTCCGCCTGAGCGGCGTCGTCGGCCTCTTTTATCTTGGCCTCAGACTCCTTCAGCTTCCTTTCGCGGATGTCTGCGGCAAGCTTGCGGAGCTCCTCCTGCGTCTTGTCGTCCTTAGACTTCATCTTCTCCTTGAGCTCCTTTGCCTCCTCGTCGCGATCGGCGCCGTCGAGCTCGTCCTTGTGCATCTCGAGCCAGTGATTGCGCTCTTCCTTGCTCATCTGCTCAAGCGCCTTCGCGCGCTTGACCTTCTCGTCCTCGATGGCGAGCTTCGTCTTGCGCTCCTCGTCCTGCTTCTTCCACTCGTCCTTCAGCCTGCGCATCTGCTCCTTTTTGCTGACTGGATCGGCTATAGGCGAGGCAGACCAGCCGTGCGTGTCGAACGGCCGCGTGTCGCTGAGCGCCTTCTTGCGCCTGAGCGCCTCCGCCTGCGCGGCATCGCCTTCGTCGAGGACATACGGCGTCATGAACACCAGAAGCTCCTTGCGGCTCTCCGTCTGCGATACGGAGCCGAAAAGCCACTTGCCGATCCATGGGATGTCCTTCAGTATCGGTATGCCCGTCTCCGACTCAGATTTGTACGTTTCCGTGAGTCCGCCGAGGACCACCGTCTGCATGTTCTCCAAAAGGATGTCTGCCG
>CACYNF010000191.1 GCA_902775595.1 uncultured bacterium | reverse complement strand
ATCCAGTCCTTGGGATCGAACAGGACGGGGTTGAACGCCTTTGCGAGCGCGGCATACTCCTTCATCGGGATGCGCTCGCCCCACTGCAGCCACTCCGCGTAGGCGCGGCGGCCCGGCTTCCCGTTCCACTCGCCGCCCGGAAGCGTATAGAGGCCCCAGTGCGCCATCATCCCGAACTGTGCCTCCTTGAACCACTTCTTCGTCTTTGCGAGCATCGGCGACTCCTGCGCCTCCGCCGCAAACGACCCGGCCGCTGCGAACGCAGCGGCCCCGCCGATGAACTCCTTGCGCGTCATGTTGGTCATATCCAGAGCCTCCCGGCTACGCCTTCTCGGGCAAGTTGAATTCGCAGAGGACCGTCGTGCCGGTCGGAACGGTCGACTTTATGTCGAAGAAATCGGCTACGCGCTTGGAGTTTGAAAGGCCCATGCCCGCGCCAAAGCCCATCGAGCGTATCCAGTCGTTCGCCGTCGACGTGCCGTCGCGAAGGGCCCATTCGACGTCCTTGATGCCCGGCCCCTTGTCCTTCGCGATCACCGTCGCCTTGTGGCCGTCGAGGATGAAGGTGATCGAGCCGCCGAGCGAGTGGATGCAGATGTTTATCTCAAGCTCGTAGGCGGCGACTGCGATGCGCCTGATGATCTTCTTCTCGACGCCCGCCTCGCCCAGCATCTTCTTTATCTCGTTTGCGGCCTTGCCCGCGTTCTGCAGGTCGTTGCGCACTATGACGAACTGCCGCATCGAGTAGTACGGCAGAGCCCCTTCCGACTTGGGCTGCTCCCCTGCCGCGCTGGGCGTGGGAGCACCGCCCTCGAGACGCGCGAGCTCGTTCGTCAGCTCGCGCATCAAAACGCGCGTGACGTCGCGCTGCGAGACGATGCCTACGAGGTCGCGCTCCTTGTTGAGAACGGGGAAGCGGCCGAATATGTAGTTCTCGAAATACTTGAGCGCAAAGGCAAGAGGCATGTCCTCCTCGAGCACGACGAGGTTCGTCGCCATGTGCTTCTGGCAGGGGTCGCCTATCCAGCCGCCTTCGAGCGCCATGATGATGTCATTGATCGAGACGATGCCGAAGAGTCGCTTCCCCTCCACCACCGGCACGCCGGAGATGTGGTTGCGCTTCATCAGGTTCTGCGCAAAGTGCATCGTGTCGGTGCGGACGACGGAGATTATGTCGTGGTCGCGCATCACGTCCTTGACGCGAAGGCGCTGGAGAAGCTCCATTATGACGAGCGGCTCGCCCTGCCCGTCGGAACCGGGAAGCCCAGGCCCGGAGACGCGGCGGACGTGCCTGCGCTCGTGCGCGGCCATTATCTGGTCGTCGCTGCGGCTTTCGCCGCCGCTCAGGATCGTCGGCTTGTACTCCATCACGACCCGGCTTCGGCCTTGAGGAAGTCGTGTATGCGCACGCAGCTCTCGTACTTGGAGAGCGGCGAGCTCACGAGCGGTATGCCGAGCGTGTCCGCGACCTGGCACATCGTCTGCGGCAGCGGCTTCGCGTTGTGCACGACGACGCACATGGCGCCGACGATGTTCGCGGTCCTGATCGCCTGGTCGGAGGCGAGCGAGGTGAGAAGCAGGATATCATCCCCGTCGTTGAGGAGGACATCGCTCATGAGGTCGTTAGCGACGACCGTGCCGACCGTGCGGTCGGACTCTCCGCCGGCGACGAGCGTGCCGTCAAGCGTCTTTACAATGTCGTTGATGTTCATCGCCAATAGTATAGCAAAACAAAGCCGCGTCTGCCAATGGAATCATGCGACGCCGCGCTGCGACTTGCGGTAGAACGCGACGAGGCGCTGCACCTCGGGCGTCTGCTCGACGTCGTGCTCAACGCGGTCGAGCGCCTGCGAGCGGTTGAGGCCGTCGCGGTAGAGGAAGCGGTGAGCCTCCTTGAGCGCCTGAATCGCCTCGCGCGAGAAGCCGCGGCGCGTGAGCCCGACGACATTGACGCCGATGACCTTCATCGCGCCCTCGACCATGTCTGTGAGCATGAACGGCGGCGCGTCCTGCCGGATCTTCGTCATACCGCCGACCATCGCGTGCTCGCCAACGGTGCAGAACTGGTGCGCCGCGGCACATCCGCCGACGATCGCCCAGTCCTGAAGATGCACGTCGCCGGCAAGCTGGACGGAGTTGGAGCAGATGCAGTGGTTGCCGAGTATGACGCCGTGCGCCGCGTGGCAGTAGCACATGAACAGGCAGTCGGACCCGATTATGGTCTTCTCCCCGTCGGCCGTTCCGAGGTGAACGGTCGCGAACTCGCGGATCACCGTGCGGTCGCCGATCTCGACGTAGGAGACGGAACCGTCCTTGTACTTGAGGTCCTGGGTCTTCATGCCTATGCAGGCATAGGGAAATATCTGGCACATCGAGCCGATCGTCGTGTGGCCGTCGATTATCGCGCCCT
>CACYNF010000190.1 GCA_902775595.1 uncultured bacterium | reverse complement strand
AACCGGAGCGGCCGGCGCGGATTTCGCTTCCTCGGCTGGCGGCTCGGCCTTGCCAGATGGAGTTGACCCAAGAAGTTCGAGAAGCCGAGCTTCGTCTATCACCTCGGTGCCGAGCGCCCGCGCCTTCTCGGTCTTCGTCGCGCCGACGTTCGCGCCTGCGATAAGATACTTCGTCTTCGACGTTACTGCGCTCTGGACGATGCCTCCCGCCTTCTCTATGAGCGCGGCATATTCGCCGCGCGGACGGCTTAGCGTCCCCGTGAGGACGCATCCTGCGCCGACGAGCGGGCCTTCCGTCGCGACCGCGGCGCGTGCGCCGCGCCGGGGGTCGATGCCGAGCGAGAGCATGCGATCGAGAAACGCACTTCCGTATTCGCTCGAGAAGAAAGACAGGACTGCCTTTGCCGCCTCGACCTTGATGGCGAGGATCTTGCGCTCCTTGCCCTTCTTCGCATCGTTCTCGATTACGTTCTTGAGAACAGGGCTGTCCTTGAGGTCGCTGAATTTCTCGTGCTCTGCCGCGATGTCCTTCGCAACTGTGACGCGGACCTGCGGAATGCCGACGGCGAAAAGCCACCTTTCGAGCGGAAGGGATTTCGCGTCCGAAACGGCTTTCCTCAGGTTCTGGGCGTTGAGGCCGAACTTGCGAGGCGACTCGTCGTCGCCGATGTTGAGCGAGGCGAGCGCGTCGTAGTCGAGTTCAAAGAGATCGAGGGGGTCTTTCACCACGCCCTTCGCGACGAAGATGTCGGCGATCTTGCCGCCGAGCGCCTTCAGGTCGAGCGCATTGCGGCTCGCGAAATGCTCGAGCCTGCGGCATAGCTGCGCGGGGCACGCCGGATTGACGCAGCGCGTCGCTACTTCGCCCTCGAGACGCGCGACTTCGCCGCCGCACACAGGGCAGGCCGTCGGCATGACAAAGACCTTCTCCGCGCCCGTGCGCTTCTCTGGTATCACGGAATCCACGGCGGGGATCACGTCACCGGCCTTGACGAGCCAGATATGGTCGCCGACCCTGATGTCCTGGCGCGCAATCTGGTCGGCGTTGTGGAGGGTCGCGCGGGAGATGACCGACCCAGCGAGCGGAACGGGCTTCAGCTCCGCGACAGGCGTCAGAATGCCGGTGCGGCCAACCTGCACCGTGATCGCCTCGACAGTCGTCTCCGCGCGCTCGGGCGCATATTTGTAGGCGCGTGCCCAGCGAGGGCCGTGAGCGGTCGCGCCGAGGACTTCGTAGAACCTGCGCTCGTCTATCTTGATGACGGCGCCGTCGATCTCGAAGCGGAAGGTGTGGCGGAGGGACTGCAGCTCGTCGATTGCAGCGAACACCTCGTCCATCGTCTTGCAGGACTTGGACCACGGCGCGACGGGGAAGCCCCACTTCGCAAACGCCGCGATCATCTCGCTGTGCGAGGCGAAGCCGTCGCAACCGACGCCACCCGCGTTGTAGACGACGACATCCAAAGGACGTTCGGCGGTAACGCGCGAGTCGAGCTGCTTCAGGGAACCGGCGCAGGCGTTCCTCGGATTCGCGAAAGTCTCGAGCCCGGCGGCCTCCTGACGAGCGTTGAGCTCGACGAAGCCCTCGCGCGTCATGTACGCCTCGCCTCGCACCTCAAGCTCGCGCGGCGCGTCCGGCGGGAGCGTCTTGGGGATCGTCGCGATTGTCGACGCGTTCGCCGTTATGTCGTCGCCAACGAGCCCGTTGCCGCGCGTCGCCGCGCGGACGAGACGCCCGCCGGAGTAGCGGAGAGAGAGCGAGATGCCGTCTATCTTTGGCTCGACGAGATACGTGAACCCCTCGACCGTCTTCCTGACGAACGCGTCGAATTCGGCGAGCTCGCCTTTCGCGTGGGTCTTGTCGAGAGACTGCATCGGCGGGTCGTGCGTGACCTTGGCGAACCCCTCGGAAAGCCCTCCCGCGACGTTCCTGACAGGCGAATCGGCGGTGGCGAATTCCGGGAAGTCCGATTCGAGCTTCAGGAGCTCGCGCTCCCACATGTCGTAGTCGCGGTCGCCAACAGTCGGCTGATGCAGATCGTAGTAGTCGTGGTTGGCCTTCTCGATGAGGGCCCTCAGTTCCGCGATCCTCGCCTTTGCGTTTGCTTTGTCCATGTCTTTATTCGTTGCGGCTCACAGCCCGCATGACACTCGTCATGTGTTTCAATCGTGCCTATATTATACCAAATCCGCAGCCCCGGACCTGCGCCATCAACTCACCATGCACGAAGGCGAGGTCTGCGCCCGACCTACAGCATTAGCCGTACCGCCCCATCCTCCTCGGGGACAGACCCCACGAAAGTCGCTATTTTATTGGCCGTCATCGCCATTCCACCTTTCACGACGCACTTTTCGCCGCCTTCGCGAGCCTCCAGCCGTGCGTCGCGTAGCCAAGCTCCCCCACCTCCCGCGCCACGACGCTCCGCGCTCGGAACCGGTCACCCAGCGCAAACGCCGTCGCAGTCACGAACGCGAGGCTCCCGAATATCTTCCCCGCCCCTATCTGCGCCACCCTCCTCATCAACCGC
>CACYNF010000189.1 GCA_902775595.1 uncultured bacterium | reverse complement strand
TACGGCGGCATATCGCCGAATCCGGCCCAGGGCATCGCGGAACTCGTCGCGAGCCTCCACCTCCCCGACGGTTCGATCGCCGTCGCGGGGTTTCGCGACGGGATCGAGAACCCGACTCACGACGAGCTCGCGAAGGCTGAGGCGCTCGGCCCTTCGGAGGAGTCGCTTGAGGCGGACATCGGCTGCGAGCCGTGCGGTGGGCAGACGGGGAAGACGCTCGTCCAGCGCAACTCGTTCGAGCCGACGATCGAGGTGAACGGAATCCATTCGGGATACGGCGGGCCGGGAGCGAAGACTGTCATCCCCTCGTCCGCGTTCGCGAAGATATCGATGCGCCTCGTGCCCGGCCAGTCGCCGCGCGGCGCATTTGCCGCGGTGCGCGCGCATCTCGAGGACAGATGCCCGAAGGGGATGAAGCTCTCGTTCGAGGATGTGTCCGAAGGCACTGCCGCGTTCAGGCTTCCGCTCGCCTCGCCGCTCTTTCGCCTTGCGGCCGACGTCCTTTCCGAGATGGACCCGCGCGGCCCCGCGTTCCAGTGGTGCGGCGCGTCGATACCGGTTCTCTCGCTCCTGCGCGAGGCCTCTGGCGCGGCTCCGCTGATCGTCGGCTGGGGGCAGGCGGAAGACAGGATACACTCCCCGAACGAAAGCTATTCACTTGCGCAGTTCGACAAGGCGCGCGAATGGGGGCGCAGGATTCTCTCCGCCCTGTAGACCATGGGTGAACTTGCAAAGATCCGCATCATAGAGGACGACGCGACGATACGTGCGCTCCTCGAGATGGCGCTTCTCGGCGCCGGATACTCCGACGTCGCCTCCTCGCCGCGAGGCGACGACGGGCTCAAGATGGTGGAGAGGGAGAAGCCCGACCTGCTGCTTCTCGACGTGATGCTCCCCGGGCTCGACGGTTTCGCGATAGCGAAGAGGATACGCGCCACGCCCGCGCTCGCGGCGACGCGCATCGTAATGCTCACCGCGCGGACCGCGAGCGAGGACATAGTGCGCGGCCTCGATGCCGGAGCTGACGACTATGTGACGAAGCCGTTCGACAGGAAGGTCCTCCTTGCGCGCGTGAACGCGGTCTTGAGAAGGGGGCTTCCAGTCACGGAGGGAATGGATTTCGACGGTCTCAGGATCGACGAGGCGTCGAGAACCGCGACGCTTCGCAAAAAGGCGCTCGACCTTACGCCCGGGGAGTTCGACCTGCTCGTGCGCCTCGTCGCGCACAGGGGGCGCGTGTTCCAGCGTCCCGCCGACGAACGCACTGTAGACGTGCAGGTCGCGAAGCTGCGTCAGAAGCTCGGCGGCTGGAGCGACCACATAGAGACTGTGAGAGGCGTTGGATATAGAGTGGGTTAGTAGTTGGAGTTAGGAGTTTGAGTCAGGAGTTAGCTGGCGGGATGAAATTTGGAAAGATATTTTCTTCTCTTGCGCCGTACCTTGCGGCGGCGGCGTTCGTGTTCCTGGTGCTTGCGTTCTATGTGAGCATCGGCGTCTACAGGCTTTCTGTGTACAAGGACGCGAAACGCGAACTTGAGACGCGCGCCGAGCTCGCTGCGATGACTCTGGCCGAACCTCTGCGCACGCAAGACTTCGCGGCCGTGCGCGCATTCGGCGACGTGTGCCGTGAGCGCGGATATGAGCTTTCGGTTCGGGCAAGCGGCGGCGGCCGCATATTCGACACGAGGCGAAATCCCGTTGACTCCACGGGTCATTGGCTGAGCGCGCAAGCATCGAGCGGTGAATACGCAGTCTGACTTATCCGCTCTCGCAGGGAAGTGTTCGCTCCATTTCGCCGCACGTACCGGCTATTCGTCCTCGCCGCTCTCGCGGGCGCAGCGGGAGTGTTCGTCTTCTTCTTCGCGCTCTACCGCCAGCGCGTCAGGATACGCGAGCTCGCGCGGCTCGAGAAGTTCCGCCGCGAGTTTGTTGCCGACGTCTCGCACGAGATCAAGACGCCGCTCACCGGCATACTCGGCGCGGTCGACATGCTTGAGGACGGCGGCGCTTCCGATGCGCAGCGGCCGCTTCTTTCGATGATATCGAAGGAGTCGAAGCGGCTCAACACGCTCGTCCAGCAGATTCTCGACCTTGCGCGGCTTGAGCGCGAGTCGAACGCCCTCGACGTTGCCGAAACCGATCTCGTCGATCTCGTGCGAGAGACGGTGGAGTCGCTCCGTCCGCGCGCCGAGGCCGCCGGAATCGCCTTGTCGTTCGCTGCGCCCGAAGCGCCCTGCATCGCGACGATCGATGCGCGGCTTGTCTCGGAGGCGATAGCCAATCTTGTCTCGAACGCTATCCGCCACTCTGGTTCGCCGGATGTCGCGGTCTCTGTTTCCGCAACGGCCCGCGGTTTCGCCGTCGTTGTCGAGGATCACGGCATAGGTATACCGCCAGAGCATGCGGAGAGGATTTTCGAGCGATTCCACCGCGTGGACCCCGCGCGCGCGGCCGAGTCGGGCGGCGCGGGGCTCGGGCTCGCGATCGTCCGCCGCATCGCGCGTCTCCATGGCGGCGACGTGTGGTTCTCGCCTGTCGTGCCGTCGGGCTCGCGCTTCACGCTTGTCGTCAAGTCCGCGCGTT
>CACYNF010000188.1 GCA_902775595.1 uncultured bacterium | reverse complement strand
TCTTTGAGTGGTCGAGTTTGCCAACATACTGTTCGCCAAACGCCTTCGCGCCGAGCTGCACGCCGAGGACGCCGAGCGCTGTAGACGGATTGCAGTCGGAATCGTATCCGCCGCATGTAGAGATCTTCATCGTCTTCTCGATGTCGCCATCGCCCCAGAGGTAGCCGAGCAGCACCATCGCGCCGTTGATCTTTACGTCTATGTCTACGAAGCTGACCTTGCCCATGTTCGAGCCCTTGTCGCAACCGTAGGCGTCGACGGCGAGCTTCCACGCCTTGCGCCAGTCCTTCGGATCGGCGGCATACCACGCGAGCATGTCGCGCACCATCTTAGCGTAGCGCGATTCGGCAGGGATGCAGCGAAGCGCGGCCTCTACCGTCTTTACGCGGTCGGTCTCGAAGTATGCTATAGAGTAAAGCGCACCAACGAACTGTCCGGCGTAGAGCCCGTCGCCATAGTTCATTATGCGCCCGAACTGTTCACCAAACTTCACCGCGCGCCAGGGCATGCCGGGAACGAGGATACCCGAGAAGTCGGCCTCGATCTGGTAGTCGATGTCGTCCGGTGACGGATGGTTCTTCGGATGGGAAGACGACGGCGCGGCAATGCCGCGGCGCAAGTTGTCGCGCGCGTTCGCATTCGCGCACCAGAGCCGATAGCGCGAATTGGCGAAGTCGATCCCTGCCTCGCGAACGCCAACGTCGATGCCACGCGTATCAAGCGTGTTGATGAAGGTCATCTCGACGTAGAGGTCGTCCTGGTTAAACGTCTCGTTTACAAGCTCGGGCTTCCAGACAGGCAGCGCATCCCAGTCGAAGAGCTCTCCTTTTTTCTTGAACTCGGTCGGCCACCCATAGGCGACGCCGACGGACTGGCCTATCCAGGCACCGGCCATCTTGTCGCGGTATTCGGCAACGGAAATGGAGCGCGTCTCCACGCCATCCACAAAAAGGCAGCCGCCTGTGCAACCTATCATGGCGAGCGCAGCTGCCGCCAACGCGACCCTTGTTGAGAACCTAATTGTCATGATCTACCCCTCCTTTCAAAGTCAACAGTCACAAACGAATCACCGCACGCAATGAAGCTCTCGTCGGCGTTGAGCTTGCCGCGAATGGCCTTGCCGATAGGACGCGACCCGATTACAACAGGAGAGACTATCGTCATCCACTGATCGACAAGACCGTTCTCCGCAAGAGAACGCGCGAGCTTGAGCCCGCCTTCGCAGAGAACAGACATGATGCCCATCCTGCCGAGCTCGACAAGCGCCTTCTTCGCGTCGTCGAAGACAAGCGTCTTGTTCGTAGCTCCGTCCGAGAAGACCTGCGCGTTCTTCGGGAGATTGCCGCTCTTCGAGATTATCACGCGCACAAGGTCGTCGTTGCGCCGGCCATGCGAGAGAAGCGAGGGATTGTCCTTGCGAACCGTTTCCGCGCCGACCATGATGGCGTCGTGGATTTCGCGCAAGGTGCTGCCAGTCAGTCGGCGAGAGTCCTCCGACGATATCCACTTGGCGTTGCCAAAGTCGTCGCAGATTTTTCCATCAAGCGACATTGCGAGCTTCACCGTCACATACGGAAGCCCGGTCGTCACGTGCTTGCGGAAGTCGCAAATTAAATCGCCTGCCAGTTTCAAGAGGCCTGCATCGCCCTTGAACCGCTCGCACTTCACGCCCGCCTTCGCGAGAGCGCGCTTCGCCTTGCCGCGGTTTTTCGGGTTGGGGTCGGGAACCGCATATACGACGCGCGAGATTCCGGCCGCGATTATCGCATCTGTGCACGCGCCGACGCGGCCCGGCTTCGAGCACGGCTCAAGTGTCACGTAGATCGTTGCGCCATTGAGAGTCTTTGCACCGCGCCTTGCCGCGCTCTTGATCGCGGCGACTTCGGCATGGTCCTTGCCGGCCTTTTTGTGCCAGCCCTCGCCGATTATCCTGCCGCCCTTCGCTATCACTGCGCCGACAGCAGGGTTGGGGCGTGTGTGTCCGAGCCCGCGCGCCGCGAGCCCAACCGCCCTCTGCATAAACTCGGCATCCTTATCCAAAGTACATCGTCCAATTTTTGTTGGAAACAACTAAAACAACTTGTAAAAACAACATTCCCCGCCGCGCAACTGCGCGGCATTTTCAGATTCGGGCGCGGTTGCGCCCGAATGACAAAAGTTGTTTTTAGCAGTTGTCACTGTTGTTTCCCTGTCGCTTCACTTCTTCAGCTCTTTCCCGTATCTGTCGAGCACGGCGTTTATCAATGTGCGGGACTTCGGGCTCGAGAACCAGTTGGCGAGGTCTATCGCCTCGTTGATGACGACCGGCTTCGGGACATCCGACCACTTCATCTCCCAGACGCCCATCCGGAGGACTGCGCGCTCCACTGTTCCAAGACGATACAGGTCCCACTTGTCGAGAAGCGGAACGAGAATCCCGTCGATCTCCTGTTTCTTGGCGAGCACGCCTTCCACCCGAGCTTCAGCGAATTCCCTGGCCTCGCCGCGGGGATCAGCCCTGCCCTCCTCGTCGTCGAGGGATGCAATCTCCTCCCAGAAGGAGTCGATGAACAACCGAACGTCGTCGGGCGGATTCAAGTCCGCCGCCGTCAGCATCTGAATCGCCCACTCTCGGGCCTGTCTGCGTGTCGCCGCCATATCAAAGAACCTTTTGGAGCATATTATACCAAAATTCCCCGCCTGTGCCCTGCCGTCATTCCCACGGCTTGCGCTCGGGCGGGTCGAGATACACTTTGTCGCCAGGACGGAAGGACGTGTCCGCCTGAGGAACGACCTTCGCGAGCT
>CACYNF010000187.1 GCA_902775595.1 uncultured bacterium | reverse complement strand
TGGCCGTCGCCCTGGCGAAGGAAGAACCTCAGCTTCTCGTCGCGTCCTTCGGCGCGGAACGAAACCGCACCGTCCGCCACTGGAACCGACGCGACGACGCGCCTTCCGTCCCTGTCGCAGCGCACCAACGCCGCGCAGGCCTTTCCGTCTGCATTAAGCGTCTTCCCGAGAACGTAGTTGTTGCACTCGTTCTGCACCAGCGCGAGTCCCGCAATATCATCGGCCGTGCGCGGAGAGAACTCGACCGTCGTCTCGACATCGAAGCTGCGGCTCGTCAGCCACCTGCAAAGATAGCTTGGATTCCCGCGCTCGTAGATCGTCGCCGTGCGCGCCTCGATCTCCATCCCCGGCTTCCCGCCGACGGCGGAGCGGTACCAGAACTCGCCCGGCGTCCTCAGCTGGATCCACAGCGGATCGACCTTCGCCGTCTCGAATCGATCCTCGAACACCCTGTTGCCGGTAAGCGGCGCGGCGCCAGCGGACTTCGCGGCGGCGATCTGCCACGGACGCTTCTCCACGACAAGCGGAACGCTCTTCCCCTGTTCAAGGATTATCGGCTGGCGCGCGACGCCCTCTCCGATCCACTTGACCGGAAGGAGATAGGTGTTGCGACCCGTAGGCGAATAGTCGCCGCCGCCGACTCCGGCGTACGGACGTATCCCGAGAAACACCGCCATCCACTCGCCGTCCGCCGTCTCGAAGAGGTCCGCATGCCCCGCGCAGTAGACGCCGTTCTCGCGTCCGTATGGAAGGTCGCGCTGCGTGAGGATTGGATTGACCTTGCAGGGAACGTACGGACCCTCCACGTTCTCGGCGCGGTAGATGACCTCGCTGTGGAAATATCCCGTGCCGCCTTCCGCCGTCATGAGGTAGTACGCGCCGTTGATCTTGTAGAGATGAGGCCCCTCGCACCAAATCGGCTTGTCATCGGGCTTCGCGCCCTTGTTGACGACGATTTTCTCAAATCCCTCCACCAGCTTGTCGTTGACAAGGTCGTACTTGCGCATGCGGATCGTGCGGTGCCCTGGATATTCCTCCCCCGTCGGAGGCGCGAAGTCATTGTTGACGATGTATGCGGTCGTCTCGTTCTCGAAGAAGATGCCTGGATCGATTTCAGGTACCGCCACGTGGATCGGCTCGCCCCATCCGAGATATGGATCCTTCGTCTTGTAGATCATCGCGCCTCCCGCATTGACGACGGAGACGATCATGTAGAAGGTGTCGTTGAACTTGTTGTACTTGATGTCCGGCGCATAGACGCCGTGGTTTACGTCAAGACCCTCCTTCATGTCGAGCTGGCTCTTGCGCGACTGGACGTATCCGCAGAAGTCCCAGTTGGCGAGATCCTTCGAATGCCATACCGGAACGCCAGGGAAATATCCGAACGAGCTGTTCGCGAGATAGTAGTCATCGCCCTTGCGCGTGACGGACGGATCGGGAGCCATTCCATCCACTATCGGATTGCGGAACTGCGTCTTCTCGTCGCACGGCGGTAGCGCATCCTTTCCCTCAACGCGGAAGTGTTTGAAAAGCGCCTTCTGCTTTCCGTCCGGCTTCACTGCCGCCTTCTCGCCCTTCCATTCGCGTCCGAGCTTCTCGACCGCCTCCGCGCACGGCTTTGCCTTGAGGTCCTTGTCGAAGAAGAGCGGATAATCCGTGCGACCCGGCACGGGGTAGTCGTTGAACCACGTCGTCGCGTCGTTGACGCCCCAGAGCGTGACGCGGTCGATTATGTCGGAGTTGCGAAGGTACATTTCAAAGAGCTCGCAGTAGCGCTTCGCCTGCGCCTCAAGGACGTCCGCAGGGCATCCCTTCGTGTAGGGATTGTAGCGCTCCTCGTAGTCGTGGAGCTTCGTCGGATCGGCCGTGAGACCCCACGCGTTAGGCAGTACACTCACATCGAGTTCCGTGACCATCGCCTTTACGCCTTCTGCACCGATGCGCTGAATACTGCGCTCGTAGTCAGCTACGGCGGGCCCGCCGAGTCCGTTGTGGCTCTGAAGCCCCACGCCGTCGATCCTCACGCCCTTCGCGCGGAACGCGCGCACCATCCTGAGGACGCCGGCAACCTTGTTCGGATTGAACATGTTGAAGTCGTTGTAGTAGAGCTCCGCGTTCGGGTCTGCCTCGTGAGCGAAGCGGAACGCGAGCTCGACGAAGTCGTCGCCTATTCCGTCGCGCCAGGGCGAGGGATGGAGAGCGCCCGCGTCGTCGAAAGCCTCGTTCACGACGTCCCATCCGTGGACGCGCCCCCTGTAGCGTCCGACGACAGCGTGGATGTGCGTGCGCATCCGCGCGATCAGCGTCTCTCGGTCGGCCTTGGAACCATCGGCGTTTTTGAAGAACCAGTCTGGCGTCTGATGGTGCCACACGAGGCAGTGCCCGATGATCTTCATCCCGTGCTTCTCGCCGAAGGCGACGAACTTGTCGGCGGAATCCCAGTGGAACTCGCCCTCGCGCGGCTGCACGCGCTCGGGCTTCATCTCGTTCTCGGCGGTGATGGAACTGAAGTTTGCGGCGACGAGGTCGGACTCCGCGTTCGGAGTCTGTTCGTAAACCCACTTACCGAGGGCAGCGCCGACGTGGAAGCGTCCCGTGTAGGCGTCCTTGATGCCGCCAAAGGCGGAAGCTGCCGCAAGGCAAATGACAGACAATGCAATTTTCGTTTTCATGCCTGATATTATATTAATCCAATGAGTCGAGCGCCATAGTCCATTTGGGTCATAACACAAGGAGCAATTCGCCCTTCCCGGACACGCGCTCTCGATTACGCCTCGCGCCATACGCCGCTGTCGCCGAAAATACTC
>CACYNF010000186.1 GCA_902775595.1 uncultured bacterium | reverse complement strand
GTCGTCATTTTGCCGAGAGGCTTGACGGCACTGGCAAAATGTGAAAGACCGCGAAATCGATGTCGCCACCGGCTTTTTCGCCGGAGCTTTGCCGCGTATTCGCGGCAAAGCTAGCGAGCCCTAAGCCGAAACACCACCTCCGCGTACGCGCCAGCGCCAGCTGCAGGGCTATGCGCGATCAGTCGAGGACGCCTTTTGACGGCGGCTCGGAATCGTCCCACCACGAGCCCTTCGCGCCGGAGACCTTTGCAATCGGCTTCGTCGTGAGCTGCTTGCCCTTCGCCGTCGCAGAGCGAATCGGCACGACCTCCTGCTTCTCCGTCTTCCCGGTCTCGCGGTTCACGCGGTCGACGAGCTCGAGCGGCAGGAAGTGCTGCTGGTGTATCTTCTGCCCCTTCGCGGGCTTGTACTTGACGTACAGCGTCTCGGGACAGCCGCGCTGGAGAAGGAGTATCTTCGACTTCGGCTTCTCCGGCGCGAGGAAGTAGTCCTTGTTGCGGATCAGCCCGCCGAAGCGGAAACGCTTGATGTAGCTGAAGCCGTAGGAGCCCTCCTCGTACACGCAGGTGAAGTCGAGCGCGTCGCGGTCCTTCTCCTGGTTGTATCGCATGACGGCGAGAAGGTCCTTGTCGACGAAGATCTTGTCCTCGGGCTGCACCTTGCGGAAGCGCCCGCTCTTCCATACGAGGATGAGCTCGTCTAAGGAAGAGCACTTGAAGAGCTCGTCGCCGTTCCTGAGCCCAGAGCCGACGTAGTTGTTCTCCTTGTCCCACTTGATCGTGAGCTCGCTCGCGGTGATCGCGCGGACGTCGACTTCCTTGAACGCGCCCGACTCGACCTTCGTGCAGCGCGGATAGTTCTTCGCGTACTGCTTGATGAGGCCCTTCAGGTACTTCACGACGAACGCGCGAAGGTGGACGAGGTTGTCCCTGACTTCGCGCTCCTCCTTCTCGATCGCCTCGATCTCCTCGCGGTTCTTGTTGATGTCGAACTGCGAGATGCGGCGGATCTGGAGCTTGAGGAGGCGCTCGATGTCGTCGTCGGTTATGACCTTGCGGCGAAGCTCCTTCATGTGCGGGACGAAGCCGGTCCTGACGGCGTTCCTCACGCCCTCCATCGTCTTCTCCTGCTCGATGCGCTTGTAGATGCGCTCCTCGATGAAGATGCGGTCGAGCGTGCGCGCGTGGAAAAGGTCGTCGAGCTCGCCGAGGCGGATCTCCTGCTCGCGCTTCGTGAGCTCCATCAGGCGGTCGACGTTCTTCCTCAGTATCTCGGTCACGCTCATGAGCCGAGGGCGGCCGCCGTCGAGGACGACGGGGCGCGAGGAGATCGACTTCTCGCAGTTCGTGAACGCGTAGAGCGCGACTATCGCCTTCTCCTGGCTCTCGCCCGCCTGGAGCTCGAGCTCGATCCTAACCGTGTCGCTCGTGAGGTCGTGGAGCTTGCGGACGGGAACCTTCTTCTTCTTGATCGCGTCCTCTATCGACTCGGCGAGCGAGTCGGTCGTCTCGCCCCACGGAAGTTCGGTGATGACGAGCTTGTTCTTGCCGTCCTTCTCGATCTTCGCGCGGACCTTGACCTTGCCGAGGCCGTCCTGGTACTCGCTCACGTCCATAAGGCCGCCGAGCTGGAAGTCGGGGTAGAGCTGGAACGGCTTTTTCTGGATGAGCGCGATCTCGGCTTCGAGAAGCTCGATGAAGTTGTGCGGGAGTATCGCCGTCGAAAGGCCGACCGCGATGCCGTCTGCGCCCATCATCAGCAGAAGCGGGATCTTCGCGGGAAGGTAGACTGGCTCTTCCTTGCGTCCGTCGTAGTTGGGAACGTAGGTGGTTGTCTTGCGGTTGAAGACTTCCTTTTTCGCAAGCTCGGTGAGGCGGCACTCGATGTAACGGACCGCGGCGTGCGGCATGCCGGTCAGGAGCGAGCCGAAGTTACCCTGGCCGTCGATGAGATATCCCTTGCCCTTGCCCCACAGCTTGTTGGCGAGGACTACGATTGCGTCGCCGATCGACGCGTCGCCGTGCGGGTGGTACTGCATCGTCTGGCCGACGATGTTGGCGACCTTGGTGTAACGACCGTCGTCCTGCTCATAGAGGGCGTGCATGATGCGGCGCTGGACCGGCTTCAGGCCGTCCTCGACCGCAGGAATCGCGCGGGAGCAGATGACGTACGCCGAATACTGGCGGAAGTTGAAATCGTAGAGCTGCTGCATCGGCCCGAGGCCGGTGAGCCCCGGCTTCGGCCGCAGCGGAGCGGCAGCCGTCTCGCCTTTCGACTTCTTTCCCTCGCTCTTCGGCGGCTCCGCGGGCGCGGGCGCGAAGATGTCGAGATTGTCGAACAGGCTCGGCGGAAGATTCTCCTGGTTGTTGTCTTTCCCCTTTTTCATTTCGGGATATTATATCATACTGCGGGCGATGCCGTTGCCGCTTTTGCCAACAGCGCTCGGCTTCGCGTTGGATGCTGGTGTACTGTGGCTTGCTCTGTGCTGGTTTGCCTTCCAGTGTGCGGTCATGGTCGGGGCAACCGTGCTCGCCCTTTGAGGCGGGCGCCTTGCCCGTCCTTCGACCCGCTCGCCGTATACATATACGGCTTCGGGGTCGAGTCCTGTGCAATCCGCCTCGCCTAAAAGGGTTCCGCTCGGCTGCGGCCCCGACCGTGACCGCGCATGGCACCTCTGGTCGAGTTCGTCGCGTAGCGTCGCACCTCGGCCTCGCTCCCGCTCCCCGCGACGTCTCTCCCGGCGTCTTCACGGCGTTACGCGCCGCAATGCTTCGTCGGCGGAATACCGCCTTCTCGCCTTGCGACGTGTACCACCGCGCATCCGCCGA
>CACYNF010000185.1 GCA_902775595.1 uncultured bacterium | reverse complement strand
GAGAAGAAGTTCCTCGACGAGTCCAAGAAGCTCGGCATGAGCTCGCTCAAGGGCCATCGCTCCGTCGGGGGCTTGCGCGCGTCGATCTACAACGCGTTCCCGATGGAGGGCGTCGACGCCCTCGTGTCCTTCATGAAGGACTTCGAGAAGAAGAACGGCTAACGATTCGCGTCCAGCTGCGACTGGATATAGGCGCGGTCCTCTGCGGAAAACTTGCGGAGGACCGCGTTTATCTTTTTGCCGGACGGCGTTTCAAGCGTGATATGCTCGCCGTCGTCGGCAGTGGCGAGCCAGCGGGCCTTGATCTTCTTTCCGTTGTGGTCGGTCCACATGCGGAATTCGGGCTCGGCAGGTCGCGTGGCTTGCGGTGCGGCGACTTGGGCTGGTGGTATGTTGGTTGGGGCAACTTGCGGCGCATCGACTTGCGTGATAACGACTTGCGACGGCTGTTCGTTGGTCGGCGCAACCTGTGGCGCTTCGACTTGGGCGGGCAGCTCGTTGGTTTGCGCGGCCTGCGTTGCTTCGACTTCCGCCGGAGGCACATTGGTTGGCATGGCTTGCGGCACTTCAGCTTGCCACGGGGCTGTCATTTCAGTGGCTTGCTTCTTGATGACTTCAAGTGTCGTTCCTATATGCTGTGAGAGAAGGGCGACTGATGCTGCGAGGAGAAGCGCGAGAAGAAACGCTCGTCTTGTCCGCCGTCTTGCGACTTTTGTGTGCCTTTTTTTCTTCTTGCCAGGCTTCGGCCTCTCGGCCTTTGCCTGCGCGTTCAGCTCCTCGAGCTTTGCCTTCGCCTCCTTTATGAAATCGCGTTCGTCTTCGCCGGACAGCGCCGCATGGCGCGCGAGCGCGGTGAGCTTCGCGCCGAATTTCCTCGCTTTTGATGCTGAAGATGCATCAGATGCGAGGATGGCCGTCATTTCGGCCTTTATCTCATTTGGCTCGCCGTAGTTCTGCCGCGCGAGCTCGCGCATAACTGGCAGCACTCCCTCGGTGCTGTAGCCCTCGGCAGGGTTGCCGTTTTCGTCCGTCGCGCTGACGGAGGCGACTTCCACCACTGATATCGAGTGCGCGACAGACGCGATCGTCGGCCAGCGCGAGGCGAACAGCCTGCCTGCGCCTCCGGCCGCGGCAAGTTCGCCGCGGTAGCGGTCTGCCTGCGTAAGCCCGATGACGACCCCTGCGCCCGGCAGCTTTTCGCGCGCGAAGTCGAGAAGCCCGCGCGTGACCCACATAGCCTCGGTGTCGCGTTCGAATTCCTCTATCGAGACACTGCCTGGGTCGCGCAGAAGTTCCTTTATCGAGACGAGCACGACAACGGAGTCTGCGGCGGCGAGATAGTCGAGAAGCGCCTTTTCCGACTGCTTGCGCATCTTCTCCCCGCCTTCGCCGCGGAAGACGGCCCTGAGCGTCTCGCCGCCGAACTCGAGCATGTCTATGTCGGCAATGACGTCGTCGCCCGAGCGTAGCGACCATTCAAGCTCGACCGTCTTGTCGGGGTTTGTCGCGGCCGGCCATTGGCGGAGGCTCCGCATCTGGCGCACGAGCATCCTGGAGAAGCGGTTCGTGGAGGAATTCTCCGGCACGAGGCAGAGGCCGTTCGTCGTCTCGGGGCGATAGTGGTCGGAAAGCGCCGCCATGAACACGGTCTTTCCGCTCGCTTCGCACCCTACGACGGCAAGTCTCATTTTGCGCCCTCCGACGGTTTTCTCCATTCGCCGCATTCTACGGTGGCGTTTCCGTCGTCGCAAAGCCGGACAGTCCACCTCGCGGAGTTCTTGCCGTATGCGGCGAGAAGCGCTCCCGCCGCATGTGGGTCGAAGCGGTCGAGGATGTGCCTGCAGAGGAGCCGCCCCGCGGCGTCGGTCGGCGGAATCGCGGACTGCGGGCCCGAATACTCTATTGTCGCCGGCGGTTCGCGGAACGGCAACGCGAAGAAGGGGTTCGCGAGCAGGGCGACGAGGTCTATGCGAACGGCGTCCTCAACCGGCATCAGCGCAAGCGCCAGGTACTCTGACGCACGGCCTTCGCTGTCCCATCCTGCGACTGTGCGAACCGAGTAGGCTGCGGCAAACCGCCCGTCTGAGACGAGTCCACGCGCCATGGCGTCCGGTTCCGGGAAATCGCCGCGTCCGTCGCATGCGAGGCGCCGCAGCGCGTCAAGCACGGCCTCGTCGGTGCCGGGCGGGATGCGCGACCATGCGTATCCGCGAAATGCGGAGTACGTCGTCGTCGCGATTCTGGCAAAACCTTCCACTGCCGTAGATTATACCAAATACAGCGCCGTTCCGCCGCTGTATTTGGTATAATATGCGTCATGATGAACGTCTATAACTCGCTGACGAGAAGGGTCGAGGAACTGAAGCCGCTCGAGGGGAACGAAATCCGCCTCTATACATGCGGCCCGACCGTCTACAATTTCGCGCATATCGGGAACTTCCGCGCGTACGCTTTCGAGGACATACTCCGCCGCGTCGTGCAGTTCAACGGGATGAAGATCCGCCAGGTGATGAACCTCACTGACGTCGACGACAAGACGATCCGCGGCGCAAATGCCGCGGGCGTAGCGCTCACGGACTACACGAAGACGTACAAGGACGCGTTCTTCGCGGATTTGAAGAAGCTCAACATCCAGCCTGCCGAGGTCTATCCCGCGGCGACGGACCACATCCCCGAGATGATCGCGCTCGTCCAGAAGCTGATGGACAAGGGCGTCGCCTACCAGAGCGAGGACGGCTCGGTCTACTTCAAGGTCCGCGAGTTCCCTGGCTACGGCAAGCTCGCGCACATCGACTTCGACAACCAGCGCACGGGCCTGAGGTGCGCGGCGGACGAATACGACAAGGAGAACGTCGGCGACTTCGCTCTGTGGAA
>CACYNF010000184.1 GCA_902775595.1 uncultured bacterium | reverse complement strand
GCGGCGGCCGTCGCGATCATTGCCACGCTGACGCGAGTTGAAAAGTTGAAAAGTTGAAAAGTTGAAAAGCAACTTCTCAAAGTTTCAGAGAACTTTCGTGCAAGGCTCATTGATTTGCCCTCCCTGGGAAATT
This sequence comes from uncultured bacterium, assembly GCA_902775595.1. GTDB lineage: Bacteria > Verrucomicrobiota > Kiritimatiellia > RFP12 > UBA1067 > UBA1067. Next base: position 2,789 of record CACYNF010000184.1, on the reverse strand, counting down.
TATCATGATTGTCGAAATTCATAACTTTTCAACCTTTCAACTTTTCAACCTTTCAACCGTCATTCCGGCACGCCGAAATAGATGAACTGCGCCTTGACCAGCGTGAGCTCGAAGCTGTCGTAATCGTCCGCCGGGCGAACCGCAAGCTCCACCTTGTCGCCGGCCCGGACGGGAACGGTCCAGAGGAGACGGCGCAAGTTCTCCGAATTGCCGGCCCTGCCGAGGTTCGTCACCGTGACAAGGTCGCCGCCGTTCCCATCGAGCAACTTCAGGCGAATCTCGCCTTCCGTCGGTTTCTGGCTTCTGGCCTGCAGCTGGAAGAACCCGTCGTTCTTGGCTATCCACGTGCGCCACAGTGTCTTGCCCTTGACGACCTTCAGCGTGGCGTCCACTTGGTTCCCGTCGTCAAGATAGGCGGGCACGCCGCCGCCGACCGTCATATCCGCGAGGGTGGCGAAGGTATCGACCCTGTTCGCCGTCTGCGCGTTCGCGCCGCCCAGCCAGTCGAGCGTTCCGCCGGAGATGTCGACGCGCTCGAGGTCGATGTTGCTGAAGCCCTTGAGTTCGCCGGCCGTGAACGAGCCGCTGCGCGCGTCGAAGGAATTGGTCACCGAGATCGACCCGGCGGCGACGTTGCCGATCGCGATCGCGTCGCCGTAGAGGAACAGGGGGTCGTTGGAGCCGAGCAGTTCCACCGATGCCGCCGTCAGCGCGTACGGCGCCATCGTCACCGCAATCGGATCCGGTCCGAGCGCATCCACCTGGACCGCAGTCACGTTGTGCGAAAGGCCGTCCGAACCGTCCACCGGCACGGAAAGCCCGAATACGCCGTAGTCCGCCGTCTTGATGGTGAGATTCGTCGTCACCAGGCCGTCGCTGTAGGATATCCCCACCGTGGCATTGACCGGTTGGTTGGCCTTCGCAGTGCCGTCCGCGTTGTAGAGGACGCCGTCCAGCTCCACCGTCACCGGCTCCGTCCCCACCGCAAGGCGGATCGCGCCGCGCGTCGGAGCCGTGCGCACCGCCGCGAGCTGATCGACGACGAACGGATTCTTCGCGAGGTCCCGATGGCCGGCGTGCGTGACGCTCGTTCCGTCGCGCCCGACGGCGAGGATGTTTTCGTAGCTCGGATCGCAGTAGATCTCCGCCGCGTCCTCATTGCCGGCGTTCGCGCCGCCGAGCGGCGGATGGATCACGTGCGTGACGCCGGCAACAATCTGCGTGATCGCCGCACCGTGCGAGGTGAAGACATTGGACGGAGCGACGTTCTCCGAACACCAGTTGAAGTCTTTCGTGCCGCCGTGCATGGACACGGCATCCGAATCCGCGAAGATGCAGTTGACGGCGCGAATCTCCGCAGCCGGTTTTGCGCTATAGATGGAACGTCCGGTAGTGGCCGTGTTGTGCGCGAACGTGCAGTTCAGGAGATCGATCCGGCCACCGCCATCCTCCAGCAGGGCGCCGCCCAGACTGTCTGCCGTGTTGCCGCTGAAAGTCGTGTTGACAAACAGTGCGTACGAGCCATGCACATACACCGCGCCGGCATGATGGCCGGCTCTGTTGTTGGCAAACGTGGATGACGTCACGTAAAGTTCCGCCCCCTCGTACATGACGGCAATCGCGGCACCGTTGTAATCCCCGTTCATGCGATTGCCGATGAACGAGCATGAATCAACAGAAACGGAAGCCTCGCCATTGATGCTGATGGCGCCGCCATGCCAGGAGAAGGAAGCGTCCATGCCCGTAAAGTTCAGGCTGGCGAGCGAGAACGCGCCACCGTCCGACGACTTGCCTTCGAAGTACAGGTGCCGTGCGTTCGATCCCGCAACAATCTCGACGCCCATTGCACCCGGCTCAAGCTCGCAGAGTCCGTTGATCTCGAACGACCGCTTATTCGCCGGAATCCTGATCTCGCTCGCAAGCCGGATGACCCTGTTCGTCGCGTCGAGCTTCTCGAAGGTCACGCGCCGACGCCCATCCGTGCCGACGAGGCCGGGATTGGCTACGAGCGCGTTCACCGCGTCGCGCAGCGTGATCGCCTCGTTGCCGTAGACGTCGAGCGCGCTCGCCCCGTCGCCGGACGACGTGACCGAGAGGACGCTCGAATCGATCTCCCAGCGGGCGTAGAGCGTCATATCCTGCGTGTAGGGCGAAAGCACCGTCGTCGGCTTGTAGTCCGGCCCGTACACGCACGTGCCGGCGCCTTCGCGCGTCGTCCAGAAGCCGGTGAAACGGTAACCCGGACGCTTGACGCGCGGATTCACGCCTTCGACTTCGGTGTCGGGTATCACCTCCATCGCGTTGGCGAACGGCTGGCTGATCGTAACCTTCGCCGTCTCGCTGCTTCCGGCGCTCTTCTTAATGTCGAGGTCGAGTGTGATGTTCACAATAAGGAAGCTGTCGAGGGTGTCGGGCAGGGTGCCGTCGCTGGCGCGATACGGCGAACTTGCGAGGCCCACCGACGGCAGCACGTAGAGGTTGCCGCTGCTACCCTGCGTTCCACCCGCTCCGCCGGCGCCGCCAGGACCGGATTTCGATGTCGGATGGCTGTCTTCCTTGTAGTTGTCATGATCTTCACTCGGTTCGCCGTCAGACTTCCTGCCGCCGCCGCCGACCGAGCCGCCGCCGCCGTCGCCGCCGTGTCCACCGTCGATTTTTGTCGAATGGTAGGTTTCGTCGTTGTCCGTCACGACATACGAGCCGGAGCCGCCGCCGCCGCCGGAGCCGCCGCCGCCGCCGCCGCCGCCGATGGACATCGCCTTGCCGCCGCCATTGCTCTGCTGCATGAT
>CACYNF010000183.1 GCA_902775595.1 uncultured bacterium | reverse complement strand
TCCGTCGAAAGACTGGAGTGCGCCGGAAAAGGTGAAAGTCGGATTTGTCGACCCGCCGCAAACTGGAGCGCCGGCTTACACGACAGGCGATAGCATTTCGCTCGACAGGAAATGGTTCTCGGCGAATCGCGACAGCGAGGGTATGGGCTGCGCAATACACGAGCTGATGCATGTAGTGCAGTCCTACCCCGGCGGGGGCCGATCAATACCGTGGTGGCTTACAGAAGGAATCGCCGACTATGTGCGCTGGTACATGTTCGAGCCGGAGAAGAAGGGTTGCGAAACGGATCTTTCGCGCATGGACGTCCGCTACGATGGCGGCTATAGGCAGACGGCGAACTTTCTCGACTATGTGGAGCGTAAGCATCCCGGCACGGTTCGCTCGCTGAATGCCGTCGGACGTCTCGGACGGTATTCGCCTGGCGTATGGCGGCGCATAACCGGACGAGAACTGTGGTCGCTAGGTGGCGAATGGAAAGGCATCCTCGACGCCGATGTGCCGCGAAAACCTGGAGACGTTGTCGTTTCCGCTGCCGAGGCGTTTGTCACCGCGTATTGGGACTGCACCCGCTCGCAGTTCGTGAAGCATAAGGGCAAGAATGAACTGCTTGACTATTGGCTTTCCGCGCATGCATACGAAATGTTGCTCGACCTGGCCGTACGTTATCCGCGAAATGATTTCCGGGGCATGGCCGAAATGTTCTTCGACGGCTTCAAGGCGGCGCGCGGCGACTGGCGTGCCAACGAGTTCAACGACGATCTTCTCTGGTGGGTGATCGCCGACTGCCACGCCTACCGGGTCCTCAAGACTCCGGCGTTGCTCAAGGATGCGCGGGAGATGATGGATTTCATAATCGGGAAGCAATGCGACGGCGTTCTCGGCGGCGGCGTGTGGTGGAAGTCGAGCGAGCGCGGCGGGAAGCACGCCTGCAGCTGCTATCCTGCGGTCATCGCCGCCTGCGAGCTCTATTCGATAACCGGCAACAGGAAATACTTGGACGCCGCATCCTCCATCTACGCCTGGAGCAGGGAAAACCTCTTCGACAAGTCCGCGGGCTGCGTCTTCGACGCAAAGCATGCGGACGGCAAAGTCGACAGGACGTGCTACACCTACAACGTCGGCACCGCGATAGGCGCCGCGCTGAGGCTTGGAAAGCTGACAGGCGCAAAGGGATTCCGTGAAGACGCCGCGCTCGCGGCGGACTGGCTCATGGACCGCATGTCGCGCGGCGAAGTCATGCGAGGACGCGGCCAGGGCGACGGCGGGGCGTTCAACGGAATAGCGGTGCGCTATCTCGCCGAGTTCGCGGCTCTGCCGCAGGGCGCAAGGGCGAGGGAATACCTCAAGATCAACGCCCGCACCGCCTTCGCGCACATGCGAAAGGCGGACGGACTATGCGGACCCGACTGGGACGTTGCGCCGGCCGATGGTTTCGACATAGAGGCGCAGACGGCATGCTCCGCCCTAACACTCTTCCTCTGCGCGCCTGAAGGCACTTTCTCCCGGCGCCCCGCCGGCGTCGTGAGGACGATGACGTACAACATACGCAATTCCCACGACGACAGGGGCAGCGAGAACGACTGGGCAAAGCGCCGCGACGATCTTGTCGCTGTGATCCGTGCGCAGGGCCCGGATGTAATCGGCTTCCAGGAGGTGCTTCCGGACCAGCGCGAATGGCTTATGGAGCAGTTCAAAGACTATGTCTTCGTAGGCGACGGACGCGGCGCAGACCGCAAAAGCGACGAGTCCGCGTCGATAGCATTCCGCAAGAATCGCTTCACGGCCGTCGACAAGGGCACGTTCTGGCTTTCGGAGACGCCGGACACGCCCGGCAAAAAGGGATGGGGCGCGGCGTGTCCGCGCGTATGCTCGTACGCGATCCTGAAGGACAAGTCCACCGGCAAGGCCTTCTGCTTCGCCAACACCCACACCGACCATGTGTCGGAGCTTGCGAGGGAGAAGGGGATGCTCCTGGTCATCGAAAGGATGAAAGTCTTCGGCAAGGGGGCGCCTATCGTGTTCACAGGCGACCACAACTGCCAGGAAACTGAGGCGCCCGCAATAGCGGTGTCGAAGCTGCTGAGGAACGCGATGGCGGTGAGCAAGACGCCTCCGATGGGGCCGTGGCGCTCGTTCACCGGGTGGAAATGGCGCGACTGGGAGCGCCCCGCAGCGAAGGCGCTCTCGCTTCCGCGCGCCGAGCGGAACGCGCCCGGCGGCGATTTTGGCTCGCGCATAGACTACATCTACGTCTCGCCCGGCGTGAAGGTGCGCAGCTGCCGCACGGTCTCAACGCCGCGTCCCGGAAGGAATCTATATCCGTCCGACCATTTCCCTGTCGTGGCAGACGTGGAGTTCTGACCCTGCAGCTCATCCGGGAGCAAAAAGGGTCAGACCTGATTGCCACAGTAAATTACCACAGTAAAGAAACATGGCGGCAACAAACAGAATGAAGATTGGTATGGGTCGGAGCGTCGCGGCAGATTTGCCGCGTTTCCGTCTCGTTTCTCCGCCGTAAAACTTTTTTCCGATTTAAGGTTAGATTTAAGGTTCGTTTGGTATAATGGTTGCGAACTCGGCGATGGACACTAAAAGTTTTAGCCGTGTTAACATAAGGATTCGGTGATGGCGGATTGGTTATATATCGGCTACTGCACTGTGATGGCGATGTTCGCCGTTGCAGCTGCATACGCCGCTGCCTTTGGCCTCCGCGCACTTCGCCGTTTGCCGCGCTCGCTTCTGGTGGGCTTTGCCGCGGCCGCAATCGTCGCAACCCTTACCGCACAGAAGACGAACAATGTGCCGCCGAACATGAATCAGCCACAGATGATGCAGGGGGGAGGTTCTTTTCAGACAGGATTTACAGGATTGACAGGATTGGTGGGGATTGGTAGTATTATGAATCTTGTGAATCCTGTCCAA
>CACYNF010000182.1 GCA_902775595.1 uncultured bacterium | reverse complement strand
CGGCAACGGGTTAAATGCAATTTGGCAGACTAAATGCACACAGCAGCGCTACGGTGCATTTAACCTGCCCCTAGTTGCATTTAGTCTGTCCGGCGACCCGAATCCTAAAAAATCTGGAACCCAAGATTGCCTTTCGCCCTTTCCGTTTAGAAGCGGTAGGTGAGCGAGCAGCCAGCCGCGTGCGAGAGGCCGTGGCGGCACTCCATGCGGTAGTTGCGGCCAAGCCCGTCCCTCATATGCATCCCCTTCGCGCCCATGACGACGATTCCGTAGGTGACGTCGATCTGGAGGTTCTGGGTAATGCGCCAGGAGACGCCACCGCTGAAGATCTGGCGGTCGCCGGGCGGAAGCATCGTGGACTGCTGGTCATACGAGCACACGTTCGAGTCGTAGACGTAGGAGACGACGGCCGTCCAGTCCTCCGCGAAGTCCCAGGACGGGGCGATGCCGACGCGCCAGCTGTCCTTCCAGCGGAGCTTCGTCGTCTTGTCGCCCTGCGACGGGGGGAGCTTGAACTCGATGCGGTCGAGCTCGGACCAGTCGGTCCACGAGACCATCGCGCCGAGGTGCCAGTCTTCGGTTATGTCCCAGTTCACGCCCGCGGCGATGGACTGCGGGATGTCGAGGTTCGCGGCCGCCGCGCCGCCCAGCACGTAGCCAGGCATGCGGAGGTTCGAGTGGCCCTTCACGCGCGTGTCGATCTTAGACTTGTAGACCGCGCCGACGGAGAGGTTGTCGAGGATCTTGTAGCGAGTGCCGAACTGCACGCCGCAGGAAGAGAAGCCGTTGTTGCCGTGCAGGTGGTTGCGGATGTACCCGTACTGAGGATTGACGTCGCTCAGGTACGCCATCGGATACGAATACTGCTCGAAGTCGAAGAAGAGAAGCCTCGCGCCCGCGCCGATCGACCAGTCGTCGGTGATGCGGTAGGAGAGGTTCGGGTTGATGACAAATCCCTCGATCGTCGTCTGCTTCGAGCTCCAGGTCATCAGGCTGTCGTGGGAGTAGCGCGTGCCAAGGCCGTAGTCGGGCGTGATGCCGAGGCCGAACGTGAAGCCCCAGAGCGCCGGCGCGACGAGCTGCACGTGGGGCAGGACGAAGAAGCCGGGATCCATCGGCGAACACTTGTAAGTCCTGCCGTCCCTGGAAATCTTGATGCGGCCGCGCGGATGCTCGGTGACGAAGCCAACCTGGAGCGTGATGTTGGTGATGTCGTCCAATGTCGCCGGGTTGATTGTATTGGCGGAGCCGTCAAGACCCTTGCCAAGCAGCGCACCGCCGTAGGAGGTGCCGATGGCCGTGGGCTCGTAAAGCCCGAAACCAGACGCAAATGCCGCTGTCGCCGTGAGAGCAGCCATTGTCATTGCCAACAACTTTTTCATATGTTTTCCTTGTTGATAAGGTGTTTATCACCTGTTGAGATGTAACAGTGCGACATTATATGCTTTTTTGTCGCAAACGTCAACGAGACAGTGAAAGATTTTGCGCAAACGATTGATTTTAACAATTATTTATCGCTTTTTGAACGGATTCACTACTGCCATTCCACAGTAGACCTGCTCATCATTGAGATCTTCGCTAACAATCTCAGTGCAGCCAAGCTTATCCGCCGTCGCAACAATCAGCGCATCATAGAACTGTATGCCGTATTCTTCCTTTACATACATTGCCCGCCTAACAAGGTCAATCGTCACATCAATTGCGAGCAACTCAACAAAGCCGTCAAGCATCGCATCGATTTCCCTCTTTGTCCTCTTTGTCTTTTTGTACATCGTGTTGCAGAATTCCTGCAACACCTGTGTAGAGATAACTCCATCATGGTTGACTTCAAGGGCATGAGTTATAAGGTCAATGGCTATTGCCCTTTTGCGCGGATCTGAGTCATCCTGCGCATATACGAGTACATTCGTATCGAAGAATCTCATACCGCCGCCTCCCTGACTGCATCGCGTTCGCGTACAAACTTGTAGTCTTTGGGCAAGCCGCTGGGCGGTAGGCTTAGCAGAAACGCCTTGAAATCAGACGCCTTCTTAACACGCACCGCCTGTATCTCCGCGCATTTCGCCTCAAGGCAGTCGCGGACATACTGGTTCAGGCTTGTTCCGTTGCTCTCGGCCCATTCTCTCACTTCCTGCACAATCGCAGGGGGTATAGACAGCGTTATGCTCATGGCACCCTTTCCCACGGCCCGTTTGCCGTGCTAAGTTCGCACGTATTGTATCAAATACGTGCGAACGGCGTCAAGCGGTCGGCATCCCGGGAATGTTGCCAATTAGACGGACTCTCCGCGCACCTTGCGTCTCAATGCCGAAACGCTACGCGGAAATCGAACGGATCATGTCGGAGACGCGGACCTTCACGTTCGCGGAACTCGTCTCCGTGCCGAGGACGATTCTCAGGACGCACGACTCGAGAATCGCATACAGCCCCTCGGCCGTGCGCTCCGGGTTCACTTCGGGAAGGAACTCGCCCTTCATCACGCCTTCCGTCACGAGCTTCACGAAAACCGACTTGATGCCGCCGGTGAAGCGCGTTATGCGCGCGCCCATGTCTTCGCCCGAGCGGACCATGGACAGCACGAAGTCGAAGATCGCGGACATGAACTCCTTCTTGTCGAACAGCACGTCCGCGACGTGGAAGCACACCATCGAGAGGCGATCCGCCGCCTTGCCGCGCTTCGCGATCTCACGGCTGCATTCCTGCATTATCTGCCGCGTTGTCGCGAGGATCGCCGCGTCGAGGACCTCGCGCTTCGAGCGGAAATAGCGGTAGAGGACCGTCCGCGCGACGCCGGCGGAAGACGCTATCATGATGAGCGTCACGTTGTCGTAGCCCACCTGCGAGAAGAGCTTCATCGCCTTGTATGCGATTTCAAGCCTGCGCGATTCGTGATCTATTCTTGCGGACATATTCGAGCTCGTTCCTTGCGAAATTCGATTTCAGCGGTTTTATGATTATACCAAATTTCTCCGGCTCGCGGGCGATTGGCGAGTGGACGGTGAGCGCGAAGCGGTGCCAGAAGCACGACTGTATGAGTCCCTTCTTCGCGAGCGACTT
>CACYNF010000181.1 GCA_902775595.1 uncultured bacterium | reverse complement strand
CTCCATCGGCGCGAGCGAAAGGGATTGATGGCTATAGATGATTTTTCATCAGTTCATCACGTCAGGCGTTCCGTCTTCGCCGTTCAAAACCGGCATCGGGAACATCCAGTTCTTCTTTCCAAGGTTCTTTTTCATTCTCTCCCCTCCCTGTAGGGAACGCTGGGTTCAGCGTTTGGCAGAAATCGCGTGTGAGAGCACGGCCAGCGACTGCGCGAGGTCGACGTTCTGGACGATAACGCCGTCAGGCACGGAGAGCCGCACCGAGGTGAAGTTCCAGATGCCGCGTATTCCGGCGGCGACGAGCTTGTCGGCGCATGGCTGCCCGGCGGCGTTCGGCACCGTAAGGATGCCGAGCCTTATGTTGAGACGCTTCACGAGGCGGGGGAGATCGCCCATCGGGCGGACTTTTACGCCGTGAATCGTCTTTCCGACGATTTCCGGGCTTGCGTCGAATGCCGCAGCAATCGAAAGACTCTGTTCCTCGAATCCCCTGTAGCCGAGAAGAGCATTTCCGAGAGAACCGACGCCGACGAGAACGGCGTCGGTGGAGTTGTCCCAGCCCAGCGCGGCGGTGATGGCGGCCTGAAGCTCCCTGGCCGGGTAGCCGCGGCGCGGCTTCCCGGGAACCCCGGCCATCGCGAGGTCCTTGCGCGCCAGCACGGAGTCGAGGCCGAGCTTCTCGGCGACTACCGCGCTCGATATGTGCGTCTCGCCGGCCGCTATCATCTCGTTGATACAGCGCAGGTAGACAGGATACCGGCGGATCGTCGGCAACGGCAGCGCGAGGGGCCGCGCAAGCTGGTTTTTCTCGTTCATGGTGGAAAGTATACCATAAACGGCGGCCGATAAGATAATAAAATATCGCTATTGACATACCGATATAAAAAGAGCTATAATATGCCGCACTTGCCCGAAAAGGGTTTTCGGGCCGTATGCGAAAGAAAGGTTGGATATGGCAGAAAAGGCAATAGAACCGGTCGCGGCACCAGCCGCGGACGACGGAATGGAGGCGTTCGAGCGGATGCTTGAACGCGTGAGGGCGGCGCAAAGGGCGTATTCCACGTACTCCCAGGAGCAGGTGGACGCGATCTTCAAAGCGGCCGCGCTGGCCGCGAACCGCCTTCGCATCCCGCTCGCCAAGATGGCGGTCGAGGAGACCGGCATGGGCATAGTGGAAGACAAGATCATCAAGAACCACTACGCGGCCGAGTACATCTACAACACGTACAAGGACACGAAGACGTGCGGCGTGGTGGAGGAAGACAATGCGGCCGGGATAATGAAGGTCGCGGAACCGATCGGCGTCATAGGCGCGGTCATCCCGACGACGAACCCGACCTCAACCGCGATCTTCAAGTGCCTCCTCGCGCTCAAGACGAGGAACGGCATCATCATCAGCCCCCACCCGCGCGCGAAGAACTGCACAATGGCTGCGGCGAAGGCCGTGCTTGACGCGGCGGTCGCTGCGGGTGCGCCGGCGGACATCATCTCCTGGATCGAGGCGCCGAGCCTTCCAAAGACGAACCTCCTCATGAAGGAGGCGGACATCATCCTCGCTACGGGCGGCCCCGGCATGGTGAAGGCGGCGTACTCGAGCGGCACTCCCGCGCTCGGCGTCGGCGCGGGCAACGCGGCGGCGATACTCGACCCGAGCTGCGACCTCGTAAACGCAGTCAACTCGATCATCCACTCGAAGACGTTCGACAACGGCATGATCTGCGCGACGGAGCAGACGGTCATCGCGGACGAGCTCATCTACGACGACGTAAAGGACGAGTTCAAGCGCCGCGGATGCTACTTCCTGAACAAGGAGGAGGCCGACAAGATCCGCGCGACGATGCTCATCAACGGCGCGCTCAACGCGAAGATCGTCGGCCAGAGGCCCGTCGCCATCGCGAAGATGGCGGGCTTCGAGGTCCCCGAGTCCACGAAGGTGCTCATCGGCGAGGCGACCTCGACCGACAGCTCCGAGGCGTTCGGACACGAGAAACTCACGACGATACTCGGCATGTACAAGAGCCGCGACTTCGACAACGCGCTCGACATCGCGGAGGCGCTTCTCGTCAACAACGGCGGGCTTGGCCACACGTCGTCGCTCTGGATCGACGAGCTCGGCGAGCGCGAGAAGCTCGCGAAGTTCGCCGACCGCATGAAGGCGTGCCGCCTGCTCGTCAACACGCCGTCGAGCCTCGGCGGAATCGGAGACATCTACAACTTCAGCCTCGTTCCCTCGCTGACGCTCGGCTGCGGCAGCTGGGGCGGCAATTCCGTGTCCGAGAACGTCGGCGTCAAACATCTTTTGAACATCAAGACCGTGGCAATGAGAAGAGAAAACATGTTGTGGTTCCGTGCGCCCGAGAAGGTGTACCAGAAGAAGGGATGCCTCTCGGTCGCGCTCCGCGAGCTCGGCGAGGAGCTTGGCAAGAAGAAGGCGTTCATCGTCACCGACTCGTTCCTCTACGCGAACGGATACACCAAGGCGATCGAGCGCTCGCTCGAAAACCAGGGCATCATGTTCACGACGTTCTCGAACGTCGCGCCTGATCCCACGCTCGCCTGCGCCAAGGAGGGCGCGAAGCTGATGGCCGCTTTCAAGCCGGACGTCATCATCGCCGTCGGCGGAGGCTCGGCGATGGACGCCGCGAAGATCATGTGGGTCCTCTACGAGCACCCCGAGGTCGACTTCCAGGACATGGCGATGCGCTTCATGGACATCCGCAAGCGCGTCTACAAGTTCCCGAAGATGGGCGAGAAGGCGTACTTCGTGTGCGTCCCGACCTCGGCCGGAACGGGCTCGGAAGTGACACCGTTCGCCGTCATCACCGACGAGCAGACGGGAGTCAAGTATCCGCTCGCCGACTACGCGCTCATGCCGAACATGGCGATCGTAGACGCGGACATGCAGATGATGGCTCCGCCCGGACTCACCAGCGCGTCCGGAATCGACGCGGTCTCGCACGCGCTCGAGGCGTACGCCTCGATGATGGCGACGGACTACACCGACGGACTCGCGATCCGCGCGCTCCAGACGATCTTCAAGTGGCTGCCCGCGTGCTACGACGCCGCGGTCGCAAAGAAGGCGAACCCCGCCGCCCGCGAGAAGATGGCGAACGCCGCCACGATGGCCGGCATGGCCTTCGCGAACGCGTTTCTCGGCGTGATG
>CACYNF010000180.1:1060-4293 GCA_902775595.1 uncultured bacterium | reverse complement strand
AGGATCTTAAGCTTGTTTGCGACTACGCGGCGGAAGACGCCGACCTCACGCTGCGGCTTGACGACGTCCTGCGTCCGCAGGTGCCCGTCGCGCCCGCGCCGCTGCCGAACGCGCTCTCCGACGTCGAAGAGCCGCTCGTGAAGATACTCATCGACATGGAGCGCGAGGGCGTGAAGATAGACGTCGAGGCGCTCAAGCTGTACGGCCGGGAGCTTGACCGCGAAATCCTCTCGCTCACGCAGCAGATTCTTTCGTATGCAGACCCCGGCTTCAACCCCGACAGCCCGAAGCAGCTCGGGGCGCTTCTTTTCGGGAAGCTCGGGCTTTCCGGCGGAAAGAAGACTTCGAGCGGTCAGTTCTCTACCGACGAGAAGACGCTGTCGAAGCTTGCCGGCGAGCACCCGATAATCCCGCTCATCCTCGAATACCGCGCCTGCACGAAGCTGAAGTCGACATACGTCGACAAGCTCCCGACGCTCATCGACGAGAACGGAAGGGTGCATACGACCTATGCGCAGGCTTTTACAGAGACGGGGCGGCTCAGCTCGTCCGACCCGAATCTCCAGAACATACCGATCCGCACTGAGCGCGGCAAGCTGATACGAAAGGCGTTTGTCGCGCGCGACGAAAAGCACGTCCTCATCTCGGCCGACTACTCGCAGATCGAGCTGCGGCTCATGGCCGCGATGTCTGGCGACGAGGCGATGCTCGCCGCGTTCAGGAACGGCGAGGACATTCACCGCGACACGGCGAGCCGCGTCTACGACGTGATGCCGGCTTTTGTCACTCCCGAGCAGCGCGCGAAGTGCAAGATGGTCAACTTCGGCATCATCTACGGAATCTCCGCGTTCGGCCTGTCGCAGCGGCTCAAAGTGCCTCGCAAGGAGGCCGCCGACCTGATCGAGACATACTTCAAGCTCTATCCGAAGGTCAAGGTCTACATGGAAGCCGCGATCGCGAAGGCGAGGGAGAAGGGCTATGCCGAGACGGTTCTCGGCCGCAGGCGCACTCTCCGCGACATCAACTCGAGAAACGCGACGGCGCGCCAGGCTGCGGAGCGAGACGCCATCAACACGCCGATACAGGGTTCGGCGGCCGACCTGATCAAGGTCGCGATGGTAAAGGTAGACAAGGCACTCAAGGCCGAGAATCTGCGCGCGAAGATGGTTCTCCAGATACACGACGAGCTTGTCTTCGACGTGCCCTTGGGCGAGGCGGAGAAGGTCAAGGAAATCGTGACGCGCGAGATGACGACCGCGCTCGACTTCGGCGTCCCTCTTGAAGTCGGCATAGGAATCGGCGACAACTGGCTTGAGGCGCATTGACTTTTGTTTTTCCGCCTTTCTCATAGCTCACCGCGGAGCTTTACAAAATGCAAGGAGGTAGCAGTGGCGATGGCAGGCATCTTTGAAGTTGACGGGGCAAAGTGCGTCAAATGCGGCGCATGCGTTCGCGACTGCGCCTTCGGGGCGCTCAAGATGGCGGACGGAGCGCCGCGCATGGTCTTTCCGGAACGGTGCATGAAATGCCAGCACTGCCTCGCGATATGCCCCACGGGTGCCGTCACGTTCGACGGGAGAAAACCCGAGGATTCCGTCCCGGTGAAGGGCCTCGCCCTGCCGACGCTCGACGAGGTGGAGAACTGGATGCGCGCGCGCCGGTCGGTCCGTCGCTTCGCCACTGAAGACGTAGACCGCGCGACCCTCGACAGGATTCTCGCTTCACTCGGCAACGCGCCGACCGGATGCAACGCGCGATCCCTCACCTTCACGTGCTTCCCGACGCGTGCGGCGACGGACCGCTTTCGCGCCGGATTCATATCCGCGATTGAACGGCATCGCGACGGCACGCGCCTTCTTCCGCGTTGGCTCGCCGTTCCCGCGATCAGGCTGCGCAAGGGCGGGGAGGACATGTTCTTCCGCGGCGCGAGCGGAATCCTCATCGTGTCGTCCAACGAGACTGCTCCAGGCGTAACCACACCGCGCGAGGACGTGACCATCGCCTGCGCCCAGTTCGAGATGCTTGCGAACGCGGCGGGAATCGCGACGTGCTGGTGCGGCTTCCTCGGCCTCGTGCAGAAGGAAGTGCCAGAGATTCTCGAGGCGACGGTCGGCATCCGCCGCACGACGCCGTTCTACGCGATGCTCTTCGGCCGGCCAGCGGTGCACTACGCGCGCTGCGTCCAGCGCGAATCCTACGCCCGCATCGACTACCGATAAGCGGTTGGGTGGAGTGCGGCGTGTTGCCCGCCGTTGAAAAGTTGTTTTTACCAGTTGTTCAAGTTGTTTCCTGTTTCTGCATGCTCTACACGTTCTACACGGCTAAATGATTTAACTCCGACGGTTGAGAAAGCGGCCTTCGCTACTGCTCCGGCTTCTGCTCCGCGCGTCCCAACCGCAACAATTGATTGCTTTCGCTACGGGGAGTTTCGGAGTTCGGGAGAGTGTTGGAAACAACTTTGTGAAAACAACTTTTATATCGCCGCGCAACCGCGCGGCGTTTTGAACCGGCGGGCGTGTTGCCCGCCGAAACAAAGTTGTTTTTACCAGTTGTTCAAGTTGTTTCCCATTTCTACACGTTCTACGCGGCTAAACAACTATTCCAGCCCACTGGCGGAATTGCCACTTGCTTTGTGCCGGGGCGAAATGGTATAATTAGCAAGTCAAAATGCTAAAAGCTGGATAAAAACAACAAGTGGAGTTGCTAAAATGGCGCGCAAGTTGACATCTGAAGACGTCGATGAGCTTTTTGAAGCTTCCAACCGCCAGATTCGCGACGAGTCGTCAGCGTTTCATCGCTATTTGATGGACGAGATTGACTGGCGCGACAGGCTTATCTGCATCAAGGGGCCAAGGGGCGTCGGTAAGACGACATTGATGCGCCAGCATGTCAAGGAGGCGTTCGGCGAGGATTCCCCAAAAGCCGTTTACGCAAGTTTGGACGATCTTTGGTTTGCAAGGCATGGTGTGAAGGATCTCGTGAGTTATCTATACGAACATGGCTTTACCCATGTGTTTCTGGACGAGGCACACCACCTCGGAAGGGAGTGGTCTTTGCAGATCAAGAATCTGGCGGACCAGTTCCGCAAGATGAACATCGTTTATAGCGGATCTTCACTTCTTCAGCTGGAGAAGGCCCAGGGCGATCTTTCGCGACGGCAGGCGACGTATATGCTGGAGGGCCTGAGCTTCCGCGAGTATCTGAAGCTGGAAGGGGTGCTTGATTTCAAGGCG
>CACYNF010000180.1:0-1031 GCA_902775595.1 uncultured bacterium | reverse complement strand
AAGGTGCTTCCGTATTTCGAGGCGTATTTGAAAAGCGGATACTATCCATTCTACCGCGAGAGCCATGCAAAGTTTCGGGAACGCCTTGTCGAGACAGTTAACAAGGTACTGGAAACGGACTATCCCGCGATTGACGATGTGTCGCAGGATACGATCAGGAAGACCCGCAAGATGCTGATGGTGCTTGCAGAGAGTTGTCCGCAGACGCCGAACATGAGCGCGCTCTACCGCGAGCTGGAAACCGGGCGCGACCAGGGCCTCAAGATGCTCAAGGCGCTTCATCGCGCGGGACTTCTCGCGCTTGTTGATTCCAAGGGCCGGAAGCTGGACGACCTCTCCAAGCCGGAGAAGATATACGTAAGCAACACCAACCTCATGCATGCGCTTGTTCCGCGCGTGGATTCGGGCGTTGCGAGGGAGACGTTCTTCTTCAACCAGACGAAGATGGGCCATGCGGTCACCTATACAGGAGTTGGGGATTTCGTCATTGACGGGAAGTGGACATTTGAAGTGGGCGGCAGGAGGAAGGGCTTTGAGCAGATTGCCGACTTGCCGGACAGCTACGTCGTGAACGACGGTGTTTCCGTCGGGCGTGGCAACAAGATTCCCCTCTGGATGTTTGGATTCCTATACTAATTACGACACTAATGACGTCCACTGTCTTGTAAACCACGATAGCATTTTATTGCTTTCGCTACGGGGAGTTTTGGAGTTTGGGAGGATGAAGGAGGTGTGCTCTCGGCCTTAATGTGTTTTCGCCGCAAAGAACGCAAAGGTCGCAAAGAAATGGTTCTTCAAAGAATTTAGTGGAACAGCATGCCTCTAAGTAATAGAAACTCCGAGCGTTGGGGCTCCCGCGCGGGGCCTTGCGGCTGCTTCGCAGTTCGCGCTTTGCGCTCACCCGACCCGACGCCTTCGGCGCGGGCGCATTCCCGCTCCGCAGCTTCGCGCCACTCAACGACTTTGCATATGTCGATAGAAGTATTTGGGGATGCGACTGCGTCGCATAAATCGGCCGAAGGCCGCTCTAA
>CACYNF010000179.1 GCA_902775595.1 uncultured bacterium | reverse complement strand
TCGGGTCGTATCCCTGCGTTATCGCGTCCGTCGGCCCCTCCGCGCCGTTGACGGCGAGATGCACCTCCGCCGAAGATGCGTCGTCCTGGAGAATTACGGTAACTTCGCGGAACGGCACGCCTATGCGCGCCGACGACTTCGCCGCGAAAAACGCCGCGGCGGATCTGACGCGGGCCCTGCTCAGCCCGAGCGCCTTCGGAAGCGTCCCGTCAACTGTGATTCTCGGCTTCATGTGCATACAGTGCAGAACTTCCTGATCGGGCAGCCGTCGCACTTCGGACGCACCGGCGCGCAGCGCGTCTGCCCGAACGAGACGAGGTGGCTGTTCCATGTCTTCCAGTATTTTACAGGAAGGATCTTGCGAAGCGTCATCTCCGTCTCGAGCGGAGTCTTGGTCTTGATGAGCCCAAGGCGGTTGCAGATGCGGTGCACATGTACGTCGACGCAGATAGCGGGAAGGTCAAAGCCGACTGCGACGGTGAGGTTCGCGGTCTTGCGCCCGACGCCCGGCAGCTCGCACAGCGCCTCGACCGTATTCGGCAGAACGCCGTTGAATTTCTCCTTGAGGACTTTTGGAAGCGCCTTCAGGTGCCTTGCCTTGTCGTGGTAGAAACCGACGGGAAAAATTAGCCTCTCTATCTCCTTGACGCTCAGCCGCTCAAGGTCTTCCGGCGCAAAGCAAGCGCCCTTCGCCTTTGCGAAGAGCCGACGCACTGCGCCTGCGGTGCAGGCGTCCTTCGTGCGAGCGGAGAGGATCGTCCCTACGAGAACGCAGAAAGGGTCCTTAGTCTGCGACTCGATGAGTTCGATGATCGGCGCGGAATGCGCCTTGAATTCCTTCTTCAGCGCACGGTCGACTTCTGGTATGTCGCCAACTTTCACATCATCCCCTAATCACGCCGTCGCCGGTGATGGTGTACTTGTAGGTCGTGAGCTCTTCGAGGCCCATCGGACCGCGAGCGTGGAGCTTGTCGGTGGAGATGCCTATCTCCGCGCCCATGCCGAATTCACCGCCGTCGGTAAAGCGCGTGGAGACGTTGTGGTAGACAGCAGCCGAATCGACGTCGCGCAGGAACTCGGCCGCACGGGCTTCGTCGTTCGTCACGATGCAGTCGGAATGATGCGAGGAATTGGCGTTGATGAAGTCGATTGCGGCACGATAGTCGGCGACCTTCGCGACATTGATGTCCAACGAGAGGTATTCTGTCCCCGCCTCGTTCTCGTGTAGCGTCACGCCCTTGTCCTTAGCCCACGCCTCGACCATCGGCATGAACATGGGCGCAAGCTTCTCGTGGACGAGAAGGCACTCGGCGGCGTTGCAAACCCCTGGACGCTGGGTCTTCGCGTTGTCGAGAATCGAAAGCGCCATCGCGAGGTCGGCCTTGTCGTCGACATAGATGTGGCACACGCCCTTGTAGTGCTTGAGAACAGGAACGAGCGCGGCCTCGCACATCGCGCGGATGAGCCGTTCGCCGCCGCGAGGAATCGCGACGTCGACGAGACCCACGGCGCGGACGAGCTCGGTGACCGCGGCGTGGTCGGTCGTCTCGACAAGCTGCACGGCGTCGCCAACGCCAGCATCGCGGACGGCGGCGGCGAGGGCCTTGTTCGACTCTACCGCCTCCTTGCCGCCACGCAGGATCACGGCATTGCCGGTCTTCAGGCAAAGCGCAGCCGTGTCGATGAAGACGTTCGGGCGCGACTCGAAGACAACCGCAATCACGCCGAGCGGCACGCGCACCTTGCGGATCTTTATCCCGCTCGGGCGCTCGCGCGTCCAGATCGTCTCTCCTACGGGATCGGGCAAGGTCGCGACATGCCTGACGCCGGCGACCATCGCGTCGAAGCGCGCGGGCGTGAGGGTAAGGCGGTCGATCATCGCGGGAGAGATGCCCGCCTCCTTCGCATGCGCCAAGTCGATCCCGTTCGCGGCGACGATTGACGCGCGGTTCTTCTCAAGGGAATCTGAGATGGCGAGAAGCGCGGCGTTCTTTTCATCCGTCGTCTTCTTCGCAAGACCGGCGGAGGCCGCGCGGGCCTTCGTCGCCATTGATAGTATCGTGTCGTGTATGTTCATCTGCGCGCAGGCCTCTCGAATTGCCTTATCGTGTCGAGGAGGTATTCGGCAAGGTCGGGATCCACCTCGAAGATGTTGTCCCTCTCGGAATACGTCACGTTGTTGATGTTGGCCTTGACGGCGATGAAGCGCTTGTATTCCTTCTTGTTCTTCTCTGACTTGCCCCACTTCTCGCGGTCGAGGACCCCGCGGTTGACGAGGTCCTGGAAGATGTCGTTGATGTGCGCGGGGTCAATGTCCATACGCTGCGTGTGGATGTCGGCCCACTCGTCCTCTTTGTACTTCTTGGCGAAGTCGTCGGATATCTGCGGGCTCGTCCCCTTCTTTATCTCGACGTGCCCCGAGCCCGAGAGCGACAGCGACACGCGCTTCACCGGCTTGCGGTTGGTGTTGTAGTAGTGGATCTCCATCCAGTTGAGGTTGCTCTGCTCGACCGTGATGTAGGGATTCACCCAGAACGGCCCGCAGCCGTCCGCGAACATCAGCGCCAGCCCGGCCGCAAATGCTCCCAAGCACTGTCTTAGTCTATCCATGCCGTCTCATCTCCGATTTGTTTCCGCCTATTATATCAAAATTCCGCCGTAGGCGGCCGAGTAAACAAACGGGGCGCGGCAGATGCGCCGCGCCCCGTTTCGATATGCGGCGCGATGAGGCCATCGCGCCCTACCGCCCTCACATCTCGGAGAGCTTCTTGAGGAGGGCGTAGTTGTCCTTGAATGGGCGTTCGCCCCGTTTCGGCAACTCGGCTTCGGTAGTCGCATAAAGAGCGCGGCAAATCCGCCGCGTATTTGTCGCAGTCCGCTATACCGCTTGACCACCCGACTCTAATCGGCACTAATCGATGCTAATTGACTCTATGCGACCCTACCCAACCGCTATTCAACCACAACCATTTTTCCAACCACTACACAACCGCCTTCCAACCCCGATAACCATCGGGAACCTCAGCCCCTCCACAACCGTCCTTCAACCGCCACACAGCCAAACCTCAACCACGGCTCAACCATCCTTCGTGTCGAATCCAAGAACGATTTCGACTCAACCATCCCACATCCGCGATTCTCCAACCTATGCAACATCCAACCTGCGACTCATCCACAGATCCAACGACGAATAATGGGATATAATCTGGAAAAAGGGAATGCAAGCTCGTCCGTCCTACGCCGCCTTTATCC
>CACYNF010000178.1 GCA_902775595.1 uncultured bacterium | reverse complement strand
GGGTCATCGGGAAGGGCTCCAAGGAGCGCATCGTCCCGATCGGAAGGGCGGCTGGCCGCGCGCTCGTCGCGTATCTTGCGTCGGCGAGGGACGTGTTCACCAAGGGCGACCTCTCCGTCGGACACGTCTTCGTGACGCGCCTCAAGAAGCCGTTCACGAGGCAGGCGGTCTTCAAGCTCATAAGGGAAAGGGCTCTCGCCGCCGGAATCGCGCCGGAGAGGATATCGCCGCACGTTCTCAGGCACTGCTTCGCCTCGCACATGCTCCAGCACGGCGCGGACATACGCGCGATACAGGAGCTGCTCGGGCACGCCGACATCGGGACGACACAGATCTACACGCATGTGGACGCGACGCGCTTTGGCGACATCCACCGCCGGTTCCATCCGCGCGGATAGAGCAGGGGGCATGGGGAATTTGGTATAATATAGGAAAACTCTACAGGGATTTTTATGGCAAGACTTACTGACATAGGCTGGAACGAGTTTCACGCGCTGCCGCTCGAGGCGAAGCGCCCGTATCTTGAAAGGGCGGATGGCGAGGGGATGCCGTATCACACGCTTTTCGCCCAGCAGTTCGACAGGCCCATTCTCGAACGGCTCTGCGCACTTGCCAACAGGATACGTTTCATCAACAAGTCGAAGGAGGGCGCTCTGTACCTAAAGAGCGTGCTCGCCCACAAACGCGCGATGCTCTACTTCTCCCAGCCGAGCTCGCGTACGTTCCTTTCGCATCTCGCGGCGTGCCAGATCCTCGGAGTGACGACCGGCTCGGTTCGCGACGCAGCGACCTCGTCTGAATTCAAAGGCGAGAGCCACGAGGATTCGATACGCACGTTTTCGTCGTATTTCGACATGATAATAATGCGCTCGCCGGAGCAGGGGCTTGCCGAAAAGATGGCGTGGGAGCTGTCCAATTCGTCACGCCCGATTCCGATCCTCAACGCCGGCTCGGGGAAGGACCAGCACCCGACGCAGGCGCTCCTCGACATATACACGCTCTTCCGCTCGTTCGAGAACCGCGGCGGGATAGACGGCAAGACGGTCGTGTTCTGCGGCGATCTTATGCGCGGACGCACGGTCCGCTCGCTTTCGTACCTCCTCACCAACTTCAAGAACGTCAGGCAGATTTTCGTCGCGCCGCGAGAGCTGCAGGTGCCGGCCGATGTCGTGATGATCCTTGCGAAGAAGGGGATCGACTTCGAGGTGACTGACGATCTCCGCGCCTCGGTGCGCATAGCCGACGCGGTCTACATGACGCGAATCCAGGACGAGTGGGATTCCTCCAAGGGCGCCTCGGCGAAGATCGACACCTCCCGCTTCAAGTTCGGAGCTGAGGAGCTCAAGCTTCTTCCTAAGGACGGCGTCATTCTTCATCCGCTGCCGCGCCGCGACGAAATTGCGACATGCTGCGACCGCGACCCTCGCGCGATGTACTGGCGACAGATGCGCAACGGCATGTGGATCCGTGCGGCTCTTATCGCCGCGACGTTCGGCTTTGAGAAGTCGATAATGGACTGTGGATACTGAGGGAACTTTGTGGGGAAAGAACGTAGTTGACATAACACGCATTATGCGACACAAGGCAATAATTAAGTTTGAAACACGAATAAACTGAAAAAATGGTATAATCTGCCCATGAACGACAATCCTACCGCCAACAACGCCGTCAGCATCTATGGACAGGAAGGTCTTGACGACTTCCCGGTGCTCAAGGCTTTTCAGCAGTACATTGACGCCGAGCAGAGCAAGGCGCGCAAGCGCATGATCATGCTCTGCCTGTTCTTTGGATTCCTTATGACCATCGTCATAGTCGTCTTCATGATCATGCTTAGAGAGGCCGACGCGAGAAATCAGCTGCTGCTCCGCGACGCAACTGCGCAGAACCAGGCGCTGAACGACAAGCTCGTCGAGTTTGCCATGAAGGAGCGTGAACGCCAGCCGGTAGTCGTCCAGCCCCAGGCTCCGGCGCACAACCCCGCAAACGACGCCGCCATCAAGGCGATGACCGACACCCTGGCCGCCCTTCAAAAGCAGATGGCCGACCAGCAGGCGAAAATGATCGAGCAGCAGGCGAAGCTCGAAGAGAGCCGCGCCAAGATGGCCGAAGAGCAGCTCAAGGCGGTTGCAGCGGCTGCAGCAAAGGCACAGGATACAACGGGCCCTTCCAAGGAACAGCTCGCGCTCCAGAAGCAGATTGACGAGGATACGGCAAAGCTTGTAAAGGCCAGGGCCCTTCTCAAGGCCGAAAAGGATAAAATCGCAGCAGAGAAAGAGAAACTTCGCCGCGAAGAAGTCGAACGCCAGCGCCGCCGTCTATATCCCGAATATTACGAGAAGAAAGACGCCGAAGGAAAAGCCGCCGCGGATAAGAAGCAATCTCCGCTTGATGAGCTAGACGAGCCTGTCAGCTACTTCAATGCATATGACAACGAACTCGACGACGATGAGCTTGACGATCTCGTTCCTTCAAAGCCAAAGAGCAAGCCGGCTGCCGCCGCTCCAGCGAAGAAGCCCGCGGCTCCCGCCAAGAAGCCCACGCCCCCTTCTGCGGCCAAACCTCAGCCAAAGCAGGCAAAACCAGTTTCGGCTCCAGTAGAGGCAAAAAAAGCCGCCGATGCGAAGAGCGCATCGGGCGACCGTTATGTAGTGCCAGTCGAAATCAACGGAGCCGATTCCGACTGGCTTATTCCCACTACCTGATATTAGGGACTGCGCCTGACGGCATTGCGTCGCGCCCGCTTCGGGCTGTGTTTCGGCTTAGGGCGGAAAATCGCCGCGCCGCCCGATGGCTCGCGGGGCTCTCGTTCGGTTCCAGGCCCGCGACGGCTCTCGCTCGTCAGACAATGAGCCGCGTTTAGCCTGCCGTGCCTCGGCGTCTATCACTGGTTGCGTACGCAAGTCTCTCTTACGCCTGCGGCCTTCCACCTACCTCACCCGCGACCATCGGCTCGTCGCGGCGATAGCCTCGCAACAGAAAAAAGCATGCCGCCGAAATACACCCTCCGCGTCCGCGACCATCGGAGCGAGAAGAGCGGACGAAATCATTCACGAAGTAGTTAGTGTCGATTAGAGTCAGTTAGGGTAGAATTAGAGTCGATTAGCGTTGCGACACTTTTACCGCGGACAGGGTTAAGCGAGCTGACGGAACGGCGGCGAGCGCAAATGCTTCGAAGAAAAACGCACCTTATGGAAGGTGAGGCAAGGGACGAGGGGGCGAGTGCCGAACTGAGCGACATGCAACGACGCGGTTCGTCGGATGCGCGGTGA
>CACYNF010000177.1 GCA_902775595.1 uncultured bacterium | reverse complement strand
AGCCGCCGAGAACGGCGATCGCGCCCTGCGCGTTGCGCATCGAAAGCTCTGAGCCGTAGTACTTCGCCATCGGAGTGAGCATCTTGTTGAACGCCGCGTACTTCTTGAAACGCGCGCGGACGGCCTGTGCCTCGGGCGTTCCCTTAAGCGACTCGAACTTCTTGCCGAGCCCCGCTTCGAGGTCGACGTTCTTCGCCGCGTAGTAGGTGAGGAGGCGCGAGGCCTGGAGCTCGACCGACATCGTCGACATAAGCTCGCGGAGCGCCGGGAACGTGTCGATCGTGACGCCGAACTGCTTTCTCGCCGCCGCGTAGTCGCGCGCAGCGCGGTAGGCGGCCTCGGCGATGCCGGTGCCCTGGGCGGCAATGCCCATTCTGGCGCCGTTCATGAGCGCCATGACGTAGGTGATGAGGCCGCGCTTACGAAGACCGATCAGCTTCGCGGGCGCCTCTGTGAAGACCATTTCGCACGTGGGCGAGCCGTGGATGCCGAGCTTGTTCTCGAGGCGGCGCACCTTGACCCACGGGCCCTTCTCGACGAGAAGGCAGCTTAAGCCGCGTCCGTCGCTGAACTCGGGCTCGGTGCGGGCGAGGACGAGAAGCACCTCGCCGCAGCCGTTCGTGATGAAGCGCTTGACGCCGTTGACGCGCCAGACGCCGTCCTTGTCCTGGTAGGCGGAAGTCTTTACGGACTGGAGGTCGGAGCCGGCGTCCGGCTCGGTGAGGACCATCGCGCCAGTCCACTCGCCTGTCACGAGGCGCGGAACGTACTCTTTCTTGATCTCCTCGTCGGCGAACCAGTTGATCGTCTCTGCGATGCCCTGGAGCCCGAAGAGGTTCATAAGCCCTGCGTCGCCGCGGCTCACGATGTCGTTGCACGCGGTGAGGACGGTGCAGGGCATGTTGAGACCGCCGAGGTAGTAGGGAATCGTGACGCCCATTAGCCCCGTCTTCCCGAAGAGCTCGATCGCGAGCTTCATGCCGGGGGCGCGCGTCACGGACCCGTCCTCGTTCAGCGTGTTGCCGACGAGGTCGGTCTCCTCCGCGAGCGGGGCGATGCGGTTCGCCATGATGTCGCCGCAGAGGTCGATTGCGCGCTTGTAGTTGTCGATCGCGTCTGCCGCGTCCTTCGGCGCGAAGTCGTATTCCTTCGCGAACTTGAAGTCCTCTTCGAGCAGCGTCGCGACCTCGCTCAAGTCGAGAAGGTCGATGACGTTCTCGATGTCCTTGTTGTCTCTGTAGAAATTGCCCATCTCTCACTCTCCCTTGGCGCGAATCGCCTTGATAAGCTTTGGAATGACGACGTTCAGGTCGCCGACGATGCCGTAGTGCGCTACCTTGAAGATCGGAGCGTCCTTGTCGGTGTTGATTGCGATGATCTTCGCCGAGTCCTGCATGCCGGCGAGGTGCTGCACCGCACCCGAGACGCCGCAGCTGATCATAAGCGCGGGGCGAACCGTGACGCCCGTCTGCCCGATCTGCCGCTCGTGCTCGCAGTACCCGAGGTCAACCGCCGCGCGCGATCCGCCGACCGCGCCGCCAAGAACGCCGGCAAGGTCGTGGAGAAGCTTGAAGTTCTCCTTCGACCCGACGCCCGCGCCGCCGCACACGATGATGCGCGCACCCTTCAGATTGACCGTCGACGCCTTGCGGACGATTTCGACGACCTCGACCGGGATCTCGACCCCGTCAAGATGAGCCGAGTGCTTCACGAGCTCGCCCTTGCGCCCTTCCTCGCGCGCAAGCGGCTTCATCACGCCCTCGCGCACAGTCGCCATCTGCGGCCAGTTGCGCGCGTTGACGATCGTCGCGATGATGTTGCCGCCGAAAGCCGGACGGATCTGGTGGAGGACGTTTGTGAACGTTTCCTTCGTCTTCTTGTCCTCGTAGTCGCCGATCTGCAGGTCGGTGCAGTCGGCCGTAAGCCCGCACCTAAGCGCCGACGCGACGGACGGCGCGAGGTCACGCCCCATGTGCGTCGCACCGAAGATCACGATCTGCGGATTGACCTCCTTTACGAGCTCGACCATCGCGTGGCGGTAGGCCTTGTTGCGGTAGACCTTCAGCGCGGGATCATCGATCATATGCACGACATCCGCGCCCGCCTCGAAGAGCGGCTTCGCAAGCTCCTCTACGCCAGAGCCCATCAGGACCGCTCCGACCTTGACTCCGAGCTTCGACGCGAGTTCGCGCGCCTTGCCGAGAAGTTCGAACGGAACGTCGGAGAGCTTGCCCTCCTCCTGCTCCGCAAATACCCAGACTTCGCCTTGTGTATTCTTCATAACGTTTCCAAATTCCTGCTGTTGTACGCCTGTTGTCCTCACCCGATGGTGTGGTCCTTGATAAGCTCTGCGACGAGGGCGCCGATTCCCTCGTCGGTCGCGGCGACCTCCTTGAACTCGCCGCCCGCGAGGACGACGGACTCGATCTTGTTGACGCTCGTCGGAGACCCGGCGAAGCCGCAGCGGTCGTCTTCGCAGCCGATCGCGGCGCAGTCGAGGATCGTCGGCTCGGCGTTCTTGTACTTCATGACGCGGCGCATCTCATAAGGCCTCAATTCCCCGAACTTCTCGGTGACGGTGAAGAGAGCGGGAAGCTTGGCGCGGCAGGTCTCGACGCCGGTGCCGATGTCGCGCGTCGCGATTGCGACGTTTCCGTCCAGATCAAGCTTCTCGAGATAGGTGACGACGGCGCAGTCGAGCTTCTCGCCGATCTGCGGACCCGTCTGGGCCGTATCGCCGTCGATGGCCTGGCGGCCGCAGAAGACGAGGTCGGGGTTGAACTTCTTAACCGCCTGCGAGAGGATGTAGCTCGTCGCGAGCGTGTCGGAGCCCGCCGCCTTGCGGTCGGTGACGAGAACCGCCTCGTCGGCGCCGCAGGCGAGCGCCTCGCGCAGAACGGCCGTCGCCGCGGGGAGTCCCATCGCGATCGCGATGACCCTGCCGCCGTAGCGCTCCTTTACGGACAGCGCCGCCTCAAGGGCGTTCTTGTCCTCGGGGTTGAAGATCGCGGGCAGCGCCGCGCGGTTGATGGTCCCGTCGGCCTTCATGGCCTGGCCGGTGACCTTCTTCGTATCCGGAACCTGCTTGACGCAGACTACACACGTGTATCCATTCATGGGGGATATTATACCAAAAAATGCCGCGGCATATGCGCCGCGCCGTCACGCCTCTTTCAGGCAATGCGCTGCGAGCATGACCGGGAGGCCGAAGACGATCGGCACGGCGAACGCGCCGAACGTAGAGGAGCCGACGCAAGGAAACGCCACCGCCGCGCAGAGGACGA
>CACYNF010000176.1 GCA_902775595.1 uncultured bacterium | reverse complement strand
TGTGCTCTCCGTCCTCTCGAAGGGCGCGAAGCAGCGCGAGGAGTCGATTGCGCAGTTCACCGCGGCTGGTCGCGCGGAACTTGCCGAGACCGAGAAGAAGGAACTCGAACTGCTGAAGAGATACCTTCCGGCGCAGCTTGGGGAGGACGAGGTCGCGGCGGTCGTCAAGGCGGTGATCGCAGAGACGGGGGCATCGTCGAAGAAGGACATGGGACGCGTCATGAAGGAGACGATGGCCCGCCTCAAGGGTCAGGCGGACGGCAAGCTCGTCTCCCGACTCGTCGGTGCAGCGCTTCCGTGACCCGCAATCTGCCGATTGCGAAGGACTATGTTCTTCGTCGCCTTCGTCGCCTTTGCCCCGCTGGCCGTTTTTGCGGATGATTCGCCGCAGTTTGTGCCGGGCTTTCTTCCAAATGCCCCGGGGAAGGAAATCCGCGTGCGCGAGCTCAAGCCCGCGCGCCGCGCGCCGCTTCTGCGCTCCACGGCGGAGGAGCTGCCTGCGTACTGGAATTCCGCGAGCAACGGCTGGGTGACGTCAGTCAAGCACCAGCATGATCTTGGAAACTGCTGGGCGTTTGCCACGCTTGCGACGATCGAGACGCAGCTCCTCAAGTCCGGACGGGGCGAATACGACTTTTCCGAGAAGAACCTGGCCAAGCTCTGCGGGATGGAAGAGGGCTACTACGGCCAGGGCGCCTATTCGTATACGCCGGCCGGCTATCTGCTGCGCTGGAGCGGTCCCGTTGCCGAGGAGAAGGATCCGTATGTCGGAACGAAAGATGCGTGGCCATCCGCCAACAGTCCGGCACTGCCAAGCGAACTGCATGTGCAGGACGTCGTATGGATTCCCGCGCTCGACGGAACCGGGGAGAGCCGCGCGGCGCTCAAGCGCGCCATCCTCGACTACGGCGCAATCGCGACTTCCATGTACTGGAGCTACTCTTGCGCTTGTTCCAACTACGCGTACCATTGCTACACGTACAGCGCCTCCGCAAACCACGCAGTCACCATAGTCGGCTGGGATGACAATCTTCCCAAGGAGCTGTTCAGGGATCCGCCCGAGTCAGACGGCGCGTGGATCATCAAGAACAGCTGGGGCACGGGCATCGGAGAAGGGGGGTTCTGCTACATCTCCTATTGTGACACCGGTTTCGCAAGAAATGACGGCTCGGTATATCTGCCTGCCGCGGAAGGTGCACCGACGTACGACGCCGTCCATGGTTATGCCATCGCCGGGCCGCACTACGATACATCCATCTCGAATGAAGGCTGTTTCCCGCAGCTCGACAGCGACCTCCAGGCCGTTGTCTTTACCGCGGCGTCCGGCGAGAGCCTGGCCGCCGTCGGCCTGTGGACGGCGGTCTATCCCTACGAGTACGAAATTTCCGTCTACACCAATGTCGTTCGCCACGCGACGTCGCGGTGGGATGAGGTTGTGCCCTGCGATTATTCCACAGAAACGTACGGAACGGTCTATCCCTCCGAGGATCCGCTGGAAGGCGGCACGTGTGCGCTGACGCAGTCCGGCACGCTCGCGCGCGGGGGCTACACTACGGTTCCTCTCGAGCGCGAAATCCCGCTCGCGCCCGGCTCGTCCTATGCTGTCGTCTTCAGGCAGACCGGCTCCGCCGCTTCGATCATCGTCGCCACGCAAACGCCGGTTCCGGAAGACCCGGTCTACGGCGGTGTCGCCTTCCGTCCTGGCAACGGCTATGTGGGCTGGTCGGAGAACGACGCCACCAACAGGTGGTACGACGCCTACGACTGCGGACTGTACGCTGCCGATGTCAACGGCTGGGCGATCTGCATCAATGCCTACACTCGCCTCACGGACAAGGCCCACGCCTCCGACGTTCCGTCCGCGACCGATGACGGCGCGAAGATGCTCGCCGAGTTGACCGACACCAATGCGGTCCATTCCGCGTCGACGTACTTCAACGAGACGTACGGCTTCGACTCGCTCGCGAAGCTCGTCGGGGCGAACGGCCGCACGCTTTGGGCGAGCTGGCTGATGGGGCTCGACCCTGCGGATGCCGAGGTGAGCGACATCGCGCTGGCGATCGACGTGTCCGGTGGCGTGCCGCGCGTTTCCTGGGATCCCGCGCTCCCCGGCCGCGCGTATACGCTCTACGGATGCGACGAGATTTCGACTTCGGCTTCGTGGTACGTCGTCC
Source organism: uncultured bacterium (assembly GCA_902775595.1). Classification (GTDB taxonomy): domain Bacteria; phylum Verrucomicrobiota; class Kiritimatiellia; order RFP12; family UBA1067; genus UBA1067. The sequence goes on along the minus strand of CACYNF010000176.1, from coordinate 1,223 downwards.
CGACAAACGAGCTCGACACCACCTCGGCCCGGTTTTTTCGACTCTCGATAGGCCAGCAGCCGTAGACATAGCACGGCGGATTTGCTGCAGCTGAATCGTTGATTTGCTATAATATGCGTCAGACGAAAGGAAAGCTGACATGGCGACAAAATGCAGGCATTGCGGTTCGACGAGCTACGGGCACGGCTGCGCATACGGCCCAAACCGGCTTCATGAACATCGCGATGACGAGAAGCACTGCGAATGGTGCGGCTCGTCCAGCTACGGACATGGGTGCGCGTATGGTCCGGACCGGCTGCACCGGCATGGCCCGGGCGGCAACAAGTGCATCTGGTGCGGCTCGACGTCCAATGGCTCGGGTTGTCCGTACTCCCCGACGCGCCGCCATGAGAAGTAATTCGGCCTGGTTTTCCGCCTCTCGATAGGCTTTCCGCGGGGGATTTGCCAATTGTGACCCTTTTGGGTGATGGTTGCATCGCCGCGGTTTTGCTATACTTCTTCTGCAAACAAGGGAAAGGGGCACGGAAAAGATGCTGACGTGGATTGACTGGCTTATGATATTCGGCTATTTCGGCGTACTGGCCGGAGTGGTCGTTTTCTCGCTGAGGCGCAACAAGATCGAGTCCGGCGAGGACCTCTTCCTCGGCGGGCGATCCGTCGGCTGGCTCGCGATCGGCGCGTCGATCTTCGCGGCGAACATCGGCTCGGAGCACTTGATCGGCCTCGCGGGCTCCGGCGCGGTCGCGGGCCTTTCGCAGTCGCACTGGGAGTTCCACGCGTGGGTGCTCGTGATGATGAGCTGGGTGTTCCTGCCGTTCTACTACAATTCGGGCGTCTCGACGATGCCCGAGTTCCTGGAGCGGCGCTTCGGCGCGAAGGCGCGGTGGATCCTCTCGCTCGTGTCGCTCGCGGCGTATGTCCTGACGAAGATCTCCGTCACCGTCTTCGCGGGTGCGCTCTTCTTCGAAGTGATGATGCCCGAGGTCCAGCTCACGATTGGCGGGACGACGATCACTTCCTTCTGGATCGGCGCCGTCGCGACGGTCTTGCTCGCCGGCGTCTATTCGTCCATCGGCGGGCTTTCCGCAGTCGTCTACACCGATCTTGTCCAGACAGGAATCATTCTCGCGGGCACCTTGTCGGTTACCGGCTTCGCGCTCTACCACCTCGGACACTCCGGCGTGGCGCTTCCCGACGGGCAGGCGGCGCAGAGCATCTGCGAC
>CACYNF010000175.1 GCA_902775595.1 uncultured bacterium | reverse complement strand
GAGGACAAGCCCCGTCTCGGGATGGCGCGAACGCACGCGCTTCGCCAGCGCGATGACGTCGTGCAGCGTCACTCCCTGCCGCAACGCCTCGTATGCGGCGGCGCGTATCACCGCGCCGTCGGCAAACGGGTCGGAGAAAGGCACGCCGAGCTCGATTATGTCGGCGCCTTCCGAGATCAGCGTCTCGACGGCGGCCTCGCTCTTCTCGAGGGTTGGATAGCCAATCGTCATGTACGCGACAAATGCGCCGCGTCCTTCGGACTTGGCCTTTGCAAAGCAGTGTGAAATTCTTTTCATGTTCGTGTTAGTTATGTGGTTAGGTCTTGTAGAGGTTTCGGCCCCATTGGTAGGGTCGCCTCTCCGAGGCGACCGCGGTCCGCTCGGAGAGCGGCCCCTACCGTCTTTGCTTGTATGCGAGTATGTTTTCGATATCCTTGTCGCCGCGCCCCGAGAGGCACACGAGGAGGATCGTCTCCTTGGGAAGCGACGGCGCGCGCTTTATCGCCTCCGCGAGCGCGTGGCTCGACTCGAGCGCGGGGATGATGCCCTCGTAGCGGCACAAGTCGTCGAACGCGGCTATCGCCTCGTCGTCGGTGATCGACGAGTATTCGGCTCGCCCCGTGTCGTGGAGATAGCAGTGTTCCGGCCCGACCCCCGGGTAGTCAAGACCCGCCGAGACGGAATACGTGTCAATTACGTTGCCGTCTGCTGTCTGGAGCAGCATCGTCTTCGCGCCGTGCAGGACGCCGAGCCGACCGCCGTTAATCGACGCCGCGTGCTCGCCGGTCGCGATTCCCCTGCCAGCCGCCTCGACGCCGACGAGCTTTACGCCCGCGTCGTCCAAGAACCCGGCGAAGAGCCCGATGGCATTGGACCCGCCGCCGACGCACGCGATCGCCTGGTCGGGGAGACGCCCGAACTTCTCAAGGCACTGGCGGCGCGCCTCGCGTCCGATTACGGACTGGAAGTCCTTCACCATCTCCGGATACGGATAGGGGCCGGCAGCCGTCCCGATCACGTAGAAAGTGTCGTCGCAGTTCGTAACCCAGTCGCGGAGCGCCTCGTTCATCGCGTCCTTCAATGTCGCGCTGCCCTCCTCGATTGCGTGGACTGTCGCGCCGAGCATCTTCATGCGCTCGACATTCGGCGCCTGGCGCTTCACGTCTATCGCGCCCATGTAGACCTCGCATGGCATTCCGAGAAGCGCGGCGACCGTCGCCGTAGCGACGCCGTGCATCCCCGCGCCGGTCTCGGCGATGAGACGCTTCTTGCCCATTCGCTTAGCTAAGAGCGCCTGGCCGATCGTGTTGTTGACCTTGTGGGCGCCGGTGTGGTTGAGGTCCTCGCGCTTCAGGGCTATCGTCGCGCCGCCGAGCTTCGCTGACAATCGCCTGCAGACGGTGATCGGCGACTCGCGCCCGACATAGTCCTTGAGAAGAGCCGCGAATTCTCGCTGGAACTCAGGGTCCTCCTTCGCTTCGAGATAGGCCGCGGCAAGTTCGTTAAGCGGCCCCATCAGCGTTTCGGCGACGTACTGTCCGCCGTATGGTCCATAATGTTTCGTCGTGTTCATGGTTGTGGTCGTTTTGATTTTCAGATAATGTCGTAATTACAAATCTCTTGCCGAAAATGATTGGCCGTGTAGAACGTGTAGAAACATGCAGGATTTCTACACGATCTACACGTTCTACATGGTTAAAATCGACAACAGTTTTGCCGGGTCCTGAGACTTCATCAGTGCGGTTCCAATAAGGAACGCGTTCGCGCCCGCCGCCCTGAGCCGCGCGATGTCGGCAGATGTCTTGATGCCGCTCTCCGCGACCTTGACGATTCCGTCCGGAATCGCCTTCAAGAGCCGCTCGGATATAGAGACATCCACAGTGAAGTTGGAAAGATCGCGGCAGTTGACGCCGATGATGTCCGCGCCAACTGCGACCGCCCTCTTTATCTCCTCCTCGCTGTGCGTCTCGACAAGCGCGTCAAGCCCGAGGCTGCGCGTTTCAGCGAGAAGCCCGGCAAGCTGCGCGTCGTCAAGGTATCTGACGATGAGAAGCGCCGCGCTCGCACCCGCGTCCTTCACCTCGCGGAGACGCGCCTTCTCCGAGATGAAGTCCTTGGCGAGAAGCGGGATCTTCGCGCCCGACGCGGCGACGCGCCGCAGGTCCTCGACGCTGCCCTTGAACCGCGCGGCGTCGCAGAGAACCGACATCGCGGCAGCTCCGCCCGCCTCGTATATCTTCGCCTTCGCGACAGGATCGGCCGCGACGTCTATGTCCCCAAGCGACGGCGACGCGCGCTTGAACTCGGCGATGATGTTTACTCCATCCCTCTTCAGTGCATCCTTGAAGTGCATTTCACGAACTCCTTTAGTTTTTCGGCCGCCCTCCCCGAGTCGATCGACTCGCAGGCAAGTTTGTAGCCCTCCTCCATCGTATCCGCCTTCCCGCCTGCGACGATCGCAGCGGCCGCGTTGACGAGAACGGCATCGCGCCTGACGCCGCCTATCTCGCCGGAGAGAATCCCGCGAAGGACCGCGGCGTTCTCGGCAGCGTCTCCGCCTGCAAGGTCCTCGACTCCGCGATTTTCCCCGTGGACAAGCGCGTCCGCGTTGAAAAGCCCGGTGGAGATGCTGCCGTCCTTCAGCTCCGACACGAGGGTGAACCCGACCGGCGCGACTTCGTCCATTCCCTCCGTCCCGGAGAAGACGAGCGCGCGCACGCTGCCGAGCTCCTTGAGCGCCTCCGCGACCACCGGCACGAGCTTCGGGTCGTAGACGCCAATCGCCTGACGTGTCACGCCGGCCGGGTTGGTGATCGGCCCGAGCAGGTTGAAAAGCGTCTTGAAGCCGAGCTGCCTGCGCACGTTCGCAGCGAAGCGCATGCCCGGGTGGTAGCGCTGGGCGAAGAGAAACGCCATCCCCGTCTCATCGAAGCACCTGCGGACGCCGTCGGGCGGGAGGCTGAGATCGACGCCGAGCTCGCGCAGCACGTCGGCCGCGCCGCATTTCGACGTCGCCGCCACATTGCCGTGCTTGGCGATCTTCACGCCCGCCCCCGCGGCGACGAACGCGGCGGTAGTGGAGATGTTTATCGTATGCCGCCCGTCTCCGCCGGTTCCGTTGAAGAGGGGCCATTCATTCGCCCGCAAAAGGTATCTGAGTCATCCTCAGCTTGGCGCATCCGTAGGGGAACAGTTCGATCTCCTCCTCGGGACCGGTCGGGGCGGTGGACTCCGGATAGGCGGCGCAGACGGTCTCGAAGCCGTCCTCAAGACCCCAGTTTATCCTTTTCATCTTCGCCGTCAGCGTCACGGGCGGCTCGTCGGACGAGAACGGAAATTTCCCGATCTCATGCTCGCGGGGTGAGAGCGAGCCGTCGCTGAAGGCGTAGTTCCAAGGGCTCACGCCGCGGTACTCGTAGTCGCAGTAGGGGAATTTCCGCTCCACGCCGTTTTTCGTGTATTCGTGAATGATCTTCTCGTATTTCACGGGGACCG
>CACYNF010000174.1 GCA_902775595.1 uncultured bacterium | reverse complement strand
GCAAACGGCATGGCTATTGCGCCGCCGGCAACGCCGAAGCTGTTGCGCGGAATGGCCTTTATGAGCACTTCGCCCTTCACGGAGAGAAGATCGGCATCGACCTGAAGCACCGTCGGCGCGTTGGCCTCCTTCGTACCCGCGGACCTGTGGAACCCGGAGGCAAAGACGAATCTCCTGTCCAATCCGCCGTCCTTGCCGGAAATCTCCACGGCATAGTCGAAGACTCTCCCGGCCCCCGCGCGGTTCGCGGCCGGAATCGTGACTTCGAGGACGCGGCGTTCCTCGGACTTCACGTTTCCGCCGCCGCGGTTCTTTCCGGTCGTCATGCGCGCGGCGAGCGCGGCTCCCGCCGGGAACTCCGGGGCGATGCTCACGGCCGCGCGAGGCGCGAAGGCGAACGGCATCGGCTTCTTCGCCGGAAGCGGGACGACCCAGTCGTCGCCGAGCTTATCGCCGCTCACGAAGTCGCGGCGCTCGAACACGATGCGGTCGTCGTACACGCTGGCGAGCAGGCCCTGATGCCCGTCGCCGGTGGACATGCGGCGCATTATCTTCGTCGGATTCGTGGCGGACAGCTTTCCCTCGGTGTTGTCGTTCTCGCGGCTGAAGGGATAGAGATCCCCGAAACTGAGGCCCGTGTAGCTGAGCGAGCTGACGTCTATGGCGGTGAACTCGCCCTGCCATATCGCCTTCTCCGACGAAAGCGGCGCATGCGAATGGCCGGTCAGCGCGACGGCGTTCGGATACTTCGAAAGCGCCGCGGTGATGCGCCCGTCGTCATGCCCCCAGAGAGACGGGCCGTGGCATGTGTTCTTCGGCGGCGGATGCTGAAGGTAGAAGAACGGCTTCGATGGATCGATGGTGCCTCCGTTCTCCCTGAACCACTCCGGCGCCTGCGGCACGCCGGTTTCCTCGTACGCCTTGCACTTGTCGGCGGTCCAGTGCGCGCCGACGAAGGTGTATCCCCTTACCTCCTTGCGCCAGACCGGCGAATACTCCTCGCCGAACGCCTTCTTCCACGCGGCGGCAAGATCGCTGCGGATCGTGTGCGCGTCGAGATCGTCGCCGAAGATCTGCTTCGCGGCGCCACCGTACCTGAACCCCTCCCAGTCGTGGTTGCCGTACACGAAAAGCCTCTCGACATGACGGCCGTCCGGCGCCTTGTCGCCGGGGAACACCGAGCGCCAGGTGCGGCCGACGGCCTCGAGCTCCTCGACGAGACCGAGGTCTGCGAGATCGCCGCTTATCGTCACTCCGTCCACGCCCTGGTCGCGGAACCACTCAAGCGCGCCGCGGAATCTGTCTTCGCCTTCGAACGTGTCCTTCCCGTTCTTGCGCCTCATGCGAAAGTGGATGTCGCTTACGACGCCAAACACAAGCCTCGGGCCAGATCCGCCGGAAACGGTGCTGCAGCCGCCGAGGGCGCCGGCGAACATCCCCCAGCCGAAAAGCCCCATGGCGCCCTTGGCAAACTCGCGCCTGCACATCATGTGTGAATTCATCATCTCCCGCTCCTTCCCTTATTTTGCGCCGAAGGGCCTGGGCTGGGTCCAGCGGTTGACGAGCGGGCAAAGCGCGTTCATGATGAGGATCGCGAACGAGCAGCCCTCGGGATATGCGCCGAACTGGCGGATCAGCATGCATAGAAGCCCGCACCCGAAGCCGAAAACGAGCTTGCCCTTCGCGGTAATCGGGCTCGTCACGTAGTCGGTCGCCATGAAGCACGCGCCTATCATGACGCCGCCGGTAAGGACCTGCATCATCGCAGGCGCCCCGCCGGCGACAAGCGAATAGACAAACACCGTCGCGATAAAAGAGACAGGGATGTGCCAGGTGATGACCTTGCGCCAGAGAAGATAGACGGCGCCGATGGCGAGCGCAATCGCCGACACTTCGCCGATGCAGCCGGGCATGTTGCCGACAAGCATGTCGCAGAGCGAGGGAACGCCCTTGCACGCGGCGTTGCAGAGCCCGTGGGGAGAAGCAGATGCCGTCGCCTCGGCGACGAACCACGTCTTCATCACCGCGAGAGGCGTCGCAGTCGTCGCGGCCTCGGGAGTCTTCCACCAGAACGGCTTGAGCCACGTGGTCATAGGCCCGGTGAAGGAAATGAGCATGAACGCTCGCGCGGCAAGCGCCGGGTTGAACGGGTTCATGCCAAGCCCGCCGAACACCTGCTTCGCGATGGCGATCGCGAACACCGAGCCGAGAACCGCCATCCAGAGCGGAATCCCCGCGGGGAGGTTCAGCGCGAGAAGAAGGCCCGTCAGCACCGCCGAGAGGTCGCCTATCGTGTTCTCGCGCTTCATCGCCAGGCGGCAAAGCGCTTCCGTCACGATGCACGTCGAGACGCACACGGCGATAGTCCACACCGCCGGCATCCCGAAGAAATAGATTCCCATCGCAGTCGTCGGAAGAAGCGCGATGATGACGTCGAGCATTATGCGCGACACGCTTGCGTTCGAATGCGCGTGCGGCGACGAGCTGAGGATGTAATGTTCGGAGGTATCTTTTGGTTTCATGTTTTCAACCTTCCAACTCTCAAGTCTTAGCTTTTAAGTATTTTTCGCGGCGGCGGCCTTGGCCTTCTCGGCGGCGATGCGCGCGCGGATCGAGTTCTTCGCGCGGCGGCAGCTCTGGGTGATCGTGCGGTAGGCCGGGCAGCCGAAGCTGCACGCGCCGCACTCGATGCAGTCCATGACGCTCGCGTCCTCTGCGGCCTTGATGTCGTTCGCGTCGACGGCCTTCGAGATGAGAGCGGGGTTCAGGTTCATCGGGCACGCCCTGAGGCAGCGCCCACAGTTGATGCACGCGCCAGACGCATACTGGAAGACCTTCCTCCTTGAGAGGAGAAGAAGCCCCGACGTCGTCTTGGTCGTGCCGATCTCGAGCGTCGAGACGGCGAAGCCCATCATCGTGCCGCCGGAAATCACCTTCGCGGGCGGCTCCTTCTCGCCGCCGCAGAACGCGACGAGATCGGAGTACTTAGTCCCACTCGGCGCAAGGATGTTCTTGGGCTCGACGACGGCATCGCCGGAAACCGTGGTTACGCGCTCCAGGAGCGGCTCGCCCAGTTCCACGGCGTCGGCAATCGCGGCGACCGTCCCGACGTTCTCGACTACGCAGCCGACGTCTATCGGGAGCGCGGGCGGCTCGGGAACGACGCGCCCGACCGTCGCGTAGATCTGGTGCTTTTCGCTTCCCTGCGGGTAGAGCACGGGAAGGACGACAATCTCGACGTTGCCCTCGATATCGGCAAACGCCTTCTCCATCGCGGCGATCGCCTCGGGCTTGTTCGCCTCGATCGCGATCCTCACGGCAGGCTGCCCAAGGATCTTGCGCATGATCTCGACGCCAAGGCGGATGCGGCCAGCGCGCTCGAGCATCACGCGGAAGTCGGCGGTCAGATACGGTTCGCACTCCGCGCCGTTGAGGACGAGGTACTCGCAACGCTTCCCAGGCGGCGGATTGAGCTTTACGGACGTCGGGAAGCCCGCGCCGCCCATGCCG
>CACYNF010000173.1 GCA_902775595.1 uncultured bacterium | reverse complement strand
TCAGGCAAAAACCGGCTTCTGAACGGAAGCCGGGCGGGAGGGTGTTGTCATGCGGCGAAAGCCGCGTCGGTCGGGAGCCCAACTGACGAATTTAGGTTAAATCAGTTTCTTCTTCTCGCAAGAGATTCCCTCGCGACAAATTCCACCGGCACTGCGACCGTTGCGCCCGGCGCGGCGGGCTTCGCGATCCGCGCGACAAGCGCCTTCACCGCCTCGCGGCCCATCGCCGAGAAATCCTGGCGGACGGTCGTGAGCGCGGGAGTCGTCCACTCCGCAATCGGATCGTCGTCGAAGCCGACGAGCGAAATGTCGTCCGGGACCTGCATGCCGACTTCCGCGAACGCACGCATCGCGTGCCGCGCTATCGCGTCGCACGAGCAGAAGACGGCGGTCGGACGCACCTTGCGCTTCACGATGCGCACGACGGCGGAGCGCACCTCCGTCCCCCAGTCGCCGAGACGGTCTTCGCCCTTCACGTCGTACTTGAACGGGGCCTCCCCCGTCAGCTCGGCGGCGAGCTTCGAGAATCCGCTCCAGCGCTCGCGAACCGTATCGGCCACGAGGTCGCCGATAAACGCAAGGCGGCGGTGCCCTGCGCTGGCCATGCGCTCCGCTACAAGCCTGCCTCCGATTGCGTTGTCCGCAACGACGCAGGAGACATTCACCTTCTTCCCGAGGTCTTCGTCGACGACCACTATTGGAAAACCCTTCTCCGCAACGGCATGCACCGCCGCGTCGAACGCCTTCGCGTGAACGGAAAACACTATCGCGCCCGTGGCGCCGGAATCGGGAAGCGCCGCAATCTCGGCGAGCAGCGCCCGCATGTCGCCGCCAGCGTCCTTGAGTTCCAGCTCCGCTCCGATCTTCTGCGCCTCGCGCCTCGCACCGCTCGCCACCTTGATCGCGGTGTCCCACATCAGGTTGCCGGCGATAAAGCGCCAGCGGCGAGTGACCTCGCCCTTGCCGCGGACAAAAATGCCGACGCCGGCCCTGCGCTCCAGAAGCCCTTCTTCCACAAGCGCGTTGACGGCCTTGCGCGCAGTCATACGGCTGACACCGCACTCATCCGCTATCGCCACCTCCGTACCAAGCGAATCGCCCGGTTTCAAAGAGGCGACCCTCTCCCGCATGAGATTCGCTATCCGCGCGCTCGGCGCAACCCATTTCTGTTTCTTATCCGCCTTCACGCGGACAAGAGTATCATAAATCAGTGCCGCCCGTCAACAGGAATTTATACATGTATAAATCTCTTTGCTCAACTGCATTCACGGACGGGAAACAACCTGTCCTTCCGCGACAAGAACGCCGCGGAGCTTCGCGTACTCGAGATCCTGCGCGGCGCAGCCGGCGTCTATCGAAAGCGCAGCCGCGGCACCTGCGACCTGCCCGAGCGCGAAGAACACCGGCTCCATGCGGATAGAACCGAACGCCATGTGCGACGCGGAGACGCAAACGGGGACGAACAGGTTCTCGCAATCGGCCTTCTTCGGCACGATCACGCCGTAGTCGAGAGGATACGGCTTCCCGCCGGCGCGCCAGTCCTCGATGTTGCCCTCGTTGCGCACGAATCCGTCTTTCCCGACATAGCGGCGCACATGGTGCGAATCCATGCCGTACGCCGCCATAGCGACAGGCCTGGAGGTCGTGCGCTCCCTGAGGACGTCGTGCTCGGTCGCCACGTAGTCGCCGACCATGCGGCGCGCTTCGCGGACATAGAGCTGCGTCTGCCAGCCGAGGCCCGGACCGTCCGCAAACTCGTCCCTGCAGGTGCCCCACTTGGCGACGCGGCCGCGTATCGGCTCCGGGACGCGCGGATTGTTGGCAAGCGTCCACATGAGCCCCATCTGGTAGTCGAGATGCGCCTTGAAGATCTTGGTGCGCTCCTCGTAGGATGCCTCAGGCCAGGCGTAATTCTGGCCGATGAAGTCTGTGGAAAAGCCAGTGCGGTTGTTCGTGTCGGTCTTGCGGTTGGGCATACGGGAATTGATCCACGGCATGAACTCCCAGAACTTGGCGGCCTTCTTCGTGAACGTCTCGGGATCTATCGCCTCGAGGTTTCTGAGGAGAAGCTCGTAGTTGAGCGGATTGTATCCCTCGGGCTTCACGAACGGAATGCGGTTGGCGGGATTGTCGGTAAGGCACATGCGGAAGCAGTACGCCTGGACGCGCCTGTCGCCCGCGCCTTCCGGTTCGTCCGTGTCGGGCTCTACATACGGAAGGAGCCCAGAGCCAGGATCACCGGCCTTGACGTAGGGCGACACGCCTTTGTTGAACTGGTGGTTCTTCGAAAGCGCCCGCTCGACGCCGCTGATCGTCTCGCCGTATACGGAATTTGCCTCGCGTCCTACGGTGTAGCTCACGCCCGCAGCCGCCATGAGATCGCCTTCGTATGTCGCATCGACGAACATCTTTCCGCGCAGAACCTTCCCCGAGAGCATCCGGATCGAGATGATTCGTCCATTTTCCTTCGCGACGCCTTTCTCGCGGTCGAGGAATTCGCCGCGGAGTATCTTGAGACTGTTCTCGCGCTCCCAGCGCTCCAGAATCGCAAGCGCGGCGGAAGGCTCGAACGTCCACATCGAATCCTCGCCAAGGGAGCCTGCGCACTGACCGTCAGGCACATAGTCGGAACGCTTCTCGTATTTCCAGTGGGAGGGATCCTTATACCAGTCGGCGACGTCTCTGTAGAACTTGAGGGCAAGCCCGCCGAACGCATCCTTGTTGCCGATGTCAGTCTGGCCGAGTCCGCCCGTAGTGAGCCCGCCGATGCGCTTCTCCGGGCAGGCGATAACTGCGGACTTGCCGTGGCGCTGCGCCTCGATTGCGGCGGTGAGCGCCGCGGGCGACGAACCGTAGATCACGACATCCGCCACCTCGTCTGCGTGCGCGACCATCGCGGCAAGCGCGATGCATTGAATGATATATGCCAGCTTCATCTCAGTATCCTCCTCTTGTCCATCTTTTCATCTTGCAGATTACAAAAGCCGCATTGCCAACGCCGCAGCCGCAAGAACCGCTGCAGGCGTCAGAGCGCAAAGGCGCGGCCACCACGCCGACGATGGCGAGCGAGAGGGCGAGCGCGGGTTTTGCGCGGTCTTCATTGAGTGCATTATACCATTTTCGCCGCGTTTCGTGCTGGATTCTGAAACTGATTTCTGCGCTTCGTCTTGCCTTGTCTGCAGCTCGCGGCTGCGTCGCATAGACTCGGATTCGTAGTATTCGACCGTATCACATCGATCGTATCACAAGTGACCCTCACTTGCCGTCACCGCCTCGCCACCCCTCCTCGGGGACAGACCCCACGAAAGTCGCTATTTTATTGGCCGTCATCGCCATCCCACCTTTCACGACGCACTTTCCGCTGCCTTCGCGAGCCTCCAGCCGTGCGTCGCGTAGCCAAACTCCCCCACCTCCCTTGCCGTGACGCTCCGCGACCGGAACCGGTCACCCAGCGCAAACGCCGTCGCAGTCACGAACGCGAGGCTCCCGAATATCTTCCCCGCCCCTATCTGCGCCACCCTCCTCATCAACCGC
>CACYNF010000172.1 GCA_902775595.1 uncultured bacterium | reverse complement strand
TCCGTTGCCTCCGCAAGTCTGTCTTTGGCAGACGTTCCCGCGGGATGCGCCGAATTCGGGTTGCCGATATAATCCTGCTCGGTTCGAACAAATACTTCGAGTACGGCCGGATCGACCGGCGTGTTGGCGGAATAGTCCAGATAGATCACGGTCTGCCTCCTCTCCGGTTTGCTGAGGGCGCAAAGCCAAGCGAATACAGTTGATCCAGGACCTGCTGTCCGCGATGGGTCAATGCCATGCTTCCATGCCGAGGATAGCCTTCAAAGCCATGATAATCGTAATTGCCCAGCTTCTCATGCATCTCGTCCATATTCTTCGCTCCCATTGTTATCTGATTATTCCTATATGTTTTATATGATATTATAAACGAGCAATGCTTGCATGTCAACCAGTTTCCGGCGCAGAGGGCGAAATCTCTTTCCGCCCACAAAAAACACTTGACAAACGCAAAAGCATCTGATATATTTCCCACCATCCAGATAGGATACATATGAAATTAAAATGGAGGTTTCCACCATGAAGTACGTCGATACCATCACCGACCTGATCGGCCATACCCCGCTGCTCAAGCTGAACCGCTTTGCGAAAGAAAACGAGTTCGGCGCAGACGTTTACGCCAAGCTCGAATACTTCAACCCCGCCGGCAGCGTCAAGGACCGCATTGCGCGGGCCATGCTGGACGATGGCGAGGCAAGGGGTGCCCTGACGCCCGGCTCTGTCATCATCGAGCCGACCAGCGGTAACACCGGCATCGGCCTGGCTGCGGTTTCGGCTGCCAGAGGCTACCGGATCATCCTGACCATGCCCGAGACCATGAGCGTGGAGCGCCGCAATCTGCTCAAGGCCTACGGCGCGGAGCTGGTGTTGACGGACGGCAGCAAGGGCATGAAGGGCGCCATTGCCAGGGCCGAGGAGCTGGCCGCTGAGATCCCCAACAGCTTCATCCCCAGTCAGTTCACGAACCCGGCCAACCCCGCCGTGCACAGAGCCACCACCGGCCCGGAGATCTGGGAAGACACCGACGGCAAGGTCGATATCTTTGTGGCGGGCGTCGGGACCGGCGGCACTGTCACTGGCGTGGGCGAATATCTGAAGGCACAGAATCCCAACGTGAAGGTCGTGGCCGTAGAGCCCGCTGGATCCCCGGTGCTGTCCCAGGGCAAAGCCGGTCCCCACAAGATCCAGGGCATCGGCGCGGGCTTCGTCCCGAAAGTGCTCGACACCTCGATCCTGACGGAGGTCATCAAGGCCTCGGCCGATGACGCGGGCAAGACGGCCCGCGCAGCCGCTGCGCAGGAAGGTCTTCTCGTCGGCATCTCGTCCGGCGCGGCGCTCTGGGCGGCCCTCGAGCTCTCGAAGCGTCCCGAATTCGCCGGCAAGACGATCGTTGCGCTCCTTCCCGACACGGGCGAGCGCTATCTCTCGACCTGGCTCTTCGAGTAAGTAGTTAGCCGTGCAGAGCGTGTAGAAACGTGTAAGTGTTCCGCACGCTCTACACGTTCTGCATGGCTAAAACGGCCGATTGGCCAATGTCCGGCGAAAGGGCAGACAATGACTCCATTTCTCCAGAATGCCGCAGGCGCGGTTCAGTCTCGATGTTGGACGTCGCATCTCTGATGTGACGCAACCGACAATCTAACTGAACTCCGAAAGGCATTCTAGAAAATGAAAGAACAGACTCTGCTCATTCACGGCGGCATCGACGGCGATGCCGCGACAGGCGCGGTAAACGTGCCGATCTACCAGACCTCGACCTATCGCCAACGGGCGTTAGGCGAGAACACCGGCTGGGAATATTCCCGCACCGGCAACCCGACGCGCGCCGCGCTGGAGGCGCTCATATCAGACCTCGAAGGAGGTACGCGCGGCTTCGCTTTCGCCTCTGGCATGGCGGCGATCTCGGCGGTCCTGTCGCTCTTCAAGTCGGGCGACAGGATACTCATCTCGAAGAACGTCTATGGCGGGACCTTCCGAGTCCTCGACAAGGTTTTCAAGCAGTTCGGACTCGGTTACGCGCTTGCGGACACCGACGATGCGTCCGCGCTCGATGCGGCGATCGCGCCCGACGTGAAGGCGATTCTCGTGGAGTCGCCGGCGAACCCGCTCCTCACCGTCACCGACCTTGCCGCGGCCGCGTCCGTCGCGAAGCGGCGCGGAATCCTCACGATCGTCGACAACACGTTCATGACGCCGTATCTCCAGAAGCCGCTCGCGCTTGGCGCGGACATCGTCGTCCATTCCGCGACGAAGTACCTCGGCGGACACAGCGACGTCGTCTCGGGGCTCGCGGTCACGAACCATCCGGAAATCGCAGAGCGCCTCGCGTTCGTCCAGAATGCGGTCGGCGGCGTATTGGGTCCGTTTGACTCGTTTCTGCTCATTCGCGGCATCAAGACGCTCGCCGTGCGCATGGACCGGCATGTCGCAAACGCCGAGTCGCTCGCAGCGCGGCTCGCGACGCATCCGGAAGTCTCTCGCGTGTGGTATCCTGGGCTCAAGGACTTCCCTGGACACGATATCCAGTTCCGTCAGGCGAAGAACGGCGGCGCGATGATCTCGTTCGAGCTTGCGGACGGCAAGGACCACCGCGAGTTCTTCCGCACGCTACGCCTCGTCACGCTCGCAGAGTCGCTCGGCGGAGTCGAGTCGCTCGTCTGCCACCCCGCATCGATGACCCACGCCTCGATACCAAAGGAGACGCGGGAGAAGGTCGGAATCACGGACAGGCTCATCCGTCTTTCCGTCGGCATCGAGGATGTCGACGACATCTGGAGCGACATCGAGAACGCCATAAGGAAAGCGTGACCGCCATGAGGTATGAATCATACCAGGAGCTCATCGGCAACACTCCGCTGGTGGGGATCGGACGCTTCGACATCCCCGAAGGCACGAAGCTCTACGCAAAGCTTGAGCTTGCGAATCCCGGCGGCAGCGTTAAGGACCGCATCGGGCGGGCAATGATCGAGGACGCCGAGCGTCGCGGCGTCCTTAAGAAGGGCGGCACCGTAGTCGAGGGCACGGCCGGCAACACCGGCATCGGCATCGCGTTCGCGGCACTCGGACGCGGCTACCGCGTCGTGTTCGTCGTGCCCGACAAGTTCTCCGGCGAGAAGGTCGCGCTTCTCAAGGCGCTCGGCGCGGAAATCGTCCGTACGCCGCGCGCCGGCGGGATGCTCCTCGCCGAGAAGACGGCGGACGAAATCGCTGCCTCGACACCAGGCGCGGCCGTCCTCGGGCAGTTCCACAATCCGGCGAACCCGCGCGCCAACTACGAGACGACGGGTCCGGAGATCTGGCGCGACATGGACGGGCAGATCGACGCGTTCGTCGCGGGCGCGGGCTCGGGCGGAACCTTCAGCGGCGTAGTGCGCTACCTCAAGGAGAAGAACCCCAAGATCCGCGCCATCCTCGCAGATCCCGTCGGGTCCACGATGGGCGGCGGCGAACATGCAGACTACAACATCGAGGGAATCGGAAACGACTTCATCCCCGACACGATGGACATCTCGCTCGTGGACGAGGTCGTGAAGGTGACGGACGACGAGGCGTTCTCCGCTTCGCGCGAGCTCGCCCG
>CACYNF010000171.1 GCA_902775595.1 uncultured bacterium | reverse complement strand
GCGAGCGCAAAAGCTACGAAAACAAACGCGCCTTATGGAAGGTGAGGCAAGGGACGAGGGGGCGAGTGCCGAACTGAGCGACATGCAACGACGCGGTTCATCGGATGCGCGGTGAGACACGTCGCAAGGCGAGGAGACGGTATCCCGGCGACGAAGCATTGCGGCGCGTATCGCCGCGAAGACGACGGGAGCGGCGGCGCAGGGAGCGGGAGGGAGGCCGAGACCCCGAGCACCGCGCCGAACTCGACCAGAGGTGCCAAGCGCGGTCACGGTCGGGGCCGCAGCGGGGCGGAACCCTCGAAAACGAGACGAGTAGCGCAGGACTGCGACCCGAAGACGTATATGTATACGTCGAGCGGTCGCAAGGACGCGCTAATCGGCCGTTTCTCGAGGGCGAGCACCGTTGCCCCGACCGTGACCGCACGTTGACAGGCAAACCAGCACAGCTAGCGAGCGCTAAACCGAAACACGCCCCGCTGCGGACGCGCCGCCATCTACAAACTTGCAATTCGCGCCGCGAGCCGGGGGAGGCCGGGGTCGCGCGCGCCAGCAGTCGCGAACGCGGCGTATTCGCCGCGGTGCGCGGCGATCCAGTCAAACGCCGCGTCGAGATCGCCGACGAGCTCGACGCGCGAGGGGTCTATCTTCGCCGCAAGCGCATCGGAGTTTATCGAGCGGTCGGTCGTGCCGCCGGCATCGTAGACCGGGAGCAGCAGCAGCCTGTCCTGCGGGCGAATCACCTCGGCGAACATCCCGGCGAGCGCGTCCATCATCTTCCTGAGCGGCGCGTAGCCGTGGGGACGCCAGACGACGCAAAGCCCGCCCGGATAGCGCTCGGCGAGCGTCAGCCACATCGCGCGCAGCTTCTCGGGGTTGTGCGCGTAGTCGTCGTAGACTCGTTCGCCGTATTTCTGCAGCCGGCGCTCCACGCCGCCGAAGCTCTCCATCGCCCTCTCTGCCTCGGCGCGGTCGCAGCCAAGCGCGACGGCCATGCGGACCGCAAGCGAGGCGTTCTGGCTGTTGAAGTCCTGCGGGCGGTAGGTCTCGCCGCGAGCGTCGACGACGGGACCTGGGCAGTCCTTTACGAAAGCGTCGAAGACCTCGTCCATCTCCTCCTTCGAGTAGTGGTCGGCGGAGGCGTTGGTCACGATTGCCGCATAGGGGCTGAACGCGACGAGGGACTTGTCGCTCTCGTCGACCTCCGCGACGGCATACTCTCCCTTCCCGAACCTGACCGCCCCCTGCCAGCCGGGGACGTTCGCGCCGTTGACGCACATCGGGTCGAGCCCGCATGTCGAAAGCACGTGGCCGAGCATCGCGGTGACGGTCGACTTGCCGCAAGTGCCTACGACGGCTACGAGCTTGTAGCCGGAGAGCGCGCGGGCGAGGGCTTTCGCGCGGTGGGTCACGGGGATTCCAAATTCCTTGGCACGCGCAAGCCCGGGATTCGTGTCCTCTATTGCAGTCGACACTATCACCTCGCCGGTGGACGCGTCGATACCGCTGCCGTCGTCGGGGAAGCAGCGGATGCCGAGGGACTCGAGAAATCTTATGTTCGGGGTGTCGAGATTGCGATCGGCGCCTGTCACCTCGTCGCCGAGCCTGACAAGCGCCGTCGCGAGGGCGCTCATTCCAACGCCCCCAATGCCGATGAGATGCCGCTTCACTGTATCTGCACCGTGCGCTGCTCGTAGTGGCCGGGCTGCCAAGTGCGGATGACGGCGCCGTTCGGCTGGACCGTGTCGACATAGCGCCCCTCGACCCATACGTTCTGCGTCTGATAGACGGGCTGCGGCGCCACGACTACAGGCGCAGGCTGCACGACTACGGGCGCGGGCTGCACGACGACAGGCGCGGGAGTCACGACTGTCGTAGTGGGCGTGGCGACCGCACTTGCGACAAGCCCGCCGAGAATCGCGCCGCCTACAACGCCGGCCGCAATTGCGCCGCCGTTGTGGTGGTGATGGTGGTGATGATAGCCCACCGGAACCGGCACGGGCCTGAAGCCGCCGTGACCTGGCCTGAAGCCGCCAGGGCCAGGACGGGCGAAAAGAGTCGAAGCCGCGGCGAGGGCGACGGCGAGGGCGATGGTCTTCTTCATGACACGATCCTCCTTGAAATGTTCGGTACGGGCAGATTATACCAAAACTCAGCGCCGCTTGCCACCCGCAAGCGTCTCGGCGCAGTTGAGATAGTAGGCGCGGATGCGCTCGTAGGCGTTGATGATGTCGAGCTCTCCGAGAACTCGCACGGACGAGCCGGGGTCCTCGGGTCCTATTCGCCCGAGCTGGAGACGGCGGCACTCGCGTATGAAGGCGTGAAGTTCGGACGAGCGCTTCTGCAGTGCATCGAGGTCGAATGGAACGCGCGGCGAGCGGATGAGAGGCGTCACATCCGCCGCGAACGACGCCACTTTGTCGTGGACGTCGAGAAGGATCGCGACGGAATGCTCGGACATCCTCTGCCCCTGCTTGCGGAGGCGCTTCACGACCTTGAGAACCGTCGCGCACTCGTCGGAGACGGATTCCAGCTCGTCCGTGAGCCTCAGGAGGCGCTGCGCCCTCTCCGCGACATCGCGGGCGAGGCGCTTCGACATGATGCTCCCGAGGAACTCGGTGACCTCCTTCTGGACGTTGTCGAGAATGTCCTCGCGGTGGACGATGTGCCGCTCGGGTCCATCGTCACTCCTGGTCTCCCCCGAAATGACCTTGCGCGAGCAGTCGAGGAGCTCGAGATCCGAGCGCTTCATGAAGTCCACCTCCATCAGCGCCTGGTCGCATGCGATGACGGGCGAGAGCCGCACGCCGAAGTGGAGCGCCGAAAGATGCGGCTTCTCGTCCGCGGGCTGCGGCACGATGCGCTCGACGAGGCGGCAGAACGGCTTCACGAACGGGAAGAAGATTATTCCGCGGCAGATGGCGAAGATCGTGTCTGTGACGGCGATAGGCGCCATCATGTGGGTGAACGCCTTCACCTCGTGGCCCGAAACGATGACCGTCTCGGCGACGCCCCACTTCGGGAACATGGTCTGCCCCAGCTTCACGAAGAGCGGGAAGAACCAGATAAGCGCAATGGAGCCGAGCAGGTTCGACAGCGTGTGGGAAAGCGCCGTGCGCTTTGCGTCGGCAGTGCCGCCGATCGCGGCGATCCAGCCCGTCGCCGTCGTGCCGACGTTCGCGCCGAAGAGGACGGCTATCGCGACTTCGTAGGAGATGAGGCCCTGCGTCGCCAACGCCATCGCGATCGCGATCGTCGCGGCGGAAGACTGTATGACGGCCGTGAGGAGCATCGCGCAGAGGGCGACGAGGAAGACGCCCGACATGTGCTCGGCGCTCATGCGCGTGAAGATCGCGGACACCTCGGGGTTCTCGCGGATCGGCGAGACGCCCTTCGACATTATGTAGAGCCCGAGGAAGACGAGGCCGAGGCCTATCACCGTGAGCCCCAGGTTGTGGACGCGCTCGCCGCGCAGGAAGAAGTACAGGACTCCGCCAAAGGCGAGGCCGATGAAGCCGAGGAGCTGCGGATCGGGCGCATAGGCGATTATCCACACCGTCGCGGTCGTGCCGATGTTCGCGCCGATCAAG
>CACYNF010000170.1 GCA_902775595.1 uncultured bacterium | reverse complement strand
AGGAGACCTTTTCGGCTAACTATAAACCATGTAGAACATGCAGAACATGAAGAAATCTACACGATCTACACGTTCTACACGGCTAAAACATGAACCTACACGATCTACACGTTCTACACGGTTAAATAAAGGATGAACAAGAAATTAACATTCCCCGGCTTCATCGACGTCCACGTCCATTTCCGCGATCCCGGCGTTCCCGGGGCGGAGACTACTGCGTCAGGGCTTGAGGCGGCGCGGCGCGGCGGATTTGCCGCGGTCGTCACGATGCCCAATACGACACCCGCCTGCGACTCGCCGGAGTGGATGGACTATCAGCGGAAGGCCGCGCGTGACGCTGGCGCGGAAACGATTCTTCTCCCGTCCGCATGCATAACGAAGGGACGGCTCGGACATGAGGTCGCAGAGCTCGAAGCGCTTGCCGAGGCGGGTGCGGCGTTCTTCACGGACGACGGCTCGTATGTCGCCGACGACAAGGTGATGGAAGAGGCGATGCGCCGCGCGGCGAACCTGGAAATGTGCATCTGCGAACACGCGATGGATCCGATGGAAGTAAAGGATGGCGTTATCCGCGACTGCGATCTCGCGCGATCTCTTCATTTGCCGATTATCCCCGTCTCCGCAGAGACGGTTGCGATACGGCGCGATCTTTCCATCTGCCGCGTCACGGGTTGCCGCCTGCATATCCAGCATATCTCGACGGCGGAAGGGGTGGAGCTTGTGCGCGCCGCCCAGAAAGAAGGGCTCCCCGTGACAGCCGAGGCGACACCGCACCATCTTCTTCTTTCGTGCGAGGAGATTCCGCGTGACGACGCGAACTACAAGATGGCGCCGCCACTTGGAAACGACGAAGACCGCGCGGAGCTCCGCCGCGCAGCGAAGGACGGGGTTCTCATGTTTGCGACGGACCATGCGCCGCACCCTGCGGCGAAGAAGTCGCTTGGCTTCGAGGCAAGCGCGAACGGCATCATCGGGCTCGAAACGGCGGTTCCGCTCACCTGGATGGCGATGGTCGAGGACGAGGGGATGACGCCCGAAGCCTGGGCCGAGGCGTGGTGGAAGATGCCGCGATCGATACTTTCGCCGTGCGCTGCGAAGAGGCTTGATTCTGCGCGCAAGACAACGGTCGAGGTCGGGGAACGGCGCGTCGTCGAAGTCGCGAAGTTCGCATCGCTCTCGCACAACTGCCCGTACGACGGCATGGAATCCGTCTGCTGGCCTCTCGCCTGACCGATGAGATTATGGTATAATTAGGTTGTTCGCACGACATCAACCAAACACAATTTATCCATATGGACACTTCATTTTTCGACAAGGCGGCAGCCTACTTCCCGGACAAGTGCTTCGAAAGGGCGGTCGACCTCGGCATCCTTCTCGGCAGCGGCTGGGGCGAAGCGCTCGAGATGGACGAGATCGTCTTCCGCGCGTCTTACGCCGACATCCCCGGACTCGGAGCGTCGACGGTCCGCGGACATGCGGGCGAGTTCGTTATGTACAGGCGCGGCGGCAGGCTTGTTGCCGCATGGTGCGGACGCAGGCACTACTACGAGGGCGTCGGCTGGGAACCTGTCGTCCTGCCCATCGAGATGCTGCGCCGAATGGGATGCGGGACGGTTCTGCTGACCAACGCCTCGGGCGGGATCAACCCCGCCCTCAGGCCGGGCGATTTCGTGATCATCCGTGACCACATAAATCTAATCAACGCAAATCCACTTGTCGGCCCGCATCGACCCGAGTGGGGCGAACGCTTCCCCGACATGACCGAGATATACACGCGCCACCTCGCCGAGCTGCTGCACGCCGGCGCGAACAAGCTCGGCCTTCGCGTGATGGACGGCACCTATGCCTACAACGTCGGGCCCGCGTACGAGACGCCTGCCGAGATACGCGCGTACAAGGCGCAGGGCGCGGATGTCGTCGGTATGTCGACAGTTCCCGAGGCCGTGTTTGCGAAGGCATGCGGGATGAAGGTCGCGGGCCTGTCGCTCGTCTCCAATCTCGCGGCTGGAATCGCCCTCCGTCCGCTCGGCCACGAAGAGGTCATCGCCGCAGGCGAAGCCGCGAAGCCCGCGATGCGCACTCTCGTGGAGGACTTCATTGATCGACTCTGACATCGACGAGTTCATCGGCTCGCTCAGATACGAGCGGTCGATGGCGGAGAACACCTGCGCGGCGTATGCCCGCGACCTCAGGTTTTTTTCGCAGTACCTTAAGAAGCGCGGCATATCCGCCGCGGGTGACGTCAAGCGCGAGGACATAGCCGGGTTCCTCGGCGAACAGAGGTCGGAAGGGCGGAAGTCCACCACGCGCGCTCGCCGCGCGACTGCGATAAAGGTGTTCTGCTCCTTGATCAGGTCGTCCGTGCCGAGAAGCGCGGTGACGTCCTTGGCCTCGGCCACATAGCTGCCGGGCAGGATCTCAAACGTGGAGTCGATGATCTCGACCTCGCCGGCCCACTCAGCCTTATAGCCGGTGACCTTGTCCTCGTCCTCAACGGCTTCAACCTCTGTTTGCGCCGCGGCTTCGGTCTGCTGTAATGACTTTTGATAGGCTTTCGTTGCCGCCATATCCATACTCTCCATGTAGCGGTCGATCAGCGCGGGCGTTTGGCTGCCGCCTGTTTGCTGAATCGTGCTCAAATCTGCGGAAGCCTGCGCAACCTTCTCACGAACGCCGTCTTGCCAGACCTTCGGCTTTGTCGAAGCGTTCAGCCACTTTTTATCAATGAATGCTTCCGACTCAAAGAGTAAATCCGCCAGCTCGCCCAAGGGTGCGGAAACGGTGTCATAATACTGCTTGATTTCCGTGCGCCTTTGCGCCTTTCGTTCCTCCTCCATACGGTCGGTAAAGGCTTTGATCTCGGCGAGCGGCTCGTCAATCATCGCGGTGAGTTCCTTGATCTGCCCCTCCAAAATCAGGTACGGCTCCATATATATCTTTTTGATTTCCTTGCGGCGTTCATCCAGCGCTTTTTTCAGCTTGTTCAGCTTTGCCTTGTCGGCTTTGGCGAGTTTCAGATTATCCTCGGTGTAAACAAGGTTACGGTAGCTCGCTAACTGTTCAGCCAAATAGCTCTTGATTTCCTCAAAATTTTCAAAGCTCGCAAACCCCGGCGACTGTCGGGTAATGATGATCATTTCGTCCATCTTACTGCCTCCCTTTCGTATTTGTTACTAAAACCATTATACGTTGTTGCCCACGCTATTGCAAGCAGATTTCGGGCTTTTTAGACAATAATTTTTGTAAAACTTTTGATTTGTGGTGTTGTATTATTGCGGCACCTTGGGTGTTTTTGACTATATTTCGCAAAAACATCTTGACTTGATATATATAATATATATATAATTGTCTCAGGAGTTTTCTGCGAGGGATTCAAAAAACTCCGTTGCAAACTAATTCCAAATACTTAGGAGGGAACAAAATGGCAGAGTTTAATACTGAAATTACAGTAAAAGGTTCAAGGGAAGAATACTTGAATGTTTTGAAAGTATTGCGATATTATTCAGAAGATAGATATGAACAATATAGCAGTCATAAAGACTGTTGGTATCTTTCCGGCGTCAGTCTGCAAGACGAGGATATAGAAAATTATATAAAGGATGGCAGTATG
>CACYNF010000169.1 GCA_902775595.1 uncultured bacterium | reverse complement strand
GACAGCATCGCCGTGAACGGCGTGTGCCTCACGGTCGTGAAATGCGACGGCTCGAGATTCACTGCGGACGTCCTGAGAGAAACCGAGTCACGCACCGGGCTCGGCGAGCTCGTGCCGGGCGCGAAGGTGAATCTCGAGCGCGCGCTTAGGGCGGGTGATGCGATGGGCGGGCATATCGTCCAGGGACACGTCGACTGCCGCGGCACAATTGCCGCGAAAGCGCCGAAGGGCCGTGACTTCCAGCTCAAGGTCAGGTGCGGCCGCGTTCTTGCGTCGCAATCGGTTCTAAAGGGCTCTATTGCGATTGACGGAGTGTCGCTCACGATTTCGGGGCTCGGCGACGACTGGCTCGCCGTAGACCTCATTCCGACTACTGCAAAAGAGACTACGCTTGGCTTGAAGAAGGCCGGCGACATGGTGAACCTCGAAGGCGACATCGTCGGCAAATACGTCGCGAAGGCGGCGAAACCGAGCGGCCTAACTGAGGAGGCCCTGCAGAAGGCCGGATTTATTTGATATTCTTCGCTCGGCTCGCCTTGGCAAAAATGCGGAGCGCGGCAAATGCACCGCGCCACGAAGTGCCCGCCTTGACTTCAACTGCGACGCTTAGGATTAGAGATGGTTGCTTGTTGCAGGAAGACGAGAAATATGATATTCTATTGCCAATCGTCTAAATAGGCTAATGGCAAACGCCTAAAAAGAAAGGTGGCACTGGATGATTCTTGAATCTGATTTGGCGGCAATAATTGCAAGGCAGCGAGAGACTGAAGAGGGTAAGTCCTTGGGGCAGATTCGCCCCTTGGACTTCAATGACGTTCTTCTCGAATCGCATGCGCTTGACATTACAGGTGTGCGTCGCTGTGGGAAATCCACTATCATGCGACAGCGCATGCGTGGTTCGGATGAGCCTTGGTTCTACGTGAACTTTGAGTCACCGCTTTTGACGCAGTTCGAACTGCGCGACACGATAAGGCTGGATTCGCTGATTGACAAATCTGGCGCAAAGCGGCTCTTTTTCGACGAAGTGGATCAGCTGACCGGATGGGAGAAATATGTCCGGCAGAAGCTTGACGAGGGATTTTGCGTCTGCGTGTCGGGCTCGAACGCCTCGCTTCTCGAAGGCGAAATCGGCACGAAGCTCACGGGACGGCATATCTCCAAGGAACTTTTCCCGTTTTCCTTCAGCGAGTATCTTGCATTCACGGGGAAGGAACGGTCGCCGGAGAGCGCTGCCGACTATGTGCATGACGGAGGTTTTCCGCGCTATCTCCAGACGCACGAGGAGATTGTGCTGCAGGAGCTGTTCGACGACATCGTCTATCGGGATGTAGTTGTCCACAACAAGATACGCGACGTTTCGGCTGTACGCGAGCTTTCCGCGTATCTTGTCGAGAACGTCGGCTGTCGTTTCACGGCGTCGAAGATGCTGCGTCCGCTGAATGTCGCCAGCGCATCCACGGTCACGCAGTGGTGCGAATGGCTTGAGAAGGCGTACCTGTTTTTCTTCGTCCCGATATTCAGCGATTCAGAGAAGTCGCGGCTGCTCAATCCGAAGAAGGTTTATTGTATTGACACCGGCCTTGAATACGCCGTGTCGTCCAGGCGCATCCCGAACGACGGCGCAAGGTTCGAGAACATGGTCTATCTGGCGCTGCGTCGCCGCAGTCGCGACATCAGCTATTTCGACGCGGACGGTGAATGTGATTTCATCGTAAGGAGCCGCCATGCCGTTGCGGGCGCGATACAGGCATGCACACGTCTTACGGACGAGGCGAAGGACAGGGAGATAGAAGGACTGCTCAAGGCGATGGAGGCGTGTTCGCTGGATTCCGGCACAATCGTCACCGAGAGCCAGCGCGATGCGATTTCCGTCGGCAATCGCCGCATAGAAGTCGTTCCCTTCTGCGAATGGGAGCCTGCGCTTTTTCATCTGCTGTAGCCCCTTGGAATCCCTGGGGTGTTCATGGGGCGGCTTCTGCGGTATAATGTTGCCACTATGAAGAACCAAAATAACTCTAGCCGCTTGCGATTTCCATTTCCGCGTTTTTGCCAAGGCGAGCCGAGCGAAGAAGAAGAATATGATATAATATCCGCATGAGAACGGCTAAAATATCGCGCGACACTAAGGAAACGAAGATTGCCCTTGAGCTGAACCTCGACGGTTCCGGCGAGGGCGTGATATCGACAGGCATCGGGTTTTTTGACCACATGCTCGAGCTTCTCAAGAAGCATGCGCTTATCGATCTCACGGTAAAGGCTGTCGGCGACATCGACGTCGACTACCACCACACGGTGGAGGACGTTGGGCTCGTGCTCGGCAAGGCGCTCAACGAGGCGCTCGGCGACAGGAAGGGAATCGTCCGCTACGGCTTCGCGTCCATTCCGATGGACGAGGCGCTGTGCGAGACTTCGCTCGACTTGGGCGGCCGTCCGTTCCTCGTCATGCAGTGCGCGATGAAGCACATGTTCGTCAAAGACTTCGAGGTTAAGCTCGTGGAGGAGTTCTTCCGCGCCGTCTCCGTCGAAAGCCGCTCGAACATCCACCTCCGCCAGATCTACGGCGACGAGGCGCACCATGTTTGCGAGGGGCTCTTCAAGAGCTTCGCCCGCGCGCTTCGCCAGGCAAAGGCCGTCGATCCGAACGAGAAGGGCGTTCCCTCGTCGAAGGGAGTCATCTGACATGGTAATACTCCCCGCAATCGACTTAAAGGACGGTAAATGCGTGCGGCTCAGGCAGGGCCGCGCCGACGACGTCACTGTCTATGGAGACGATCCGGCGGCGCAGGCGAGGGACTGGCGCGAGCAGGGCGGCGAGGAACTTCACGTCGTCGACCTTGACGGAGCTTTCGCCGGGACGCCGAAGCATGCCGAGACGATAGCGCGCGTAATCGAGGCGTTCGGCGGCCCCGTAGAAGTAGGCGGCGGTCTTCGCAGCCCCGAGTCGCTCCGCGCCGTTCTTGAGGCGGGCGCGACGCGCGCGATAATCGGGAGCGCCGCGCTCGAGGACCCCGCGTTTCTTTCCGAGGCCGTCGAGCTCTACGGAGACAAGATCGCCGTCGGCATCGACGCGCGTGATGGTTTAGTCCAGACGAAGGGCTGGGTCGAGACGACGAAGGTCAAGGCCACCGAGCTTGCCGCCGCCGTCGCCAAGGCCGGCGTGAAGACGATAATCTACACCGACACCGCGACTGACGGGATGCTCGGCGGGCCGAATCTTACGCAGATGGCGGCGATCTGCGACGCCGCGCCGACATGCCAGATAACGGCCTCGGGCGGCGTAAGCTCTCCGTTCGACATCGAAAACCTGAAGGCGCTCGAGCGTCCGAACTTGCGGGCTGCGATAGTCGGCAAGGCGCTCTATGACGGGCGCACGACGCTAAAGGAAATCAAGCGCGCTGCGCTCTGAAAAAATGACCCAGAGTCTGGGTCATCATGCTGCGATATTATACCAAAATACCACCGTACGCGGGTGGAAGTTCATTTGCCTCGCGTTTTAGAGTCGCGTAGCGCGGGGCAACGCGCCCTTGCGCTGCCCACGGACGGACATCCGCCCGCCTTTCGGAAGCCTCAACGCTAATTCAACCACTATACAACCATTTCCTAACACCGACACGGACACGACCAACCGCCACTCAACCACAACCTTATCCCCAACCATTTCCCC
>CACYNF010000168.1 GCA_902775595.1 uncultured bacterium | reverse complement strand
CTGGTCAAGGACTTCGGCGATGACGGGGTTGACTTTGCCCGGCATGATCGACGAGCCCGGCTGGCGCTTCGGCAGCTTCACTTCGGAGAGGCCGCAGCGCGGGCCGCTCGCCATGAGGCGGAAGTCGTTCGCCATCTTGATGAGCACGAGCGCCGTCGTCTTCATGGCCGCCGAGACATCGGCGAACGCATCCGTGTTGTTCGTCGCGTCGATGAGGTTTTCCGCCGTCTCGTAATGCTCGCCCGTGACCTCGCTGAGCTTCTGCGCAACAAGCGGGATGTACTGCGGCTCGGCGTTGAGGCCCGTGCCGGCGGCCGTGCCGCCCATGTTGATGACATGGACGCCTTCACGCGCCTGCTCGATGCGGCGGATGCCGCGGCGGACAGCGGACGCATACGAGCCCATTTCCTGGCCGAGCGTGATGGGCACGGCATCCTGCAGGTGCGTGCGGCCCATCTTGAGGACGTCCTTGAACTCGACGGACTTCTTGTCGAGCTCGTCAGCGAGGCGCGTCAGCGAGGCGATGAGCTTCTTCGACTTGCGATTGATGCAGACCTTGATGCCCGTCGGGAACGAGTCGTTCGTCGACTGCGCCATGTTCGCGTGGTTGTTCGGGGAGATGAGGTCGTAGCGGCCTTTCGCCTCGCCGAGGAATTCGAGCGCGCGGTTCGAGAGCACTTCGTTCATGTTCATGTTGATGGACGTGCCCGCGCCGCCCTGGATCGGATCGACGGGGAACTGGTCGAGCAGCTTGCCGTCGATGATTTCGTCGGCCGCCTGGATCAGCGCCATGCCGATGCGGCCCGGCAGACGGCCCGTCTCCATGTTCGCGAGCGCGGCGGCCTTCTTCACCATCGCGATCGACTGGACGAAGTCGGGGTCGATCGTCTGGCCCGTGATGTGGAAATTGTCGATGGCGCGCATCGTCTGCACGCCGTAGTAGACATCCTCCGGCACTTCGAGTTCACCGATGAAATCATGTTCCTTGCGCATCTTCCTGCACCCTTTCTTTCTCCGGGCCTCCGCCCGGCCGAAAACAGCCTTCAGAAAAACACAAAACGAGCTGCAAGAACGCCCGACCCCATTGTCTCTGCGTTCTCCGCTCGTTTCTCTTTCTCTTGATTACGGCTTCATTGTATCATGTATACAGGATACATGCAAGACTTTTTCGAACAAACTTTCGAGAAATTTTTGGGCGGCTGGCACATAGATTTTCGCACCCGCGGAAGATATAATGTGCTGTTTGATTTGACGCACAATACACAAAAAGGCTGTGCATAACTTCGGCGAAATCTCGCCGCTTTCATGCACAGCCTTGCCGAGTTATCCACTTTTCAACGGAAAAAGTGGATAACTCTGTGGATAACTTGCTTCATTTACGTTTTTTGTCTCAATAAATGGACTTGTAGATGTCTTCGATCTCCGGCTGGGTGACATCTCTTGGGTTGCCCGGGGTGCAGGCGTCGGCCATCGCGGATTTCGCAAGGAACGGGATGTCCTCTTCCTTGACGCCGAGCTCGGATAGCTTGCGCGGAATGCCGACGTCGTCGGCGAGCTGCTGGACGGCGTCGATGGCGGCTTTGCGCGCATCTTCGGTCGAGAGGCCGTCGACGTCTTTCACGCCCATCGCACGGGCAATCTCGCGATAGCGGTCGCCCGTTGCAGGCGCGTTGAATTTCAGCACTGGCGCGAGCAGGATTGCGCAGGCCATGCCGTGCGGGATATCATAGACGGCCGAGAGCGGATGCGCCATCGAGTGGTCGATGCCGAGGCCGACGTTCGAGAAGCCCATGCCCGCGATGTACTGGCCGAGCGCCATGCCGGCGCGGCCAGACGGCTTGTTGGCGACGGCGTCGCGCAGGTTCGCGGAGATGAGCCGTATCGCCTCGAGGTGCATCATGTCCGTCATCGGGCAGGCGCCCTTCGTGATGTAGCCCTCGATCGCGTGGGTGAGCGCGTCCATGCCGGTGAACGCCGTGAGGCCCTTGGGCATCGTCGCCATCATCTCGGGGTCTACGAACGCGACGACGGGAATGTCGTGCGGGTCGACGCAGACGAACTTGCGCTTCTTCTCGACGTCGGTTATGACGTAGTTGATCGTCACTTCTGCCGCGGTGCCTGCGGTCGTCGGAACGGCGAGAATAGGGAGGCACGGCTTCTTGGTCGGGGCGACGCCCTCGAGCGAGCGGACGTCGGCGAACTTCGGGTTGGTGATGATGATGCCGACGGCCTTGGCGGTGTCCATGGAGCTGCCGCCGCCGATCGCGACGATGCAGTCGGCCTTCGCCTTCTTCGCGGCCTTGACGCCGTTCTTGACGTTCTCGATAGTCGGATTCGGCTTGATGTCGGAGTAGAGGGTGTACTTGACCTTCGCCTTGGCGAGGATGTCGGTCACCTTCTTCGTGACCCCGAACTTCACGAGGTCGGGGTCGGAGAAGACGATCGGGTTCTTGAGGCCGCGGGCCGCGAGCTCGGCGACGATTGACTTCACGGCGCCCGCGCCGTGGTATGATGTTTCATTCAGGATAATGCGGGTTACCATTTTCGTTTCCTTTCTGGGTTGTGTAGATTGTCCCAAAAACAACTCGAAAAGTCAAGAGCGGCAATCACTCGCCCGGGCCGTACTCGACGGGGAACCAGGTGCGGTAGAAGTTGTCGCGCCGCCACTCGTTGCCGGCGGACGCGTAGTCGCAGAAGAAAACCGTCGTCGGGAGCGCGGCCTCTGGATTCGCATGGTGGGGCCCTATTGGAAGCGTAGCCGAAAACGCCATCCAGATGTCGTCCGACGGCGTGCGCACCGGCGCGAAGGACGTCATCTCCTGGCCGTCGCGGAGCCCCATGCGGAACGGCTCCATCATGTCGCCGTCGGCAAAGCGGCTGTCGCGGGCGAGAAGCACCGGACCGCGCGTAAACGCGATGGAGTGGTCGATGACATGGGCGACCACCGGCATGTCGAAGACGATCTCGACTATGTCGCCGAGCTTCCAGTCGCGCGAAAGGGAGAAGTAGGAACCCGGCTTCACGCCCTCCTGCGCCGCGCCGTTCAGCTTCACGACGGTCTTGGCGCTCCACGCGGGGATCCTCAGCCGCATCGTCAGCGGGCCTTCGGTGTGGCTCACAATGCGCGCATAGTCTGCGCGCGGATAGAGGGAGTACATGTCGAAGCCCTTCACAAGCGCGGACGCGTAGTAGTTGAACGTCGCCGTCTTGCCGTCGTTGCGGCAAAGGCCCCTGAGGAAGCAGAGGAATCCGCGCGGGCCGTTGGCGGTGCAGCAGTCGGTGTGCATGAAGCAGTGGTGCTGCCCGTGCCAGCGGTTTCCGGAAAGCGGCGTGTAGCCGGCGAACTCGGAGCCGTCGGGCTTCATCGCCGCGAGGTATGCGTTGTAGAAGGTGCGCTCGATCTGGTCGGCCCACTTCGGGTCGTCAGTCACCTCGAGAAGCTTCTCGCAGAAGCGCATCCAGGTCGTAGTGACGCATGTCTCGTGGAGCCTGAGGTATGGAAGGTGCTGTTTTCTCGCGCCATGGTACCACGCCTCGGAGCATGCGCAGCCGCCGGCGAGGTTGATCTCCTCCTTGACGATGTCGTCGGCGGTCATCAGCGCCGCCTTGCGGAGGTTCTTCAGCGCCTCCGTGCCGCCGCCAAGCCTCTCCTTCTCCTCTACATAGTCGAGAATGCCCTGGTAGCA
>CACYNF010000167.1 GCA_902775595.1 uncultured bacterium | reverse complement strand
GGTAGAGGCGCTCGTTGAGGTCTGAAACGAGCGTCTTCGTGAGGACATGCTCCACTGCCGCGCGGTGCCGCGCCGCCGCCCACTCCGCGTCCATCGCCGCCGTCACGCAGTCCGCAGGGACGCTCGGCTCCGCGTCTTCGAGCGGAACGTTCAGCCCGAGCCCACGCGCCTTTTCGCGGCGGTACGCCATGTAGAGCTGGCTACGGATCATCTTCGCGAGGTACGCCCGGAAGTTCCCCTTTCCTTCGCGCACGGAGAACTTGTTGCCGCGAAAAATGCGCACGAGCCCGGCAAGCACTTCCTGCACTACGTCGTCCACATCGCGTCCGTCGCCGCGGTGCCGCGCAAACTCGCGTATCGCTGGAACATAGAGGTCTGCGAACCGCACCCAGTTCGCCTCGTCTTCGCCCGTCACCTGAGCGGCGAGCTTGACGAGGAGCGTCGCGGGAGTTTCTGGGAATACGCTCATTTCGCCTCCAGCACGGATATCTTCTCGCGCAGCTCCCGCAGTTCGCGCTCCGCCATCTTGCGCTGGCCTCGCTCGTACGCCGCGTATATCGCGACTGCCGCAAAGGCCGCGGCGGCGAAGAGCATGAGCCCCGCAAGAATCCAGTGCGGAAAGCGAATGCGCAGCATGACGTCGTTTCCGCCGCCGCCCGCCGTGACGAGCGATCTGAACGGATTCTTGTCCGGCTTCCGCCAAGCGAGCATCCTGCGCTCCGTCGGCTTCTCGGCGAGCAGCGCCGGGATGATACGCCGCCACTGTGGGTCGAACGGGAGGAGCAGGTCGTCCAGGTTCACGCCAGGCGCGTACCACACCTGCGTGATGAGGCGCAGCATCATCACGCCGAGCGAATAGAAGTCGGACGCCTCGGACTCGTCGCCTCCTTCCGCGACTTCGGGCGCGATGTAGAACGACTTGCCCATCAGGGGCTTGCCGCCCTGCACGAGCGTGTTGACGGTCTCCTTCAGCTCCGCCCTGAGGTCTCGCGGAAGGATCTTCGAAACGCCGAAGTCGGAAAGCACCGCGCGTCCGTCCGAGCCGACGAGCACGTTTTCCAATGTGACATCGCGATGGACGACGCCCATCGCGTGGATGTACTCCAGCCCCTCGCGGAGGTCCTCGTACCAGTTCGCCGCAAGCTCCTCCGTCGCGTCGCCGCTTTCGAGCATGTCCTTCAGCGAGCGCGGACGCCCCGACTCGTCGAGAACAAGGTCCATGACATAGTACGGAAGCCCCGACTCTGCGTCCACGTCCATGTCGTAGACGCGCACGATGCGCGGATGCGACAGGCGCGCGAGGAGACGTCCCTCGACCTGGAAGCGCTTGCGCAGAAACTCGACCTCGCCGTGGTCGAGCGTGAACGCCTTCAACGCGAAGCGCGCGCCGAGCCGTTCGTTCTCCACCTCGTACACTTCGGCCATTCCGCCCTTCCCGAGCGGACGCACGACGCGATAGGGCCCAATCTGTCTTCCAGTCTCAAGCATAGCCTTCAACATAACAGCACGGCGGCATTATACCAAACTTATGGTTAAGAGGCAAAGAGCCAATTCACTTGCCCCAAGGCTGAAGTCTTTTTCCCATCACCTCGCAGGAGGCACGGAAACTCCGCATGGTTCGCAGATGGTCGGACGCGGATGACTGGCGAGCGACAGTCGTGCGGCAACATTGATCCCTAAAACGACAGCAAGCGCCACGGAAAGGCAAATCACAGCCGCTCGCAAGTTCTCTGTCCGCGGCATCTGGCCGACAATCCATTTAACCGCACAAAACGCCGGAGAGAAGAAAAACAGAATCGCAAGGAGCACGGCTTTTGCGCGATTAACAGTAATTCCCATGACGGCAATATATCGCCATAACTCCCAGGTGTACCACATCGACCACATGAGCGGCAGCGCAAAGGCAATC
Organism: uncultured bacterium; assembly: GCA_902775595.1. Taxonomy (GTDB): domain Bacteria; phylum Verrucomicrobiota; class Kiritimatiellia; order RFP12; family UBA1067; genus UBA1067. The sequence continues at coordinate 1,778 of CACYNF010000167.1, read as the reverse complement.
AGGAAAAAAGATGTGTGCGCAAGCCGCCATATTCGCCACCGCGAAATCAGTCCGCACATATGCCAATTGAAAATAGTCCAGGCCTCTATCAGAAGAATGATGACCGCAATCTTAGTAAGCCCGCTTTGATCCATAGCCGCTCCCGCGATGACTCGGTTAAAGTCATACTCCGCAAACTCCTTTTGGAAAACATGGAGGGTGAAGGCAATTTCAGGCCATAATAGCTTTGCGAACTGCCAGCACGACAAGGCGCATATCACGCCAGCGCCGCAACGGAGTATCCACCGCGCCAGACGCCCGTACGACTCCGCGTTCCCCACTTTCATAAAACAAAGGCTCTCATCTTGCCGAAGAGCGAAATTCATCCGCAATCGACTCGCCGAAGTGCATGAGGAAGAAGCACTTGCCCTCGGGCTTTCGCGGCGTGCCGATTGGCGCGAGCATCGGACGGACGAGCGTGACGGTCTGGAGCGCGACGACTGCGAAGACGACGAGCCACATGTGAAGTCCGATGGACCTCTCGACGATCCCCTTCGCCTTGGCCGCCGATATCGGACGCACCACAAACACAAGCGCAAGCCAGACAAGAAAGCAGGAAAGCACGATGATGAACGCGGCGCTCTCGGTCGAGACGGCGAAGAGCCATAGAATCGGCGACAGCGCCGCGAGAAGGCAACCGAATGTCGCTGTGCAGACCAGCCCGAGAACGGCGGTCCGCGCCAGCGAAAGCTTCAATCCGCCAATCGTCGCGAACACATACAGCGTCGGAAAGCAGAGCACGAACGAAAACGCCGCGATGCCGACCATCTTCGCCGCGTCGAGCGCCGCGACCGTCGGGTCCACGAACGAACCGACGGCAAACCCGAACAATGCGCATCCGACCGTCGTCACAAGCGCGAGAAACGCGGCCAGCCTCCAGCCGCAGGCCTTGCCCTCGGCAAATCCCATCGTCTCCCCAGGCGCGCGCAGCAGTTCGCCGAGTCCTGGTGTTGTCTCGTTGCTCATTTCACGACTCCTCCGTTGATTAGGTGTGGTATGATCTGGGTGAAGAGAGATTCAAGGAAGTTGCTTTTGAGCGCGTCGGAGCGGAGGAACTCTACGGAGATGTTAGGACTCCCTACAAGCGGGCGCATGATCCAGCCGAGCTGGCATCCGACAACGGCGAACGCCGCGAGCCAAAGGCCCATCATAAGGATGAGGCGGCAATCCGCCGGTACGCGCTTCTTGAGGCTTCTGTAGAGCAGCGCAACCCCGACGGTTCCGGCGCTTCCCATCACGGCGATATGCGCGAACAACATCGCCGCATGGGCAAGCCGCATCGTCTCGCGCGTGCCTGAATCCGGCGCGGCTGAAAAGACGAAGAACAAGACGACCGGCGCCGCCGCAAAGAGAATCGCGCCCGCAACGGACATCGTGAAGAAAACGGCTTCAAGGACTTCGCGATACCGGAGTCCCGCGCCGGTCGCAAGAGCGGCCATCCAGCAGAACAACGACACAAGAAACGTAGCACCAACGAAGACCATTGGGAGCTTCACGGCGACGTACGCCGCCATAAGCGGCGAGCGCCAGACTGCCAGCACTGCGCCATACACGCCGGTTGCCGCCGCCACGAAAAGCATTCGCCGCGCAAGGTGTCCGTAAAACTCTCCATTCTCCGTTGTCATCACAAGGGAGAATGCACCAGTTCGGCGAAAATGTCACCGACTGTTCAAAATGTCGCGCAGCGCGGGGCAGACGGACGCAGAATCGGGATTGACCCAAGACTGCGGGAAGGTGCG
>CACYNF010000166.1 GCA_902775595.1 uncultured bacterium | reverse complement strand
CATATATGGCAAAGGCCTCGCGAAGCAGTGCCTTGATTTGCGGCTGCCCGTCATCATAGTATATTTTGAGCCGCGAATATGCATTCAGACATTCAGAATTGTCGATGAGGAATCTGACAATATGTTGCAGAAGAAAATCATGCACAGCCGTTTCACCCGAAAGGAACTTTTTATCAAGGGCAAAACACTTATAGGCAAAATCGGCATTTCTTATAAAAGACATCATCCGCGCAAATATGCGACGCCGCTCTTCGCGACGCATACCGGCATATTCCTTCTCGCGACGCACAAGCGGCCCGGCATGGATACAGTGATTGCGCCCAAGCCCCATCGCATCGAGAGAATCTTCGAGAATGGAGACGGCCCCAGAAATATCTGCCGCCTGATCATGCAGCACGAGGCAAATCAAATAATAGCGAGAAGAATTGGAATCAGGTGCAAAACTGCCTGATTCATCGACGAAAACGCTTATATCCTTGTCACTCATCGCCGCACATTGTCTTTAAAGTTAATGGCGAGGATTTCTCCTCGCCATCAGCGGAGACCTCTCCGCCTGCCGGTGACTTTGGCTTTCGCCATTGCCGGAATGTATTGTACCATATCATGACTTTGAGATGCAAGTGCGAATCTTCCACTTTTCGACAAGACAGTTGATGGACGAGCCAAAGCCGTGCAGCTCAGTGTTGTCGATTCAAGTATCGTGGATGTGGGATGGTTGTGTCGAAATCGTTCTTGGATTCGACACGAAGGATGGTTGTGTTGTGGTTGGAGCGTGGTTGTTGGCTGGATGGGAAATGGTTGTGGAGCAGTTGGTTCGTGGTTGAGTAAAGGTTGGAAGGATGGATGAATGGCGGATGGCACATGGAGGAGGTGGTCGGAGCGCGGACGCGGGATTGCTGTCGGACGGACGATGGAAGGATGAAAAGGCTCGGCGCGGATTGAAAACTTGTCGATTGTTGGCGGCAGGGCGGTAAAATACAAGAAATTGTGTTTTTGCAGGGCCATGTCCACAACCCGACTTTGAAACACAATTTATTGGGGATTTTCAGAATCTGGGCAGCTTTGCGAGAGATTCGACCCTGCCCTCCGGCTCGAATCGCATGCGCCAGACATGTCCGTGCAGGTCGCGGAGCTCACGGAGACGCCGCTCGTCGCGCCTATGGCACGAACATTCGAGCAGGAGCGCCGCATAGGAAATCTCCTTCGCCCAGTCGCTGCGCTCTAACCAGCGCTCAAGCGCAATCCGCACGCCGCGCGCGACTGCCGAGACGTCATCGAGCACGAACTGCGTAAGCCCCGGGTGGCGCGAGTAGCCGACATCGCCCGCGAGTATGTTGAAATACTCGGAGGAGTCCGGTCTGACCGCGCCGCCGCGGAGGTAGAGCGTGCCGAGCTTCTGGAGAAGCCCACCGACGGGGAGGTCCATGACCGAGCAAAGATCCTTCTCGAGGTCCATCTTGGCGGCGACGCGACCCGCGGTCATGAGGTTCCCGGCGAGGATTATCGCGGGAAGCGACACGCAGAGCGGATGCCACGCATAGCCGTCGGAGAAGTCCGTCACGACAAAACGCGTCGCCTTTCGCTCGGAGCCCGCGGCCTCGGCGCGTTCCATCGCCTCGCGCATCTCCTCGATGCGGCCGCAGAGCGAACGCGCCGCGAACGTCGGCGCGACTACTGTCTTCGCGTCCGCCTCGATCTCGCGGCGGAAGTCCTCGCCCACGACCTTGAAGCCGATTCCCTGCATACGGCAGTAGGCCTCGGTCTTCGCCGTCTCAAGTGGCACTTCCCGCTCCTTCGCCGTGTCGTACAGGCAGAACTCGGTGTAGCCGAAACGCGCGAGCACGTCAACGAGCTCCTGCATCGTCCGCCGGTTAGGGCACCGGTCGGTCACGTCCAGGAGGTAGGCCCTCGATTCAAATCCGCTGTTTCCTCTCATCGCGGATATGTTACCACATCCGCCCTGCGGCGTAAAGCGCGCCGGAGGCGGGCTGTCACCCCTCGGACCATGGGAGGATGTCCTTGAAAAGCGGATGCCTCCTGTCCTTGTCCGAAAGGGTGAGCTCCATGCCGAGGTCGGGCCACTCGATGCCGAGCGCAGGGTCGCTGAAGAGCATCCCGCGGTCCGCCTCGCGGCAGTATAGCCTGTCGCACTTGTAGCTGAAAAGCGTGTCGTCCTCAAGGACGATGAAGCCGTGCGCGAACCCGCGCGGGATGTAGAGCTGCCGGCGGTTCTCGGCCGAGAGCGTCACCGCGACGTGGCGGCCGAACGTCGGGGAGCCCCTGCGTATGTCGACTGCCACATCCCACACCGCGCCGCGAACGACCCTGACGAGCTTCGCCTGGGTGTGGGGCGCCGCCTGCCAGTGAAGCCCGCGGACGACGCCCTTCGACGAGAACGACTCGTTGTCCTGCACGAAGTCGGCGTCGATCCCCGCGGCCTTGTAGCGTTCGGCGTTGTACTGCTCCGCGAACCAGCCGCGGCTGTCGCCGAACACCTGCGGCTCGACGACAACCACGCCCGGGATCTCGGTGGACAGCACGTTCACGGCGCTCAGTCCCTGAGCGCGGCCTGTGCCGCCGCGAGGCGCGCAATCGGCACGCGGAACGGCGAGCAGCTGACGTAGTCGAGGCCGAGCTTGTGGCAGAACTCGACGGACGAGGGATCGCCGCCGTGCTCGCCGCAGATGCCGCAGTGGAGGTTGGGCCTCACGGCCTTGCCGAGCTCGATCGCCATCTTCATGAGCTTGCCTACGCCGTCCTGGTCGAGCTTCGCGAACGGGTCGTTCTCGAAGATCTTCTTGTCGTAGTAGGCCGAGAGGAACTTGCCCGCGTCGTCGCGCGAGAAGCCGTAGGTCATCTGCGTGAGGTCGTTCGTGCCGAAGCAGAAGAACTGCGCCTCCTTCGCGAGCTCGTCGGCGATCAGCGCCGCGCGCGGGATCTCGATCATCGTGCCCACCTTGTAGGCGATGTTGACGTCGGCGTGCGCGATTTCCTCGTTCGCCGTCTTGACGACGATCTCCTTGACGAACCTGAGCTCCTTGGCGTCGCCCGTGAGCGGGATCATGATCTCGGGCTTGACGGTCCACGTCGGGTGCGACTTCTGGACCTTGACCGCGGCGCGGATGACGGCCGTGGTCTGCATGCGCGCGATCTCCGGGTAGGTGACGCAGAGGCGGCAGCCGCGGTGGCCCATCATCGGGTTGAACTCGTGGAGGGAGTCGATGAGATCCTCGATCTCGGCGACGGTCTTGTGCTGCGCCTTCGCGAGCAGCTTGATCTCGTCCTCGCTGTGCGGCACGAACTCGTGCAGCGGCGGGTCGAGGAAGCGGATCGTAACCGGCTTGCCCTCGAGGGCCTCGAAGAGCTGCTCGAAGTCGTCCTGCTGGTAGGGCAGGATCTTGGAGAGCGCGATTTCGCGCTCCTCGACCGTGTCGGCGCAGATCATCTCGCGGAACGCCGCGATGCGGTCGGCCTCGAAGAACATGTGCTCCGTGCGGCAGAGGCCGATGCCCTCCGCGCCCAGCTCGCGCGCCTTGCGGGCGTCGCGCGGCGTGTCGGCGTTGGTGCGGACGTGCAGCTTGCGGAACTTGTCGGCCCAGTTCATGATGCGGCCGAACTCGCCTGCGATCGTCGCGTCGACGGTCGGGATGACGCCGTCGTAGATGTAGCCGGTCGAGCCGTCGATGGAGAGCCAGTCGCCCTCCTTGAAGACCTTTCCGCCGAGCGTGAAGCGCTTGTGCTCCTCGTCCATCTGGATATCCTGGCAGCCGGAGACGCAGCAGACGCCCATGCCGCGCGCGACGACAGCCGCGTGCGAGGTCATGCCGCCGCGCACCGTGAGGATGCCCTCG
>CACYNF010000165.1 GCA_902775595.1 uncultured bacterium | reverse complement strand
CACGGAGAACATCGACGCCATCCTCGGCGCAAAAAGCGAGGAACCGGACTACGACGTCGACGAGACCCAGAGCTGGTGGCAGTACAAGGACTTCCAGGATCTCCAGCAGCGCGTCGCCGACTACGGCGGCAACAACGCCCAGGTAGGCACCGAGGCGAGCAACTATCTGCTGTTCAAGCCTGACGACACGACAATCTTCGAGATAACGATAGAGTGCGAGTCGATGGGGATGACACGCTCTGTCAAGGCTAAGGCGTACCTGAAGGACAAAGACGTCCGCTATGTCGAATGGGAGGAAGATCCCGTCGGGGACAGAAAGGAATCGGCAAAATGAAGCTGATAGACGGCAAGGAGCTTGCGCGCAGCCTGCGCGGGGAGATCGCGGCCGGAGTCGCCGCGCTGAAGTCGGAGAAGGGCGTCACGCCAGGTCTCGCCGTGATTCTCGTTGGCGACAATCCCGCAAGCGTGAGCTATGTCACCGCCAAGGAAAAGGCATGCACCGAGGCGGGGATGCTCTCGCGCGAAATACGCCTTCCCGCCGAGACGACGGAGGAGGAGCTCGTCTCGCTCGTGAAGAAACTCAACTGCGATCCCGAGATACACGGCATCCTCGTGCAGCTTCCCGTGCCGAAGCACATACGCGACAAGGCGGTCATAGACGCGATTGCGCCCGAGAAGGACGTCGACGGCTTCACGCCCATCAACGTCGGCAAGATGATGATCGGCGACGAATGCTTTCTTCCCTGCACGCCGCACGGTATAATCAAGCTGATTGAATTCTCGGGGATGGACATCCGCGGCAAGCATGCAGTCGTGATCGGGCGCAGCAACATCGTCGGCAAGCCAGTCGCTGCGCTTCTCGCCCGCAAGGAGACGAACGCGACGGTGACGCTCTGCCACACGGGAACGCCTGACGTCGGGCACTTCACGCGTGACGCCGACATAGTAGTCGTCGCGGCAGGGCGGCCGAACACGCTTACCGGCGACATGCTCAAACCGGGCGCGGTAGTAATAGACGTCGGCGTAAACAGGATTCCCGACGCGACGAAGCCGAAGGGTTTCCGTCTCGTTGGCGACGCTGATTTCGAAAGTTGCTCCAAGGTTGCAGGCGCAATTACTCCCGTTCCGGGAGGCGTCGGGCCGATGACGATAACGATGCTCCTCTGGAACACTCTCGAAAGCGCCCGCCGCGCCACGTGATTATGCAGTGGAAATTAAAATGGACAACGCTGGCCATATTGGCGACGTTCAGCGCAGCGCTCGCGGCTGGCTATGGAACAAACAGTCCGTTGACGGTTTTTTCGCCCGATGGACGGCTTCAGGCCGTCTTCAGCACGGACGACGGAGGAATGCGCTGGTCGCTCCTTCGCGACGGGAAGACACTGGTGAAGCCCTCCGCGATGGGGTTCAGATTCGCGATAGCTAACGATTACGACAAAGACGCCGCGGAACTTGCCGCGATGCGCGTTCTCGGCGTGCGTCGCTCAAAAGCCGACACAACATGGGAGACCTCTCTTTACCGGCGCGGCAAAGTGCGCGACAGCTACAACGAACTTGTCGTCGAACTCGAGGAGGTGGAAGCGCGCGCCGCGCGCATCGAAATCGGGGGAATGTCCGTTACGAAACATCCGCGGAGGATGGACATCGTGTTCAGGGCGTATGACGAGGGCATTGCTTTCCGCTATGCGTTTCCGCGTCAGACCGCCTTCGACGGCTTCCAGATAAAGGATGAGCTTACAGAATGGCGATTCGAGCCGGACACCCTGGCGTGGACCACGACCTATGCGAGCGAACAGAATTCGCATGAGGCGCCGTTTGTGCGCGGTCCGCTCGCGGAGATCGACGGTTCGCGCTACGTCGGCATGCCGGTCCTTGTGGAAACGCGAGGAGCCACGATCGCGCTGTGCGAGGCGGCGCTATCTAACTGGGCTGGGCTTTTCTACCGCGCGGCGAACCGCGACGGTGACACGCGCCTCGTCGCGTCGCTATCGAAGATACCTCCGAGCCACGCGGCGACGGCGGACGTGGCGGTAATCGCTACCGCTCCGGCCGCGAGCCCGTGGCGTGTCGCGATCGTCGGAGACGACGCTCTGGACCTTATCCGCAAGAACGACATCATCGTCAATTTGAATCCTCCGCCGGATCCGTCGATCGACTTCTCGTTCGTCAAGCCCGGCGCGAGCACATGGGACTGGTGGGTCGAGTCGAACAACTCGCTCTCGACGGAGCTCACGCTGAAGCTCGTTGATTTCGCCGCCGAGATGGGCTGGCCGTACCACACGATCGACGGCGGATGGTACGGCTTCGCGCGGCGTCCCAACCACGGACCCAACGTCCGGCTTGAGCCGCGAAAGGGTTTTGACCTGGAGCGAATCGTCGCGCACGCGAAGGAGAAGGGCGTGGGAATATGGGTCTGGATACACTGGATGGAGATCGAGGATGTCGGCATTGAAGAGACGTTTTCGCGCCTTGAGAAGTGGGGCGTCTCCGGCGTGAAGACGGACTTCCTCGAACGTCAGGACCAGGAGATCGTGAACTGGTGCGAACGCGTCTGCCGCGTGGCCGCGCGCCACAGGATCATGGTCAACTTCCACGGGTCGTTTAAGTCGACCGGCGTGGAGCGCACATGGCCCAACATGATCACGCGCGAGGCCGTTCTTGGGAACGAGGCGAACATCTTCAACCGCAAGAATACGCCCGAACACTGTGCGACGCTGCCGTTCACAAGGTTTCTGCTTGGCCCTGCCGACTTCACGCCCGGCGGGTTCTGCAACATCTATTCAAGGGACTTCGCGCCGCAGGTCGCGAAAGGCCATCGCTATGGTGACGAGACGGATCACTGTCCACACTGGGCGGAGGAGATGGGAACGCGCGCCCACTCGCTCGCGCAGTGCATCCAGTTCGACTCGCCGCTCATGACGCTCTGCGACTGGCCTGAGCGCTATCGTGGCGCGGCCGGCATAGAGGCGCTGCGCCGCCTTCCCGCCGCATGGAAAGATACGCGCCCCGTCGCCGGCCGATGTGGGGAGTTCTACGCGGTCGTCCGCGAGACACACGACGGAAGGTTCTATTTCGCCGCGACGACCGTCCGCGCGAGGACTGTCGATCTTCCTCTTGATTTCCTCGACGACGGCGAATGGAAAATGACCGTATACGCGGACGATCCTGCGCGGACGCCATCGGACGCCAAGGCGCTTTCCGTTTCCACGCGCAGCGTCCGCAAAAGCGGCCGGGAGAGCTTCGCCCTCTGCGACGAGGGTGGCACAGTCGCCATATTCGAGCCCGGGAACGGCGTTCGTTAAAAAATCAAAAACTGACTCAACCATTCTTCGTGTCGAATCTAAAAAATATTCCGACACAACCATGCCACATCAGTGATTCTCCAACCCAACCGATTCTTCAACTACAGCTCAATTGAAAAATGCGAGGCCTACGCCCGACATGCTCGCACGACCCGCAGTTTGCGGGCACCCCACACCCCGCATTGAGCCGCCTTCGGCGCTCAGTCGCTACGCTCCTTCGGGGGATACGGCATGATTTTGACGCGCGCGCACCGCTCTAGCGACTTGCTGCGCAAGCGGGCTTCGCCCGGCGGATATTTCACGCGCGCCCTTTACGCTGGCGGTCAAGCGTAACATTGAGAGATTCCCCGACAGATTCATGTTCCGGCTGGTGGAATCTGAGATGCGGGAACTGGTCACAAATTGTGACCGGTTCGAGACGCTCAAGCATTCCGGAGTGCCGATGTATGCTTTTACAGAACAAGGCGTTGCCATGTTGTCGGCAGTGCTTCGGAGCAAGATCGCGATAGACGTCAGTATCCGAATAATGGACGCGTTTGTCGCCATGCGTCGATTTGCGTATGATCACGC
>CACYNF010000164.1 GCA_902775595.1 uncultured bacterium | reverse complement strand
ATTGTGAACCATGTTCCCACTGCCGGAGTATATGCCGACATGCCCGGATCCACCGGAGCGGATTGACCCGCCGTCATAGAAAAGGACGATGTCTCCCGGCTCTGCTTTCGACAGGCTGTTCTCACATACCTTTGAACCGGAATTCTCCTGTTCCACTGTCGTCCATCCGATCTCAACTCCAAAATGAGAAAACACCCCATGTACGAAAGAGCTGCAGTCCGCATAGTCCTGCCAGTCCAGAGGACCGTTCCTTCCGGCTCCGTAAATATATTTTGTTTTCCCGATCCACTGCCTCGCGTACTCGACGATGGACCCGCCGTTCACGTTCCTCCACAAGTGTGCGCTTGCGTTCGGCATTGACATCACGGCCCTTCTCGAAGGCCATTCCGCCAAGCTCTCGCATTTCCAGGTCAACCGCGCCGGTCAGGGCCCAGTCACCGTCAACGAGCAGGGTATACTCATCCGCAACATGGCTGCGATGTTCAAGGGCCGCCTCGCGACTCCCTACTTCGTCACGTACGAATACGACGAACGCCAGCAGAAGATGCCCATACACACGACGACGCACGACGGCCAGGAGTTCGACTATGTCGTCTCGGGCTCGATGCGCGTCAAGGTCGGCGACCACGAGGAGACGCTGAACGCCGGCGACTCGATATTCTACAAGTCCTCTACGCCCCACGGCATGATAGCGGTCGGCGGCAAGAAATGCCAGTTCCTCGCGATGATCATGGCCGGCAACACCGAGGAGCAGTCGCTCCCGATGGTCCGCATGCGCCGGCGCAAGCCGAACGAGCCGCTTCTCGCCGAGAAGTTCGTCAAGTGCGAGGAGGACGGCGAAGGCAAGCTCGTCCACATCTCCTACGAACACGACGACGAGTTCAACTTTGCGTTCGACATAGTCGACGAAATCGCGAAGAAGGACCCCAACCGCCTCGCGATGCTCCACGTCTCGGCGCACATGCGCGAGAGGCGCTTCACGTTCAAGGACATGATGGAGCAGTCGAACCGCGTCGCCAACTACATGAAGTCGCTCGGGCTCGGCAAGGGCGACAAGGTGATGCTGATACTGAAGCGCCACTTCCAGTTCTGGCCGACGATGCTTGCGTGCCACAAGCTCGGCGTAGTCGCGATTCCCGCGACGAGCCAGCTCAAGAGCCATGACCTCACGTACCGCTTCCAGGCCGGCGACGTCAAGGCGATCTTCTGCACCGGAGACGGCGACGTCGCGATCGAGGCGGACGCCGCCGAGAAGGAGATCGGAGCGAAGCTCGTCAAGGTGCTTGTCTACGGCAAGCGCGACGGTTGGCACGACTACAACGCCGAGGTCCCCGCCTTCTCCGACGTCTTCGAGCGCACCGCAGATTCGCCGTGCGGCAACGATCCGATGCTCATGTTCTTCACGAGCGGCACGACCGGCTACCCCAAGATGGCGCTCCACAGCTGCAAGTACGCGCTTGGGCACTTCGTTACGGCGAAGTACTGGCACTTGGTCGAACGCGACGGCCTCCACTTCACGATTTCCGAGACCGGCTGGGGCAAGGCGCTCTGGGGCAAGTTCTACGGCCAGTGGCTATGCGAGGGGGCGGTCTTCACCTACGACTTCGAGCGCTTCGACGCCGAGAAGGTGCTGCCGATGTTCGAGAAGTACAACATCACGACGTTCTGCGCGCCGCCCACCATCTACCGCATGCTCATAAAGGAGGACATCTCGAAGTACGACTTCACGTCCGTCCGCCATGCTACGACCGCGGGCGAGGCGCTTAACCCCGAGGTGTGGACGCAGTTCGAGCGCGCGACGGGGCTCGAGATCGCCGAGGGCTTCGGCCAGACCGAGACGACGCTTTCGCTCGCGAACCTCCTCGGCGACGAGCTGGAGCCCGGCTCGATGGGCAAGCCCGTTCCCGACTACGGCGTGGATCTCGTCGACGCTGACGGCAAAAGCGTCCCGCCCGGCGAAAACGGCGAGATCGTCGTCAGGACCGACAGGAAGAACCCGCACCCCGGCATCTTCCTCGGCTACTACAAGGACGAGGAGAAGACGGACGAGGTGTGGCGCGGCGGCTTCTACCACACCGGCGACCTCGCGTGGAAGGACGAAAACGGGTACTACCACTACGTCGGCCGCGCGGACGACGTCATCAAGTCGTCTGGCTACCGCATCGGCCCCGCGGAGATCGAGAACGTCATAATGGAGCTTCCGTTCGTCCTCGAGTGCGGCGTATCCGCTGCGCCTGATCCCGTGCGCGGGCAGATCGTCAAGGCGTCGATCGTGCTCGTCAAGGGAGTGCACGGCACCGACACGCTCAAGGAGGAAGTGCAGCGGTACGTCAAGGAGCACACCGCCCCCTACAAGTACCCGCGCATAGTCGTCTTCCGCGACGAGCTGCCGAAGACCATCTCCGGCAAGATCCAGCGCAACCTGCTTTAATTATGGTATAATTCTCCCCGATGGACAAGCGGGAGAGCTATGCCGCGGCGAAGCGGCTGATAACGGGCGCAAAGCGCATCCTCGTCTCGGGCCACCTGAGCCCCGACGGGGATTCGCTTGGCTCGATGATCGCGCTCGCGCGGTTTTTGAGAGGCGCGGGGAAGGACGCGTGGGCGACGGCAGACCTCAACGCGCTCGGGAAGCCCGGCTTCCTCGAGGGCGTCGCCGATCTGATCCCGGTGCGGAAGCTGAAGACCGCGCGCCGGCGGCTCGGCGGGCAGTTCGACCTCTTCATCGCCGTGGACTGCAGCTCTTTCAGCCGCATGCCGCCGGAGGTCGAGCCGGTCGCGAGGGGGCTGAAGTGCATCTGCATCGACCACCACGTCACGAACGACGGCTCCTTCGGCGACGTGCAGATCGTCGACCCCGCGGCGTCGAGCGCGGGCGAAATAGTCTGGCGCTTCGCGAAGTGGATGGAGTGGAAGCTCGACCGCGCATCCGCAGAGGCGCTGTGGGTCGCGATGATAACGGATTCGGGCCGCTTCGCCTACGATTCGACGAGCCAGCGCACCCTGCGCGCCGCCGGTGACCTCCTCAAGTACGGCGTGCGCACCGCCTTCATCAACGACATAATATACGGGACCTTCCCGCGCAAGGCGATCGAGCTCAAGCGCATCGCGTGGCGCTCTCTCCACATCTGGAAGAACAGGAGGGTCGCCGAGGTTACGCTGACGCGCGACGACTTCCGCGAGGTGCGCGGCACGAAGGCGGAGGCAGAGGACATTATCGAGATCCCGCGCTCCGTTGCGCGGAACGAGATCGCTCTTTTCTTCTACCAGATCCCCGACCGCACGAAGGAGGTCCGCTGCTCGATAAGAACGCGCGGCGACTGGGACGCGACCGTCCTTGCCGCGAAGTTCGGCGGCGGCGGGCACCGCAAGGCGGCGGGCTGCACGATAAAGGCGTCGATGGGCGCGGCAAAGCGGCAGATGCGCGCGGCCGTGAAGGAACTTCTGAAGAGCGCATGCCGCAAGACAATGCGCATTCCCGCGGGAATCGTATGACGAATAGCGCCAAAGCCATTGTACTTACCGACGGAAAGGCCGGGCACGAAAACCAGTCAAAGGCGTTCGCGCGCGCGCTGGGGCTTGACTTCCAGCTTGTGCCGGTGAAGTTCAAGTCGCCGTTCCACAAGATGCTCAGCTATCTTTTTGACAGGCTTGGCATAAGGACTGTGGGGCTTCTGCAGGGGCTGGAAGTTTTTAACGCAGAGACGCAGAGACGCAGAGAAAAAGGGGCGCGAGAGTCTTCCCAACCAGGTACGGTCGTTATAGGAACGGGCTCTGGCACTTTCTACGCGGCTAAGGCGCTTGCACGCAGGCTCGGCGCGAAGTGCGGCGTCGTCCTCTATCCGCGTGGCTACGATCTTTCCTCCTTCGACTGCATTCTCGCGCCGATGTTCGACAATCCGGCGAAGCTTCCCAATGTGGTCGAGATACCCGCGAACCTCGTGGCGAACGACGCCGCATTCTACGAGAAGGGCGTCGCCGCGTTCAAGGAGCGCTATCAGGGTGCGACCGACAACCTC
>CACYNF010000163.1 GCA_902775595.1 uncultured bacterium | reverse complement strand
CCCGTCGCGCGACGGCCAGAAACCCATTCGCCGTGGTCCGCCACATCGCCCATCATCGCCCAGAGAAGCGGAATCGTCGGCGCGTAGGCGAGCGACTTGAGCGCGCCCAGGACGAGAAGCCCGCAGCGGCTCGTCGCGGGCACGAAGTAGAACCCGGCGGTGAAGACGGCCGTGAGCGCCAGGCAGACGAGGTAGGTCGTCTTCTTGCCGAAGCGGTCGCTGAGGATCCCGGGAAGCGTCACGACGGCGACGAACGTAATCCCCTGGCCGACGCCGTTGAAGAGCGAGAAGTCGAGCACATCCTCAGGAACGGCGTACTTGAAGTAGTAGGCGGACGCGCTGCCCCAGAGCGCGAGCGTCACGAAGAGGAAGAGCGTGAGCGTGAACATCGCACGCCACGGCACGTCGCCGAACACGCTCCTGAGGTCCTCCCTGATCGAGTTCTTCTGCGTAGCGGGTGGCGCGATGCGCTCCTTCGCCACGCATCCGCTGACGACGAGCATTACGGCCGCGAAGACGGCGTAGATGCCTACCGTCACGGACCATCCCGTGCGCGGGTCCTCGAACATCTTAACCATCGGAAGCGTCGCCACCTGCACGACGATGGTCGCGACCGTGGCGGCGACGAAGCGGACCGTCGCAACGGAAGTGCGTTCGCGTCCGTCGTCCGTCATCACCCCGCCAAGCGAGGAATACGGCGTGTTGTTGAAGCTGTAGAGCGCCATCAAAAGCGCATATGTACCAGCGGCCCACGCGGTCTTGGCGCGCACGCCCCAGTCCGGCGAAAGATACGAGAGCGCAAAGACGAGCGCGAACGGAACAGCCGTGCCGACGACCCACGGACGGTACTTGCCCCATTTCGTGGAGGTCCTGTCGCTGAGTATCCCGGCGAGGGGATCGACGAAGGCGTCGAACACGCGCGCGCCGAGCAGCACGAGCCCCGCAGCGCCCGCACCGATGCCCAGGACGTCCGTGTAGAACATGAGCTGGAACATCATCATCAGCTGGAAGACGAGGTTCGCCGCCCCGTCGCCAAGACTGTAGCCGACCTTCTCTAGGAATGGAACTTTCATACGCCAATTATACCACATCGTCTCCGCGGCACAAATCGCCCATTCGGGCTATATTCGCACGGCGCGTCACTCGACGCGGAGGGTGCGCTTCAGCCACACGGCGGCGAGCTCTGGCCACGCGTCGTTGTCGCGTCCCGTCCTGCGGCTGCCGTAGCCGTGTCCCTTCGACCCGTCGATCCAGAACTTGCCCTCCTTGTCTTCAATAGCGCCCGGAGGCTGCACGCCCTCCTTCGTCTGGGGGATGAACGGAATCGTCCCGTCCTCGTTCCACTTGAACTCCTCGACGCAGGCGGAGCGCTTGAAGCCTCCGCCGCCCGGCAGGGCGCCGTTGTGGTAGAACATGTAGCTGCGGCCCTTGAACTCGATGTTGCCTCCGTGTATCGTGAAGCTGTTGTGCGGCGTGTCCATGATCTTGCCGCGGTAGGTCCAGGGTCCGTTGATCGTCGGCGCGGTGGAGTACGCCATGTGCTCGGGAACTCCGCCCGCGGCGTAGGAGAGGTAGTATGTTCCGTTGCGCTTCATCACCCACGGCGCCTCCTCGTAGGAGACAATGGGCTCCTCCTTGCCGTGGGCCCAGTTCATGCGCACGGACTTCGGACCGAAGCACTTCTCGTCGTCGAAGCCCGGTATCTCGCGCCATCCGTCCTTGAACGAGACCATGTCCGCGTTCAGCTCGCCGTACCAGCATCCCTTGTTGCCCCAGAAGAGGTAGGCACGTCCGTCGTCGTCGACGAAAACCGTGGGGTCGATGAACGACGCGCCGACTGCGAGCGGCTTGCCGATTGGGTCGCTGTAGGGTCCCTCGGGGCGGTCCGCCACCGCGACGCCGATTGCGTCTCCCTGCGCGCAGTTGCAGCAGACGTACCAGTACCACTTCCCGTTGCGCTCGACGGCCTGGCTCGCCCACGCCTTGTCGTCCTTCTTCGCCCATGCGAACGTCTCGAGGCTCAGCGGCGCGCCGAGGCTCTTCCAGTTGACGAGGTCCTCGCTCTCGAAGACGAACCACTCCTTCATCTTGAAGAACTTGGCGTCGTTCTCGTCGTGTCCGGTGAACATGTACACCTTGTCGCCGTGCACGAACGGCGCGGGATCGGGCGTGAACACGCCCTTCACGAGCGGATTGCCAGCGATGGCAGACAGGGAAACGGCCGATAGCGCGGCGAAAGCCGCATGTGCTGTGGTGCTTTTCATGCGGACATTATACCATCTGCCACGCCACGGCGCCATCACCCTATCGGGCGGGCACTAGAGCTTGTATTTTCTTGACGAACTTGGGAAAGAATCAAGTCGAGTTGGGGAAAAGACGCGAAGGATGGCCGTCGTCAACCCGTTCGCCGCGGACTGACGGCGAGGCGAAGAATCTGAAATCCTATTTGCCGTTCTTGGACTTCTTTTCTGCGGTCTGCTGCGCGAGACGCCATACGGCCTTTGCGCACAGCTTCATCTGTCCGTCGCGACCGAAGAACAGCGGATAGTCCGTGCGTCCCCTTACCGGGAAGTCGTTCAGCCAGGAGTCGCCGTCCGTAAGCCCCCACAACGTGACGCGGTCTATTACGTCCGCGTGTCGCAGGTACATCTTGAAGAGGTCGATGTAGCGTCTTGCGTGCTCCTTCTCGACGTCCTTCGGCAGGACACCGTCCTTCCACGGATTGTACTTCTCGTCGTAGTCGTGCCTGGACGTGATCTCGGCGGTGAGACCCCACGCGCTCGGCAGCGCGCTGACGTCGAGTTCGGTGATCATCGCCTTTACGCCCACGGAAGCGAGCGCCTCGATAGTAGCCTCGTACTCCTCGGCCTTCGGACCCTTGAGTCCGGCGTGGCTCTGGAGTCCGACGGCGTCGATTCGCACGCCCTTCTCCTTGAATTTGCGCACCATTTCGACTACGCCCCTGCGCTTGCCGGCGGTGAACATGTTGAAGTCGTTGTAGTACAGTTCCGCATCGGGATCTGCCTCGTGGGCGAATCGAAACGCCAGCTCGATGAAATCCTCGCCGATTCCGTCGCGCCACGGCGAGGGATGGAGCCTGCCGCCGTCGTCAAACGCCTCGTTAACGACGTCCCATCCGTGGATGCGTCCCTTGTAGCGTCCGACGACCGCGTGGATGTGCGCGCGCATCCTTGCGATCAGCGTCTCTCGGTCGGCCTTCGATCCGTCCGCGTTCACGAAGAACCAGTGCGGCGTCTGGTTGTGCCACACAAGGCAGTGTCCGATGATCTTCATCTTGTTCTTCTCGCCGAACGCGACGAAGCGATCCGAGACATCCCAGCGGAACTCGCCCTCCTTCGGCTGCAGCGAGGCCGGCTTCATCTCGTTCTCGGGCGTTATGGAGTTGAAGTGCCGCTCGACGAGGCGCGACGAGTCGTTCGGCGCGCGCATGAATATTCTGGCAGGGATCGCGACGCCGAACTTGAACGGCATCGCGTCCTTTATTCCGTCAGCTCCGAAGATCGCGCCGACCGACAGCACGGCCGCAGCCGCAAATGCTAATTTTCCCATCTCATCTCCTGTTGCAGGTGCATACCTTAAGTTTCTACGCGATTATAATTGACCAATCACCCAAAAGTGCTAGCCGCGGGAATCGGCGGAGAATCGATGCGCAGATCGGCTCAGCGAGCCTTGAACCGGTATTCCGTGACGGTCCTGTAGACCTCGCCGGGCCTGAGGTTCGTGGTCGGGAAGTCGGGACGGTTCGGCGAGTTCGGGAAGTGCTGCGTCTCGAGCGCCAGATAGCTGCGGCGCTTCATGGGGCGGCCGTCTTTCATGGTCCATCCGTCCTGGATGAAGTTGCCCGCGTAGAACTGGAGGCCGGTCTGGTCGGTCCAGACCTCGAGCGCGCGCGCCTGTCCGCGCATCTCGGCGACCTTGCGGAAGCCGGCGATATTGCCGCCCAGCACATAGTTGCCCGGTTCGCCAAACTCCTCGGCCGTGCGGTGGGCCGCCTTGAAGATGCCGGCCATGATGCCTTGCAGCTTGGTGTCCACCTTGTCAAAGGTCCAGCGCTGC
>CACYNF010000162.1 GCA_902775595.1 uncultured bacterium | reverse complement strand
ATTGAAAGTGAATTCGTTCGGAGGTCGCCGACAGGCAAAAGGACGGCAAGGAGGCCCGAACGAGGGGTGACGGCTGGGCCAATGCCACGAAAACGTTGAAAAATCGGGCTTTCGTGGGGCCTGTCCCCGAAAATAGAAACTCGCCCCTCCGCGGACGTGCCGCCGCTATACATCTGACGGCCCGACACATATGCCGCGGGGATGCGGGCGCCTCGGAGATGCGCCCCTGCCAAGATGGCACGATGGATTTGCCGCGGTTGCAGCTGCCGTCAGCGTATTTCGACTACGCGCAGCTCGACATGGGGGCCGCCGTATTCCGACTCGGCGACCGTGAAGATAACGTCGTGCGAGGCGGACGAGCCACGGCGCAGATCCTCAACGACGTCGCCGCGCCCCCACCACACTCCGCGCATACCGTTGACCGTGAGCGCGAGATGTCGCCCTTCCTGCCCAAGAGGCCGGATGTCGCAGAGAACGGCGTCCTTCATCCCGAACAGCGGCTCGGGGTTGCCCTCTCCGAACGGCTCGAGCCTCGACATCCACCCGACGACGTCGAGAGTAAGGTCTTCGGGCGTCACCCAGGCGTCCACTCCGTCGTCCAGCGCATCCGAACGCGCCCCGGCCGCGAATCCAGAGCAGACCTCGGCGAACCTCGCGCGAAACGCGTCGACCAGCCCCGCCTTCACCGAAAACCCGGCTGCCGCGGCGTGTCCGCCGAAGCGGTCGAGGAAATCTCCCGACGCTGCAAGCGCGTCGCGCACGTTGATTCCGTCGGGCGCCCGCGCGGAACCATGCCCGCCTACGACCACGCAGACTGGGACCTTCGGCTCCATGCGCTCCATAACGCGTGCCGCGACGATCCCCGCCACGCCCTGATGTCCGTCCGGAAGGTCTATGACCTGCGCGGCCGCTCCCGGCACGACCTTTGCGAGCGCGTCCTCGAGCATCTTCTGCTCGATGGACTTCCGCTCGTCGTTGCGTCCGTTGACGATGCGCGCCGCCTCGCCGGCTTCGTCCTGGTCGTCCGCGAGAACCAGCCGCAGCGCCTCGGCGCCTGATGCGATTCTCCCGGCGGCGTTGATGCGCGGCCCGAGAAGAAAGCCGAAGTCCCTCGACGTGTGGCGCGCGACCCCGCGCTTCGCCGCCTTTGCGAAGAGAGCCCTGAGTCCGACGGGCGCGAGCGCGTCGAAGCGGTTGAGCGCCTCCGCGACAAGTATGCGGTTCTGCCCGAGGAGCGGCATGACGTCGGTGACTGTCGCAAGCCCCGCGAGAACGAGAAGCGGCCCCGCGAGCGACGGCCCGGAATAGAGCCCCGCCGACTTCGCGCGGGATACAAGCTCTCCTGCGAGGAGGAACGCGACGCCCGCTCCGCAGAGGTTCTCGAAGACGTCGGGGTGGGAGACCTTCGGGTTGACGACCACGCAGTTGGGAAGAACCTCTCCGGGAAGATGATGGTCAGTGACCACGACATCAACGCCCTTCCCCCTCAGGAACGCGATGTTCTCAACGGAGTTTATTCCGTTGTCGACAGTCACCACGAGACCGACGCCGGGATTCTCGGCGAGCATCCTCGCGACCGACGCCTCGGACATGCCGTAGCCCTCGCTCAGACGCTCCGGGAGAAACGGCGACACGTCCGCGCCGAAGGCGGCGAGAGTCCTGACGAGTATGGCGGTCGCGCAGACTCCGTCGCAGTCATAGTCGCCGAAGACGACGATCCTGCGCCTGGCGCGGACCGCCGAGAGTATCGCCTCGGCAGCGGCCTCGACGTTCGGCAGCTCCCGAGCCGGCGCGAGGTCGCGAATCGACGGCGACAGGAAGTCGTCGATCTCCGCTGCGGATATGCCGCGTTTCTCGAGAATGCGTCCGACGAGCTCTGGGATCCCTGCCATACCGCGAAGACCTGCCGTCACCAGCTCATGCGCGTCGGTACGCCCGCCGCGTGCATGGCCGCCTTTATGTCTGAAATGGTGTAGTCGCCGAAATGGATCATGCCCGCGACTATCGCGGCATCGGCCTTCGCCTTCTCGAACACCGTGACGAGGTGCTCTGGCCTCCCTGCACCGCCGGAGGCGACTACAGGCACGTCAACCGCTTCGGCGATGAGGCGCGTTATCTCAAGCTCAAACCCCTCGCGCGTGCCGTCCGCGTCAACCGAGTTGACGACGATCTCGCCGGCCCCAAGGCCAGCCGCCCTCTTCGCCCACTCCACCGCGTCGATCCCCGTATGCTCGCGGAAGCCCCTCGTCGTTATCTCGTAGCCGCTCGCCGTCGCGCCGCTCTTCACAGGATCCATGCCGAGGACTATGCACTGCGCGCCGAACGCCCTGGCTCCCTCCGCGATTATCTGCGGGTTCCTCACAGCGAGGGAATTGACCGATATCTTCTCGGCGCCGGCGAGAATCACGCGCTCCATGTCCGCTACGGACGATATGCCGCCTCCAACGGCGAACGGGATGCGGATGGCCTTTGCGACGGCCTCGACCATCTTGATGTCGATTGGACGGCGCTCGGCGCTCGCGGTGATGTCGTAGAAGACGAGCTCGTCCGCGCCGCCGTCGGAATACCTGACAGCCATCTCCACGGGATCGCCGAGATCGACGTTGTTCTTGAACTTGACGCCCTTCGTGACAAGGCCGTTGCGCACGTCGAGGCAGGGGATCACTCGTTTAGTCAGCATGACAGCCACTCCTTCAGCAGTTCAAGGCCAATGCGTCCGGATTTCTCGGGATGGAACTGGCATGCCCAGAGGCGGCCCTTCCTCACCATCGCCGTGAACCTAACGCCGGCGTATTCGGCAACGCCAGTGGTCTCCGGGACGACCTCCGCATAATAGGAATGGACGAAGTAGAACTCCTTCCCGTCGAGCCCCTCCACGCCGTTCCAGCCGATTTCGGGGACCTTGAACCCCGGCACGGAAGGAAAGCGCCGTACGCGGCCGGGGATGATGCCGAGACATTCCACTCCGCCGTCTTCCTCGCTGTGGTCGAAGAGTATCTGCATGCCGAGGCAGATGCCGAGGAACGGCTTGGTGGCCGCCGCTTCCTTAACCGCGTCCACGAGGCCAAACGCCTTCAGGTTCTCCATCGCGCTTCGCGCTGCGCCCACGCCGGGGAACACTACGCGGTCTGCCGCCGCAATCGCCCTGGGGTCGCTCGTGACGAGCGTCTCCGCGCCAAGCGCGGCGAAGGCAAGCTTCACGCTCGTAAGGTTCCCGGCCTTGTAGTCGATTATCGCTGTCATTGTCTGTATCCGCCTTGGCGGGATATTTTACCATAAACGCGCGAGGAGCGCGACGAGCGCCGTGTCGGTGCGCAGTATGCGCGAGCCGAGGGAATAGCGCGAAAAGCCGTGGGATTCGAGAAGAGAGACTTCGTCGTCGGTCCAGCCGCCCTCGGGGCCGACTGCAAGAAGAAGCCGGCCTGGCTTCTGCGCCGGCGCATTGGGCGCCCCGCCCGGATGCCCCACTACACGGTTAGCCGTCGGAAAGAGGGAATCAAGCTCGTCGCCGACGAAGCGCCTGAAGTTCCTGCGCGTCTCCATGCGCGGCACGACGCTTGTCCCCGCCTGCATAAGCCCGTCGACGAGAAGCGGACGGTAGTTCTCCTCCTTGAGAAGCGTCGCGCCCCAAAAGTCCTTCTCGACCTTCTTCGCGCCGACGAGGACTATCGTGCCGACGCCGAGCGACGCAAGCTGCGGGAGAAGCCGCTTCATGACGCGCGGCCTCGGCGGGGCGAGCACAAGGTCGCACCATGGCCGCAGCGACTCCTCTGTGTGCGACACCTTTACGGCGACGGTCCGCCCCTCGATGGAGACGATCTCGCCAGTGCCGATGCGGCCATCCAGCTCACCTGTTTTCAGCGTCTGGCCGACTTCGCCGTGGACCTACTCTGGATCCACGCCCACAGTCCATTAGATCCCAGGACTGCTACCACTACTGTGATGATTAACTGCGCTGCATTGTACATTGGCGCGTACCCTCCACAAATGAAAAGAGAGCCCCCTCAGGAGCTCTCTGGTTGATAGTTATGCTGCCGTAAAAAAATTACGGTCGTTGACTAAGTTGTTGACTAAGTTATGCCAAGTGTTGACTAAGT
>CACYNF010000161.1 GCA_902775595.1 uncultured bacterium | reverse complement strand
CGCCTTTTTGAAACGTAGCCCTTCAGGCAGACGGAGGTTCAACCGCGACGCCGGCACCGGACGGTATGTCCGCGCCGCGACAGCCACCATGCAGTTGCCCCTGGCGTCGACGAGCGGCTTCTCGACGCGCAGGTTGCATGTTTCGTCAGGCGCAACCGTGTAGGACGGATTGATGCCAGCATCCGCAAGCAACTGGCGGAACATCTCGCGAGCCGGAACCTCGTCGTCGGCCGATTCACTTCGGACCGTGCCCATCTGCGTGTTCGTCCAGTATACCCTGCCCTTGCCGAATTCGTTGCGCGTCCAGACGGCGGCCTTGTTCGAGTAGTTGCGCCCGTGGCGGGCGTTGACAACTTCCGCCGTTGTCGGCGACCACCTGACCTTGCCGTCGGCGCGCACTATGTTGCCCCATGCCGAGGAAAACCACACATCGCCTTGATCCACCACCACGTCGTGCGATTCCCAGATGCCGTTGAACTTGACGCCCAGCACGTCGGAGAGGTTGTCGGTCTCGCGTGGGAGGTTGTGCTCGTCGAAGCCACCGCAACGCGCGTCGCAGAAGAGGCGTCCTCCGCCCTTCACGTAGGCGCGGATGTTGGATATGTCTTCGTCCGCGAGATGTTCCGCCGCGACGAGGAAGAGTCCGTCGATGCTCTTCATGTATTCGGGATTCAGCTTGTCATAAGTGATGACGTTCACGTAGTATCCCGCGTCACGGAGATGCGAGTATA
This sequence comes from uncultured bacterium, assembly GCA_902775595.1. GTDB lineage: Bacteria > Verrucomicrobiota > Kiritimatiellia > RFP12 > UBA1067 > UBA1067. The sequence continues at coordinate 3,455 of CACYNF010000161.1, read as the reverse complement.
CGCGCAGCCGCGAGTTGATCGGAAAACCCCACGGCTCCATGTTGTCGTCCACGCCGAAGGGAATGTCGCGCTTCGCGAGGAGGATCGCGAGCGTCGGGAGGCCCTTCGCGGGCGCGCTGGTGGTGAAGAGGCGTTCGGTGCGGTGGATAGAAGCGTAGAAACGCGGCAGATACCATATCTTCTCCCTGTTCGTGCCATCCGGGTTGAGAAAGCCAAAGCTTGCCCAGTCGCCCCACGCGCCGTACCAGCCATTGCAAAAGAACGTGCCTCCTCTAAGTCCGTTCGGAATCATGCGCCAAACGGTCTGGGCGAACTGCCAGCCAGGCCCGTTGTGGTTGTTGTTCTCCCCGTAGAGCATTCCCGTTCGCTTGCCGGGAAGCCAGTCGTCGGGCGCAACAGTGTGTGTGTAGAAGTTCATCTCGTAGGCGTTTCTGTCGCCGTGCCCGTAGTGATCCATGCCGCGCACACCGCCGGTGTAGGGCGCGACCATCTTGCCGATCAGCTCGTGGTCAGCTCGCCTCGCGCGGGCGATGCGCTGCATTTCAAGGGATGACTGAGTGTCCTTGCCGTTGACGCCACGGTGACGCGGATCTGCCTCGTAGATCGTCCTGTAGTAGTCGCGCAGGAACTCGGCGAACGTCTCCTGCTGGAAGCGGCTCCAGTCCATAAAGGCGCCGGGACGCTTCGCATAGTCGTCGAGGCGGCACGGCTCCGCCTCGGCGAACGAGGCGATGTTCGTACACCACGCGCGGTTGAGCTTATCGAGGTCGCCCTTGTAGCACTTCTTCTCCAGCCACTCGCGGTAGGCAGTCACGGCGGGCTCGGAGTAGTCGAAGCCCGGAATGTACTCGTTGTCGATCTCCCACTTGAAGATGCGGTCGTCGCACTGCGCCACGGCGTTGGTGACGCATCCGCGCGCGTAGTCGAAGATGTTGGACACGACAACAGGATCGAAGAGACAGGCAGAACGGAACTCCTTGCCGTCCTGATCCTTGCACTTGGCAAGCGACCTGATGGTCTGCGCCCGTATTGCAGCCCAGATGGACATTCCGTACACGCCCTGCGGAACCAGGTTGAGGCTGGCGTTCGGCGACAGGCCCTGGATGGTATAGTTTCCGCCCACCGCCACGTTGAACCCACGATGAAAACTCTCTCCAAGGACGCCAAGTGGAAAGAACCCGTCCGTTCCGTTTACGTTCTCGTCAATTTCAACCGAATATGCCTTTGCACACGTCAGCGGATCGGTCAGGTCGAGCGTCGGTATCTGATCGTGGAACCCTCCGCCGTATACAACGGTGCACAGAACGGATATGTAGGTTAGCCATATAATGTTCTTCTTCATGTCATCCTTTCTCGCCACTCACAACTCGAAACTTTCAGCTTCTCACTCCCTGTTCTGCCGGTCGATTTCCTCGATATCGCTCTCCTTGTGCACACGCTCGTGGCGGGAGGCGTCTGTGAATTCCGAGAGATCAAGGCCACGTACGAAGATCGGACCTCCGTCGAGAACAAGGGTGACCTGCCCGTCCTTGGCCGGGATTCTCCTCTTGCGGCCGATGCAGTCAACGATCGTGACGTAATCGGCAACAACCTTGAACGTGCGCGGCCTCTTCACGCGCCAGTGGTCGAGCCACGGCTCGTAGTGAAAGAACGGAGTACCCTTTGTGCGCGGCTTCGGCGCGTGTTTTACAAGGTGCTCACCCTCCGCGCGATCCCACAGGAGCGCAAAGGGGCCATCAGGCGCATCGAATACGAGTCCTCGAAGCTTGTCGTTTCTCTCGTTTCTGAAAATCCAGTTGCGGAAAGTCGCGCCGTCAAGCTCCTCGGCCGCCGTCACATAGCCCATGAAGGACGGCTTCGGCGCGTTGTCGCGGTGGAGGAGGCCGTAGTGGTACTCCATGTTCCCGTAGTTGATGCCGTTGTCGTCCCAGCTGATGCCTTCGTGCAGCTTGTGGACCGTGAAGGTGCGGACACCCTCCTCGAGCGCGAGCGCCGCGTTCAGCACCATGTTCTCGGCGGACTGCCGGTAGCTGTCGGCCCAGCTGTCGTTCGGCTTCGTCTTGACGTAGATTTCGGTGAGGTGGAACTTGGGATTCTTCACTCCGAGTTCCTTTTCAAGAATGCGGCGCGTGCCACGGATCAGGCCGAGGTAGCGCCAGCCGCCACCGTCGAAGTCCGCCGTCCAGTAGCCGCGAGCGGGATGGATCACGTACTCGTCGAGCTTCTCCCAGACATGGTAGTCGTTCATGATGCGCATGAGCTCGGGGCGGAACGAACTCGTGCCGTAGATGATCTTGAAGTCCGCCCCCTGCCGCGCGCGCTCGGCGCGGTAGGCGTCGAGCCATGTCTCATAGGCGGAGAAGAGGGCATGGCGCGACTCGTCGGTTCCGCGGTGCCCGATTTCGTTGCCCATCTCGGCGTAGACGATGGCGTCCCTCTTGAGCCGCGCCACACACGCCTGCACGCGGGCGACGTCGTTCGAGTTCCCCGGGTCGAACTTCCGGTTTTTCGCAAAGTCGATCTGCGCGATGGACTCGAACCCGTGTCGGCGCAGACGCGGCAAGTCCGTGCCGCTCCGTATCCACCGCACGCCCATCCGCTCCATGAGCGACAGTTCGTCCTCCTCCTGTCCCTTGAACCCCTGCCAACTCGGAATCACCCCGAAGACGGATGCGTCGCGGTGGCGGAATTCGTGCGGCGGCAGGAAGGCGACGGTCGTGCGCGCGAAGATATCGTCCACATCCACGCCTCCCTCGACGAACCAGATTCCGCGTTCAGCGGGCAATTTCTCCACGAGCTCGCCGCGTTCGCCGGGCTTAAGCTTCATATCCACCGTGCGGTCGAACGGCGCTTCGCCATCCCAGTCGCGCGCAAAGAACCGCACCTTGGCAACGGCGTTTGTCACGCCCGTGTTCGAGACCCGGAGCGTCACCTCGGGCGTGCCGGAGTCGAAGATGTTGTTGCGCCTCGGCGTGGTCAGGGCGACGGCAAAGGGCCGCCCCGCGATGCGGGCGGCGACCTCGAAGCCCTCCTCGTCGGGACGGGCTGTATAAAGCGTGAAACGTGCCGTCGCCATCCCGTTCGAGACTGACGAAAAGCGGAGATTCTCCGATATGCCGCCGCTCCAGTTCTCGTCACCGTCGACAACGTACCAGATCGCCGACCGCGCATCACCAAGCCGCTTCAGCTTCACGTTAAACTTCTCGAACGGTTCTCCCTCCATTGGATTCGCGGCGCACCGCGTCCAAATGCCATGCTTCTCCGGGTAACCCGTCTTGCCCATTCCCTTAGCAAGACGCAATGTCCCCTGTGCGCCGCGTGGATTGAAGTTCGTCGCATTTAAGAGCGCATAGTCGAGCGCGAACTTTCCCGCCTCTTCCCGCAGCGTCGCGGCGAGGGAGACATCGGGACGGTCCGCCACGGAGAAGGCGAGCGCGAGCGATCCGTCTTCATTC
>CACYNF010000160.1 GCA_902775595.1 uncultured bacterium | reverse complement strand
GCGCTGGAAAAGGCCGAGCACCGAATCGCGGAACTGGAGCGCGCCCCCGGCAACGCCGCCGCGCTCCGCGAGGCGCTACGCGAATGCCGTGACGAATTGTATGAGATACAAGGAATGTCGGAACTGGACGACACGCGCATAGCGCTGTTGCGCCAAAAGTCAAACGCCGCGCTCGGCGCGCCCGCGAGGAACGTAGACCGGTTCGCGACGGCCAATGATGCGGTCGAAGGCTATATCGCGGCGCATCCGCATGACGATGAGCCAGACGCGTCGACTTACGGTTCGTGGCTCTTCGCTCCGGCGAAGGAAGGAAAGGAGGCGCGCCGTGGCTAAAGCCCCGACACTCGAAGTGCGCGTGACCGGCGACGTCCTCGCGCTGCGCGAAGCGCTGAAGGAGTCGACCGCGCTTCTCGCCGTCCTCCGCGGCGACGAATACGAGGAGAACGTCACGCGGCAGATCGACAGGAACACCGACGTCCTCTCCGCGCCGCTGAAACCATCGGACGACACGGGCGCTTGCAGGCCGATGGACCTCGACGAGGCCATCGAGCACGCGCGGGCCTGCGCCGCCAGGTGGGGCGACGAGACGCCGTGCGGCTACGCGCACGCGCAGCTCGCGTGCTGGCTCTGCGAGCTGCGCGAGCACCGCAAGCAGGCCGAGAACGCCTACGCGATGCGCGAGACGCTGAATCGCGTCGAGGACGAGCTTGCGATGATGAACCCGCGCGGCTGGGGCGACACGCTCAACTACGTCCGCAAAGCACTCGCCGGCAGGCCCCGCAACTGCGACCTCTACAAGGACTGCAACGCCGCGTGGAAGGCGTACAACGCGATCGCAGACCGCGAACGGCTGCCCGGCTTCGACTTCTGGCTCTTCGAGGAGGCGAAACAGGAAGGAGCCGCGAAATGCCCCCACCCCCCCCCCCCCCCCCCCACTACCACCGATCCTCGACGCGACTTGCGGAAGCCGGATGATCCACTTCGACAAGAACTGCCCGGACGTCCTCTTCTGCGACAATCGGGAATGCGACGGCGAGGCGATCTGGAAGGGCGGCAACCACGGCAAGCCGAGCGTCCGCCATCTCGACGTGCATCCCGACCGCATCGTCGACTTCACGTCGATGCCGTTCCCGGACGAGTCGTTCTGGCTCGTCGTCTTCGATCCTCCGCACTTGAAGCATTGCGGCGAGAACGCCTGGATCGGCAAGAAGTACGGCATCCTCAAGGGAGCCTGGCGGGAGATGCTCCGCGACGGCTTTCGCGAGTGCTGGCGAGTCCTCCGTCCGGGCGGCACGCTGATCTTCAAGTGGAGCGAGGTGCAGATTCCTGTCGGCGAGATCTGGAACGCCATCGGACGGCGTCCGATCTTCGGCACGCGCTGCGGCAAGTCCGCAAAGACCATCTGGGCGACCTTCTGGAAGCCCGCAAATGAACAGCAAATGAACGACAAACAACCAGGAGCAACGAAATGAAAGTGAATCTCGAATCTCTCGCCGAATCCCTCGACCGGCTCGCCGAGAAGAAGCACCTCGGCCCCGTCGAGAAGGGCACGGTCGCGACGGCGGCCGACGCCGTCCGCGAGCTCAAGAAGCTCGAGGAGCGCCCGCCGCGCAACTGCGACCGCTTCAAGAAGCCGGACCAGGCGATGCTCGCCTTCGCGATCGCGACCGGCCGGACGACGATCGACCTCGACACGGCGCTCACGTTCGCCGCGTGGCTCTTCGCGCCCGCGGAGAGGAAGGAGGCGGTGCTCGCATGATCGTCCCCGTCTTCAACCTTACGATCCGCCAGCGCTGGCTCGATCTCATCCTCTCCGGCGAGAAGCGCGAGGAGTACCGCGACGCGAACAGCCTCTCCTGCCGGAAGTGGGACGCGCTCGGCGTGCCCGAGCTCGTCGCCCACAACCACGGGCGCGGCGCGCCGTCGGTCGGCGTCTACCGCGCCGGCTACCGCCTCGACTCGTACTCGTGCGCCGTCCTCGTCGAGTTCGTCCGCCGACCGGACTACCGCCGCGCCTCGCTCGCGCCGGCTCACCCGGAGTGGGGCGAGCCGTCCGGCCCGCACTGGACGATCGGCCTCGGCCCCGTCGTCCATTCGGGCACCTACTCCGGCGTCCGCAAGTTTCTGGAGAACGCCGACCTCAATCTTTCCAACCGCACAACCGCATAACCATCAATGGCATGGACCGTCCCCTTTACTCGCTGCATCTCTTCGCCGGAGCCGGCGGAGGCATCCTCGCCGACCGCCTCTCCGGCATCGAGCCAGTCTGCGCCGTCGAGCTCGATGACTACCCCCGCAGAATCCTCGCCCTGCGCTGGCCCGGAATGGCCGTCTGGGACGACGTCTGCACCTTCCGCGCAGACAACCCCGACTGCGCCGCCGCATTCGCTTGGCTCCGCGTCCACGCCGGAGAGCTCGTCGTGGCCGGGGGGTTCCCGTGCCAAGATATTTCAGCGGCCGGAAAAGGAAAAGGGATCGCCGCCGGCGAACGCTCGGGCCTCTGGCGCGAGTTTGCCCGCATCCTTCGCGAGATACGACCGAGATTCGCATTCGTGGAAAATTCCCCAATGCTTGTTTCTCGAGGACTGCACATCGTTCTCGGGGACTTGGCCGCGCTCGGGTATTCTGCGAGATGGAACGTGCTACCAGCTTCCGCCGTGGGCGCCCGCCACGAGCGCAAGCGAATCTGGATTACCTGCGTCTACCCCACCCCCCCCCCTGTTTCCGACCGTGACGATCAACGGCAATAACAACTTCAAGGGCGTGTCGGCCAAGGCCGGCGACGGCCTGCACACCTTCATCCGCAAGATGGAGGGAACCTGGGGCGATAAGGGGCAATGGCCCACGCCTAACGCCCGCGACTGGAAGGACACCGGAGCGTCGCAGGGACGCCGCCACAGCCCGAACCTCGGAACCGCCGTCCACACTCACACACACACACACACAGCAACCCGCGTGCCTGAAATTCCCGACCCCGCAAGCGCACGACGCGACACCAGGAACGCTCCGCCCGCACGGCTGGGCGACCTCCGGCCAGAAGGGGCAGAAGAACCTCAACGATCTCGTTCTTACCCTACGCCCAGAGTCCACGATGCAACGCACGACGGCCCGTCAGAACTCACCCGACACGCGCCAAACCTCGCAACCATAGTCAGACTAATTCCATGAACAAATCCTTCGACGAAACCCTGATTCAAGATGTCATCGCGCACGGCCTTCTCGACCCCGCCGACGCGGACGCGGCGCTCGCCATTCTCCGCGCCCGTCCCGAATGGCGGCCGGCGGTCGTCTACCTCGCGCGCATCGCGTCGGCGCTGGAACGTATCGCCGAGCAGATGCCCGCCGTTCCGCACCCGGCGCGGGAGGAAGGCGTCGACTGAAACGAACTTTCACCACACACACAATAACAATGCCACTCAAATGAAAAACCCAGCAGAATTCCCACAGCCGCTTCCGTGGCATCTCGCCGAGAGCGGACTTCCCGAAATCTACGACGCCGCGGGCGAACTCGTGACCGCGTTCGGAAACGACTTCAACGCGCTCGCGCAGGACTATGCGAACGCCAAGCTGACAATCGCCGCCGTGAACGCCCTCTGGCAAGCCTGGAAGGCGATGGGCAAGCCCGATGAATGAATCCAACTTCTACCCGACGCCACGCTGCACGTCGCTCTGCGGCGGCTCCGGATCCTACGAGCAGATCCAGTCTCTCCGTAGGGGGGGGCGTCTCACCGATGACGAGGCGAAACAGATGACGAGCACGCACGGCCAGTTGAACCCCGACTGGGTGGAATGGCTGATGGGATGGCCCGTCGGACACACGGACGCGGAGCGCGCCTCGTGCGAGCCTGACTTCCGGCCGCTTCCGGACGACCCCGCCGACCTCCCGCCCTCCGACCCGCTCTACCTTCCGCGCACCACGACGCGCCGCCAGAACCGCGTCTCGCGCATCAAGGCGCTCGGCAACGGCCAGGTGCCGCTCTGCGCCGCTGTCGCCTTCGAGGAAGGGCTCTCCACCCTCGCACGCTACCAGAAAACCAGAAACACAACGAACGAACGATGAACATCGACCCGACCGCACTTTCCGTCGTCGCCGCCCTGCTCGCGCTCTGCGCGGCGCTGCTCTTCGCGCTGCGAGCGCGAGCGGCGGAGCGCGAGGCCGCGCACGAGAAACGGCTCCGCGCCATCGCCGACAAGGCGCTCGAGCTGGCCGAGCGCGAGATCGAGACGCTCAACCGAGAGCGCGACGAGGCGAGAGAGTCCGCATCGAACTTCGTCGCCGTCATCACGGGGGACGCGGAATGACCTACGAGGCAGCAGACGCGCTCGCCGCCGCCATCTGCGCGCAGGCCGCGTGGGACTACCGCGCCGCCGTCGAGAACGAGCGCCGACTCTTCGCGAAGGAGCGCTACGGCCGCGCGGAGGAATGCCACCGCGAGGCCGACGCGTGCCGGCGCTTCTTCCGCTCGAACGCGTGCGAGCTGCTCTGCAACTGCTCCGGCGCCCGCATCCTCGATGCGCTCGACGCGGAGCTCGGCGTCACCGACGAGGACCGGCGCACGGTCGCCGACCGCCTCGGCGTCGTTGCCGAGCCCGAGGCCGAGGCCGGCGAAACGCCGGAGGAGGGCCCGGAGGAATGAACACGCACACCGAGCTACCGCCGCGGCGCGAGCCGATCCTTCGCGGCGGACAACCGATACCGCGTCCCGGCTCCCGGCGAAACGCCCCGTCCGGTCGGATGCGGCGGCCGGGACGACGGTCTGCGACCCGGCCGGCTCATGAACCGTGCCACCCCGCACGTGCAACGGGACGAGGGGGGAGGGGCGGACGCGAGAGCGCCCGCGCGAAAGCCGCCAGCCGACGGACGCCCTCCGCGTCGGCCCTTCTCTTCATCCACCACCTGAACACCACGACACGATGAGCAAGTACGCAGACAAGGTCGCCGCACGACGCGCGGAGGCCGCGATCGACCTCGCCGTCCGCATCACGGACCGCGAGATTCCCCCGCCGGCGCCTCCGGCGCCACCGAGGCCGAAGACGCCGCCTCCGCCGCCGCGAGGCGTCCTCGTCGACCTCGGCGAGCTTCCGGCGCGCTGCGCCTCCGCGTTCGACGA
>CACYNF010000159.1 GCA_902775595.1 uncultured bacterium | reverse complement strand
CGTGGACTATCTCGTCGTCCACCACATGGAGCCCGACCACTCCGCGAACATCGCGAAGTTCGCGGCTGCCTACCCAGGCGCGAAGATCGTCTCGTCCATGCCCGCGTTCGCGATGATGAAGAACTACTTCGGCACCGATTTCGCCGACCGTCGCGTCGTCGTCAAGGAGGGCGACACGCTCGATCTCGGCGGGCACGCGCTCGCGTTCGTCGGCGCCCCGATGGTGCACTGGCCCGAGGTGGTCGTCAGCTACGACGCGGCGACGAAGACGCTCTTCTCCGCCGACGGGTTCGGCAAGTTCGGCGCGAACGACAAGGTCGATCCCGAGGGTTGGGACTGCGAGGCGCGCCGCTACTACTTCGGCATCGTCGGCAAGTTCGGCATGCAGGTGCAGGCGCTTCTCAAGAAGGCGGCGACGCTCGACATCGCGCGCATCTGCCCGCTCCACGGGCCAGTGCTCCAGACGCCCGAGGAAATCGCCCACGTCGTCAAGCAGTACCAGACGTGGAGCTCCTACGGCGTCGAGACCGAGGGCGTGTGCGTCGCGTACACCTCTGTCTACGGCCATACCAAGGCCGTCGTCGAGAAGTTCTGCGAGATCCTGAAGGCGAAGGGCTGCCCCAAGGTCGCGTGCGCCGACCTCGCGCGGGACGACATGTACGAGACGATCGAGGACGGCTTCCGCTACGGGCGGCTCGTGCTCGCGACGACGACATACAACACGGGAGTCTTCCCGAAGATGGAGGAGTACATCCGCCATCTCCTTAGGCGCAACTACCAGAACCGCAGGGTCGGCTTCATCGAGAACGGCTCGTGGGGCCCGATGGCGGCGAAGGGCATGAAAGACCTTCTCTCCTCGGCGAAGGACCTCTCGTTCTGCGAGTCGACCGTCACGGTGAAGGGCGCGATGACGGACGACACGGTCGCGCAGCTCGAGAAGCTTGCCGACGAAATGCTGAAATAGCCCTGCGGGTCGCCAGATGAGAAACAGGGTCGCAGAGCACGTCGCAGCGCTGCCGAAGAGCGGGATAAGGAAGTTCTTCGACATCGTCGCGCAGTCGAAGGACATCGTGTCCCTCGGCGTCGGCGAGCCCGACTTCGACACGCCCTGGCACATTTCACGCGCTGCGGTCACCTGTCTCGAGAACGGCGGCACCCACTACACCTCGAACCTCGGCACGCCCGAGCTGAGGCAGGCGATATGCCGCTATCTCGAGCGCCGCTTCTGCGCGAAGTTCGACTGGAAGTGCGAGGTGCTCGCGACGGTCGGCGTTTCCGAGGCGATAGACCTCGCGATACGCGCCATCTGCTCCCCTGGCGACGAAGTGCTCTACCACGAGCCGTGCTTCGTCTCGTATGCGCCGACGATCCGCCTTGCGCACGCGGTTCCCGTCTGCGTCGAGACGCGCGTGGGGGACGAGTTCCGCCTTACCGTGGATGCGCTCGAGAAGAAGGTTACGCCCAAGACGAAGGCCGTGCTCCTGAACTTCCCCTGCAACCCGACCGGCGCGACGCTTTCGCGCGGCGACATGGCGGCGATCCTCGGTTTCTGCGAGAAGCACGATCTTCTTCTTCTCGCGGACGAGGTCTACTCGGAGCTCAACTACGAGTTTTCTGGCGAGGAGAATTCTCACGCAGAGGCGCAGAGTCGCGGAGGCTCAGAAAGTGGGGTGGTCAATGTGCTTCCGTCGTTTGCTGCGTTTCCGGAATACCGCGACCGCGTGATTCTGCTGAACGGCTTTTCGAAGTCGTGGGCGATGACCGGCTACCGCCTCGGCTATGCCTGCGGGCCGGCCGATGTCATCGACGCGATGATGAAGATTCACCAGTACGGCATCATGTCCGCGCCTACGCTTGCGCAGGCGGCGGGAGTCGCGGCGATGGATTTCGGCGACAAGGACGTTGATCGCATGCGCCGCGAATACAAGAAGCGCCGCGACTGGCTCGTTCCGGAGCTCAACGCCCTTGGGCTGAAGACGCTTATGCCGAAGGGCGCGTTCTATCTTTTCGTCGACGTGCGCTCAACGGGGCTTTCCGACGAGGAGTTCGCGTTGAAGCTCCTCAAGGAGTTCGGTGTTGCCTGCGTTCCGGGCAGCGCGTTCGGCGCGTGCGGCGCAGGGTTTGTCCGCATGTCCTACGCGACGTCGCTCGACAAGATCAAGCTCGCGGCGTCTCGCATCGCGAAGATGCTGAAGTCCATTTCGTGACGGGAGAAGGCGGCATGGGCGGCGCGGAGCGGACAGTGCTTGTGACAGGCGGTACGACGCGCATCGGCAAGGCGATTGCAGACGCCCTGCGCGCGGCGGGCTGGCGAGTCATCACGAGTTCCCACCGCGCAGACTCAGGCGCAGACATCGTAGCCGACCTTGCTGAGCCGCTTGGCGCGGCAAAGCTTTATTCCGAATGCCTTCGCATGCTTGGCGGAAATCCTCCTGACGCGCTTGTCAACAACGCGGCGCTTTTCGTCGGCGACGATGCAACGCTTGAGGCGGTGAATCTTGATTCTCCGCGCAAGCTCACGACATTGATGGCTGGGCGGGAGACCTGGCGGGGCGCCGTCGTGAACATTCTCGACTGTCGTGTGCTTGGCGGGGGCGAGCCGCGCGATGCATACGAAAGGACGAAGCGCGGGCTTCTTGCCGACACGAAGAAGTACGCCGCGCTTTTCGCGGACACAATTCGAGTGAACGCCGTCGCTCCCGGTCCTGTGCTTGCGCCGGAGGGCGTGAGCGAGAAGGCGGGCGAGATGCCGCTCGGAAGGCCGCTTCCGGAGGATGTCGCCCGTGCAGTCGTCTTTCTTCTTGAGGCTAACGCCACAACCGGATGCATCGTCCCGGTCGACGGCGGGCAATCGCTTCTCTAAATGGGGGTTGGTCCGTGGCTACAGATTTTGACAAGGTGAGAAAATGGCGGCGAATTCAAATGGTGTGCGCAGCCGTTTTCCTTGTTGTAACGTTGGTCAATTTTTACAGGTGGGCAACGTTCTCCTATAGCAGTGGCGATCATTTGCTGTCTTCAATTGTGGCAGTTGCGGTGGCGGTCGCCACCGGGCAGGGCGTAAAGTATTCGCGGTGCCCACATTGCGGGAAGAGGCTTATGTCGTTCTGGCTGGGACGCGACGGGGCTGGACGGAATTACATAAGGAGAGTCGCAAAGGGGCTGCCTGTCGTCTGCGCCAACTGCGGCGAGGAGGTTGATACGACATGTGACGGCGGCAAGGCGAGTTCCCCTCTACGCAAGTTCTCGTGGCCGAGGGTGATTGCCATTTCTATTCTTGCGTTTGTGATAGGCGGGTCGCTTGTTGCTGCGAAGATACGTCTAATTGTCCGGGACGAAGAGGAACGGCCGATGTGGGAGGATGCAGTGCGGCAACATCTGCGGGGTTGGCCCTTGTCTGGTGTCGGTGTCGGCGCAGTTGCCGCCGTAAAGGTCGATGACACGCGTCTGTTTTCGGTAGAGCGCGGACACAATGTCTTGGCGGAAGTGCCTTGCTGCTCAAAGTGCAGGGGAACGGAACCCGACAATCAGGAATGCGAAGGCCATTTGCTTGATCGCTACGGTTGGGTGGAAATATATATGTCAAGCCTGGGCAGTTTCAGGACGAGGTGGTCAAAGCATGGAATCGCCGTAAAGCGCTGGCCCGCCCCGCGCGAAATGACGGAATCCGAGAAGGAAGAGGTTCGGGAGGCGCTTGCCAGACGGCAGGAGCATTTATCTTGGCAGAATGATACAAGTACCACAAAATAATCGCGGAGGGCGGCAGATGAAGAAGGGCCTTAAGTGGACATGGACGTTTCTTGCGGCGGTCGGCGCTTCGGTTCTCTCGCTTGCCGCTACGGCAGGCGAGGACGAGGTGCTGCTTGACGTAGCCACGAACTACGCGCAGAACGTCAGCCATGCACGCTGCCTGACGGCGGCGGAGGCGAAAAAGACGGTCGACGAGGTCTTTGCGAAGGCCCCAGTCTATCGGAAGCCCGGACGCATTGAGCGCGTCAAGCGGCTGATCGACGATGGCATGGCGACGCTCGTTCAGTACGAGGCGGACAGGGAGAGGGGGGATTCCGAGACCGCAGACGAGTCCCTGAAGCGGAAAACCGTCTACAAGCTATTCAAGAAGTGGATGGAAACGGAACTGCCGGAGAACGATGGCGGCAAGGCGCGCATCCATGATCGTCTCGGCGCAGGGACGGACGGCGACGAGGTTGCGGTCTATGCAGACGGAACGACCGAAACTTCGCGTGAATGGCTGTA
>CACYNF010000158.1 GCA_902775595.1 uncultured bacterium | reverse complement strand
AAGGTCGACGTTCCGCCTCAGCTGAACCGCCTCAAGAGCGCGATCATCTCACGCATCAAGGTCATGGCGAACCTCGATATCGCAGAGAAACGCCTGCCGATGGACGGCCGCATAGGCATACGCATCGCCGGGCAGGACATCGACATCCGCGTGTCGACCATGCCCGCCGCATACGGCGAGTCGATCTCCCTCCGACTTCTCGCGAAGAGCGGCAACTTCGTCAAGATGGACGACCTCGGCTTCAACGAACGCGACTACGCCGTCGTCAACAAGATCATCCACCGGCCGAACGGCATCTTCCTCGTCACGGGGCCGACGGGTTCGGGAAAGTCGACCTCGCTCTATTCGTTCCTCTCCGAGGTCAACAAGATAGACGTCCGCATCATGACGGCCGAAGACCCGATCGAATACCACATGGCCGGCATCAACCAGGTGCAGATGCAGAGCGAGATCGGCATGACGTTCGCGAGGGCCCTCCGTGCGTTTCTGCGTCAGGACCCCGACATCATCATGGTCGGCGAAATACGCGACCGCGAGACGGCCGAAATCGCGATCAACGCGTCGCTCACCGGCCACATGGTGTTTTCTACGCTGCACACCAACGACGCCGCAGGCGCTTTTCCGCGACTGATCGACATGGGCGTTGAGCCGTTCCTGATCGCGTCTGCAGTCGCCGGCGTGATGGGCCAGCGCCTCTGCCGCCGCCTGTGTCCGCAGTGCAGGAAGGAAGTCCCGCTCGACATGAAGTACTACACGCTCGACGTGCCGCCCGAGAGGGACACGGTGTTCGAGCCGGTGGGCTGCGACTCCTGCACCAGGACCGGCTACAAGGGGCGCCGCGCGCTCTTCGAGGTGCTTGAGGTCGACGAAGACATCGAGGGCGCGATAGTGCGCCGCGAGAACGCCACGCAGATCAGGAACATCTCCCTTTCAAAGGGCATGAAGACCCTGCGCGAGGACGGCTGGGCGAAGGTTTTCGCCGGCGTCACGAGCGTAAAAGAGGTCATGCGCGTCACGGAAGATCAGTAATGCCCGGGCTTTCAGGCGAACTACGGCAGAGGCTGACGCAGAGCCAGACGCTTGCGCCGCAGATGCGGCAGGGCCTTGAGCTTCTCGCGATGAGCCTCCCCGAGCTCAGGCAGCGTCTCCACGAGGAGATGAGCCGCAATCCCTGCATCGAGGACATAGAGGCGAGTCTCGAGAAGACGACCGTCTCGGAGAAGGTCCGCGAGATGGAGAGAGACGAGAGCGTCGACGAGTCCGGTTCGTCAGAAGAGGACTACGAGCCAGAGTTCGGTGCGGCCGCCGCGATAACGCGGGACGAGGATGCGGACGAGAGGCGCCAGCGGTTCTTCGACAGGCAGACGAAGGAGGAGACGCTTGAGGAGCACCTGCTCGCGCAGCTCAAGATGTCTGACATCGACGAGAAAGACCTGCCTCTTGCGGAGATGTTGATAGGCGAGCTGAACGCCGACGGGCGTTTCGTCGGCTCGATCCCCGACATTGTGATGGTTTCGGGCGAGAGTGAGGAGAAGATAGTCGCCGTCCTCAAGCAGATAATGCAGCTCGACCCTCCCGGCTGCGGCGCGAGGACGCCTCAGGAATGCCTGCTCGCGCAGATGGACAAGCTCGACGGCTCGCCGTACCAGGATGACGTGCGCGCGCTCATAGAGCGCCACTTCGAGGACATGGCGGAAGGGCGCATCGCCGTCATTGAGCGCGATCTCGGCATTTCCCACGAGCGCTATGCCGATGTCCTGAGGGAGCTCCGGACGCTCGAGCCACGGCCTGGACGCGCATACGACCTTGCGGGCAAGTCGATCAGCTATGTGCATCCGGAGGTGCATGCCGTCAAGACCGACGAGGGCTGGGAGGCGAGAGTCGACGACAGGAGTCTTCCCGAGGTGCACATCTCGCCGAAGTATTTGAAGATGCTTGCGGATCCGAACGTCGACAAGGAGACGAAGAGCTACATCCGCCAGCGCATAGCCGCCGCCAATTCGCTCGTCGAGGCCGTTGAACGCCGCCAGCAGACGATCACCGACATCGCCCAGGCGATCTTCGACGCGCAGCCGGGATTCTTCGAGAAGGGGCTCAAGGGCCTGAGGCCGCTTACGATGCAGGAGATCGCCGAGAAGACGGGCGTTCACCACGCGACGGTGTCGCGCACCGTCCGCGACAAATACGCCTCCACGCCGAAGGGGACTGTCGAGCTCAGGAAGTTCTTTACGTCGGGAATCACCACCGACTCGGGCGAGCAGGTCACGAAGGACGCGCTTCGCGACCGGCTTGCCGCGATTATCGCGGGAGAAGACAGGTCACATCCGCTCTCCGACGACAGGATTTCGGAGATGCTAAAGAAAGAAGGGTTCCCGGTCGCACGCAGGACGGTCGCGAAGTACCGCGCCATCCTGGGCATTCCGGGAACGTCGGAGCGGCGTCACTGATTGTCGCTGCTTGCCGGTTTTTCGGCCGGCTCAGGCTCTGCGGCTGGCGCCTCGACCTCGACAGGCGCCGGCGGCTCTTCCGCCGGCACAGGTTCTTCCTGGCGCAGCGATTCTTCCGCGAGCGTCGTGACGAGGTGCTCGGCGGGCGTAATCCTCACTTCGCCTTTCCTGATTTCGCCGGATTCCTTGTCTTTGCGATTCTTGCCGCGGCTTTCGACGGGAGACATGTCGAGCTTGAGGACCTTCGCTCCGCCGTCTTCGCGATCGCCTGGCTCGAGCTTGTTGCCGCGTACGAATTCGCGGCCGAGTATGGCGTTCTTGGGAAGTCCGATGTCCTTCGGGAGATTGGACGGATCGGCGATTCCGACGGTCACGAACACGAGAATCTCCTTTTGGTCCTTCTGGCGGCTCTTCCAGCCGAAGAGCTTCGGGCCGATGTAGGGGATCTTGCGGAGGAACGGGATGCCGGAGTCGACGTCTTCCTCGACCGTCTTCGAGAGACCGCCGATCACCGCCGTGGCGCCGTCCTTCATCGTGAACTCGGTCGTGAGGCGCTTCACCTCGATGATTGGGTACTGCGTGTACGGCGTGTCGGTCTCCTGGCTCGAGTTTACGGTGAGGTAGCCCGTGCAGTCGCTGATCGTCGGAACGATTTCGACGGAGATGAGGCCGTCCGGCGAGATGCGCGGCGTCACGGAAAGCTGTATGCCCCAGCTGAAGAACGCCTCTTTCGCGAACATGAACTTGTCCTCTCCCGGAATGGTGTCGAGCTTCGTCGAGATCGAGAGGTTCTGGGAGTTCTGCCCGGTGTAGTTCGAGTCGATCGTGACGTTCGGGTACTTCGTCGTCATGTCGACCTTCGCCTCCTTGCCGTTCGACACGATGATCTTCGGGTTGGAGAATATCTTGGCGTCGGACATCTGCTCGAACGCGCTCATGGCGAGGCGGAAGTCGTCCATGGAGAGCTGCCCCGAAAAGCCGCGCGCGTTGTGCCACGCCATGTTTTCCGCCGTTCTGCCCGCGCCGGCGGCGGCTCCAAGCGTGGTAGGCATGATGCCCGTGTAGGTTGATGAATCGCTGATCTGGGTTGAAGTTTGCTGCGTTGTCTTGCCATCTCCGTCAACGGAGGTTGTGGAAGACGGGCTGCGTGTTGAGGTCCTGGTGGATATCTGCGAACCGTAGTATGCCGACCTTCCGCTGTTGTATTCCCATCCTCCGTTGATGTTCCTCACCGACGCGCCCCAGCTCTTCAGCGAGTCCCACTGCATGCCGAGCTTGTGCAGCGCTTCGGTCGAAAGTTCAATGAATCGCGCTTCGATGTAGATCTGCGCAACAGCCTCGTCTACCGCGGTTATGATCGCCTCGCAGTCGGAGAGTATTTTGTCGGTGGTCGTGACGACTACGACATTCGCCCCAGGGAAGCTCGAGGCGATCGGCGACTTGATCTTCCCGGCAGGGTCCTTTGGCGCGTATGTCGCGTTGAAGAGATCGGCAAGTTCCTTTGCGGACGCGTGGTTGAGTCTGAATGTCCTCGTCGAGACTGGGATAAGCTGCAGGTCTTCGACGACACGGTAGATGTTGTCTCTGATCTCCACGCGAAAACCTCGCGAGCCGAGGATCGCCGTCATGCCCTGCAGCCACGGAACGTGCCTGAGCGACACGGAGACGCGCCGCTGCAGATTAGTGGAGTCGTCAGAGATTATGTTTGCGCCGGTGGTCTTCCTGAACTGGCGGAGAATGTCTGCGAGCGTCGCGTCGTCGCAGTCTATGTCGACGAGCGACATGGTGCCCTCCGACATCTCTCCTTTTATCTGCGGCTTTTTTGCAGCGATCGCCGAGTCGTCTTCTTCAA
>CACYNF010000157.1 GCA_902775595.1 uncultured bacterium | reverse complement strand
CGTCGCCGCCGAGGGGAAGGCCGACGACGCCACCGAAATCTGGGCGAGGGCGATGCTGAGGAATCCGCGCGACCCTATGCTTCTCGACAGGCTCGACAGGCTGTCGCGCAACGCGGGGGCGCTTCTTTCCGTCGGCAACGTCGCCGCGGCGGCGAAATGCTACGAGACGATGGTCGTCATACATCCGACTGACGCGTCGGCGGTCCTCAACTACGGAATGTGCCTTCGCCGCCTCGGCAAGAAGGAGATGTCGAACCAGGTGCTCAAACGGGCAGGGGAGTTGAAAAACAGATGAAGAAGACGTTTGCGGCTTTTGCGCTGCTCGCGTTCGCGGGCTGCATCACGGTGTTCGAAAGCGAATATCCGGCAGTGGAGATGTCGTCGGCTGGAGAGGCCGACGTCAAGGTCCAGCTCGCAGGGTTCGAGGCGGTAGTGACTACCTACGAGGTCGTGTACGGATACGAGACGGCCTACCGCTACCATTCGCCGTACCGCCGCTACCATTACGGCTACTGGGCTCCGTCCACCGTCATGACCGAGACCTACATACCGCAGTCGCGGCCCACATCGGCCTTCATCGACCGCGCCACCGAGATACTCGAGCTCAACGGCTTCAATCCGAAAACCGACAAGCCGGAATACCGCATAGAGGTAAAGTTCGACGGTCCCTTCGTGACCGACGGCGAACGCGCCGCCGAAGCCGCGTGGACAATCTTCTCGCTGCTCACGGCCGACTACGGCGTCCACACGTGGACGGCGAAGCTGAAGATCTACAGCATCCCCACGGGGAAGCTTCTCATGCACTGCGACTATTCCGAGAGATACTCAGCGCTCGTATGGGGGCCTATCCCGCTGTTCAGCCCCGCCGGTTCCGACAAGACGGCGGAGAATTCCATGCAGCGCTGGTGCCTTATGGCCCTCACCGACCGCGCCATGGCCGACGCCACCGCGTTCCTCTCGACTTCAGCCCGTTCCGTGCAAAAGTAACGGTTGTCGCGGAGGCGCAAGAAGTGGTATAATATTCGCTGTTCTACGTAACTAAAGGAGTTATCATGCGAAAAGAAGAGACAGTTGCTGTTTCCGCCATGCGCGCAGGCTTCACGCTTATCGAAATTCTCGTGGCCGTGGCCATCATCGGCATTCTCGGCACAACGGCCGCGATCGGCATTCCGAGAATCCTCGAGAACTCCAAGATCAAAGCCGCGAAGGTCGGCGTCGACAATCTCAAGGCCGCGGTTGTCGCCTACAATATCGAGAAGGGCAAGTACCCCGGCGACCTCAAGTCGCTCGTCGAGGCGTCCGGAGACGACGAGCCGATCGTCGAAGGCGGCGAGGGTGCGCTCTACGATCCGTGGGGCACCGAGTACAAGTACGAGAAGAAGGGCAAGCGCTTCGTGGTCATCAGCGCCGGTCCCGACGGCGAGTTCGGCGGCGATGACGACATCCGCAGCGATGTCACAAAGAGGTCGACGGGGAACGACTGACGTTCCGCGGCCGCGCCGTCGATGCGCAGGGCCTTCACACTCATAGAGATAATCGTCGTTGTCGCCATTCTGGCGATAATGGCGACGGCCGCCGTGGTCGGCGTGCGCTCCGGCCAGGACGCTGCGCGCGTAAAAGGCGCCACTCGCGACATCATGGCGGCTATACGCCACGCGCGCTCGATGGCGCTTGTCATGATGCAGCCCGCGATCATCACGTATTCGACGGAGCGAGACGGCGACGATGTGTGCGCGAAGATAACGGTCGACGGCGCGAAGCTCATGTCGTCGGGTTCGTCCGACACGGTTCAGACGCTTTCCGGCGAAATCGTGCATCGCGACGGCTCCAAGGTCGAGGACGCGAAAAAACCGGCGGTCGGCGAAGACGAACCGAAGGAGCTTCTCGGCGACAGCGGCGGAGACTCGGTCGAGGATGTTCTCTTCGCGCCTATATCAAGCGAGGTCGTTCGCGGCGTGAGGATCAAGGTGCTCACTGGGGACGAGCTCGCCGAGACCACCCAGACGGAGCAGAAGAGCGCCAACAGGATTTCGGTCTTCTCGAACGTCGACTATCTTCTCGGCAAATACAAGGAGAAGAAGACCGAAGAGGCAAAGGCCGCTTCCGAGCAGCCGGCGGATCAGCAGGCATCCCCGGCAAATGGATCCGGCGAGGACCAGGAGCCCGTGAGCCTCGTGTGGGAGGCGAACGGGAGATGCGACCCTCACCGCGTCTTGGTCTATCTCGACGGAAAGAATCCCGAGTCTGGGCTCTGCATCAACATAGACCGGTTCGGCGCCGCGAAGGTCGTTTCGGACGAAAGGGACTGACGGCATGCGAAGCGGATTCACATTGCTTGAAGTTCTTCTCGCCTCGATAATCCTCGGCCTGGGGCTCACGGCCATACTTGTCTCGATGTCCCAGAGCCAGAAGATGATGCTCTCGTCCTCTTCGCTCGAGACCGCGCAGGAGGTCATGGACCTCGGCGACATGGCCTATCCCCTCGAAAACGTGCAGGACCCCGACCAGGATCTCGATGTCGGCGAGATGAAGGCGACAGAGCTGTGGGACATCGTCGCCGGCGCTCACGGGCCGAAGATGACGCGCGAGCAGGAGGACAAGTTCTACGGGTACACCTGGGAGCGCGTGGCGCTCAACCGCAAGGACAGCGAGGAGGACATAAAACGCCTCGGAAACCTGTACACCGTGCGCGTGATCGTGCGCTGGGGCAACCAAAGGCGCGGCGAGAACGAGGAGGAAAGCTACGTGACGTTCTGGAGGAAGAAGGAATGAGGCGGGCGTTCACACTTGTCGAAATACTCCTCGCCGTCGTCCTTCTCGGCGTCCTGACCGCGATCACGATGGCGACGTTCAACTCTGTCACGCGCAGCTGGCAGATATCGACCGACTACCTCGACAAGATGCAGCGCACCGACTTTGCGCTCAACCAGGTCGTCTCGGGCCTGAGAAGCCTCTACTATCCGCACGGCGGCGAACAGAGCTACGACTACGGCTTCTACCTCACGGACAAAGGCGACGGGGAGGATCCTGACCGCTCTGACGTGATAGAATGGTCGAAGCGCGGATCGGCGATAGTCGGCTCGAAAAGCGCCGCGGCCGACACCGTCCACCGCGTCCAGCTGATGGTTCTCGAGGAGGGCAACCACGACTACATCGATCCCATAGAGGTGACTGGGCTCTACGCACGCCACTGCCCCGACGTGACCCTGCGCCCCAAGGACAACCGCGACGACATCGACTTCTCCTTCGCCAACGACGAGATGTACCAGCCGGTTCTCATCGCTGACGGAATCGTCGGCTTCAACTGCAGGGTGCTGCCGTCCGACGAGAAGGTGGAGGCGGAGCACGACGAATCGCTTTTCGAGGACAAGTGGGAGACGTCGAACGCAGTCCCCTACAAGGTGGAGCTTACCTTTTATCTTGCCGATCCAGAAGGCCGCGCGTACCGCTCGAACACGGCGCCGATAATGCGCATCGTTCGCATGCCTCTCTACGAACAGTCCAAGGACGGCGCAGCGCCGCCGTCAGAGAAGGCGGCAAGGGAAAGCTCCGGCGCGAGACGCAGAGCTTCCGGCGGGTCGGGCCGCGCCCGTGGCGGCGCCGCGGGAGGCGGCGGCCGGGCGCCGGGAGGCGCGGGGCCGGGCGGTGGACAGGGCGGAGGCGGAATGAGGCCCGGAGGCGTAGCTCCGCCTCCGGGGGGAGGTGCTCCATGAGGCGTGGAAGCGCACTTCTTATGGCGCTTTGGGTAATCGCCGTGCTTTCCATCATGGTGCTCTCCTTTGCGTCCGAAGCACATCTGCAGACGGGCATCAACGTCTATATGCGCGAGCGCAACCGCGTAAGCCGCCTCGTGGATGCGGGGCGCATACTCGCGGAGGTCGTCCTTTCCGACTACGCGAACGTGTCGGAATGGTCGGAAGACGAGGATGCCGACAAGCTCTTCGAGGACGACCGCTGGTACAAGGAGAAGCGCGACCTGAAAAGCGGCCGCCCCTGCGTCATCGGCCCGATTCTCGTCGACGAGGAGAACCCAGAGTCGGGAACCGTCAAGGTCGAGATGCGCATAACGCGCGGGCTCAACATCAACGAGCTGACGCCCGACAGCGACCAGAACTGGCGCCTCAGGTGGGAGATGCTGCTGAAGAGCCACGGCATTCCCGAGGACTACGAGGTCGAGGCATACGATTCTCAGCACCATTCGCGCAGCAGGTTCAACCTCATCAACCTGCTCATAGCGAGCTTCGCGGACTGGGTGGACGCCGATGACAACTCGACTTCCATCGACGGCGAGGACTGCGGCGCGGAG
>CACYNF010000156.1 GCA_902775595.1 uncultured bacterium | reverse complement strand
CAAGGAGCGCGGCTGCGTCGTCTCCACCGCCGACTGGGAGAAGCGCGACGTCCAGCGCAAGGTCGCCGGCCAGCCGCAGGCGCCGCTCCCGTCCTACAATGGATCCAACAAGGCGTGCATCGAATACGCCAACAACGCGCAGAGATCCGTCAATCGCGTCGTCTGTCCCTTCCGCCGCGACCTCCTCACCGCCATCGCCAAGCCCGGCTGGTTCGAACAGTAGCCCCGCGCTCGCGCCGTGGCGGTCTACAGAGCCTTTTTAGTAATCGGATAAGGGAGTTTTGGTATAATATATGTAACCTTTCACCGAGCGGCGTGTAAACTAAGCAGAACCTTTCAAACCACCCAATCAAAGTGTAAAAAATGGTATAATGTCATTCACAATCCTAAGGAAGGAGAGTTGAACATGCTAGACGGTATTTCTCAAAGCCTCGTAAACATCGCCAGCAAAGTCGGCAAGGGCGACTTTGACAAGGAGATCACGTTCGACGAACAGAGCGGCAAGTTCACCGTGAACCGCAATGCGGATCACGTGGGCCGGGGCGACCACAACTACTTCCAGAACGAGACGCCGACGGAGCTGGGGAGGCAGAACGCCGAAATCAGGAACGCGATCGCCTTGGCGCTCCAGGACTTCCTCACCGACGGCGGCGTAGCCGTCGGTGAATCCCAAAAGAAGGCCCTGGACGAGATTTTTACGACGCTGTTCGGTGCGACGGACGCTACCGGCAACTTCGGGAAGGACATGGAAATCTACCGTCCGATTACGGCGCGGACGGTGAAGCAGCTCGTCACAAAGGCCCAGAAGGCGCACGCGCAGGCTGCGCTCGAGGCGCTTCCGAACGGGAAGGCGAAGATCGCCGCCGCCGAGAAGCTCATCGCCAAACTCTGCGCCAACGCGTCCCTCCACGGGAAGACGGACACCGTCCAGAAGATGGTGGAGAAGCTCGAGATCGACCTCGCCAAGTGCGGCGCGAAGCTCGATGGGGCGACGACGGTGAAGGCGCGCGCCAAGGTGGAGGCGGCGATCGTCGATACGATGGAGAAGTTCATCCGCGAGGCTTCGCAGCTCGATGCTGAGATGCCGGGGGCGGATTTTGCGATCGAGGTGGCTATCGAGGAATATACGGACTCGACGGGGAAGTTCCTCGGTCCCGGATTCTGCGCGCAGTTCCACAAGCGCGCCATGGGCATGATCGAGCCGGGGATGACCTTCGATGCATTCAAGGCGAAAATCGCCGGGGCACTGCCCGGAATCGTCCATGAGGCACGGGCGAACGCCTCCTCTCCGCTCGTCTTCAGCTCCAGGCAGCCAGGCGTCCCGCAGCCCGCCGCCGTGGGCCTTTCGCAGGAGAAGATGGACGCCGTCCGCGCCGAGTTCCAGGCTTCCATCGCGAACGGACAGACGCTCGTCCAGAACGGGACGAACCTCACGTCCGTGCCGAGGTTCTCGATCGGCGCGGACAAGTTCGACACGACCGTGTTCCTCAAGGGCCTGCCGAAGCCGTCGGACAACAGCAGGAGCATGGACGAGAGTTTCACCGCGAACATGCGTTCCCGCGGCGAAGCGAGGCCCCTCGTCAAGGTGGTCAATCCAGACGGATCGGTCATTTCGCTTCAACGCTGCGGCGCCTCCCACGTCGACGCGGTCTGCGGAGGGGCCGGCGTGCAGTCCACCGCCGTCAAGGCCGCGATGATGCTCGACCTCGGCCGGCTCGTGGGCGGTATCGCGGAGGATCTGCATCTCGACGGCAAGCTCCGTGAGGGCCTCAAGCAGGGATGCGACTGCACCCTGACGCTCAACGACGACGGATCGATCGACGTCACGCTCTCGACCAAGCCGGAGAGCAGCGTGGAATGCTCGCTGACGCTCAGGATCTCGACGGAGGGCGAGCGCTCGCTCGTCTCGTTCTCTGGCGTGAAGACGAGCGACGCCTTCGCCGACAAGGTCGAGCAGGCCGAACGTCGCTCCGCCTTCGTCGCCAGGATGAATCCTGATACCGGCTCCATCGTCAAGATGGCCGCCGCCAAGCTCGCCGAGATCAAGCAGTATGTCGAAGCGCCGAACGTGTCCGCACGCATCGGCGAAGAGAACATGAACTCCCTCCAGGTGTCCGTCACCGGGCTTTTCAACGGACTCGTCGGCGAACTGCGCCACCTCGCGGACGATCCCGCGGCGCGTCTCGAGAAGACGCCCGACCAGTACGAAAGGGACTTCGCCACGCAGATCGAAAACCTGCGCCAGCGCACGCTCGCGCGCATCCAGTCGAACCTCTTCCTGGCGGTCGACTTCAAGAAGTCCTTCAATGACATCGCGGCGAAGTGCAACGCAGCTGCCGGCAGGCTGGACGCGGCGGGAATGAACGGGCTCGCGAACGTCGTGAGGGATTTCATGGTGCGGACCAATGCCTACCTCGCGGACCTGCGGTCCAACTTCATCCTCTCGGGGGAGGTGTCCGAAAGGGCGGCCAAGGAGCTTACGACGGCGGTGAAGGCCTTTGCCCGGCGCGCCATCGACGTCCTGACCTCGCTCAATGACAAGCCGACGGCGGAGGACGCCGTGGCGTTCGCGACAGGACTTGGGTCGCTGCGCTTCCCGGTGCTGGCGTTCAGGACGTTCTCCGAGAGCGCCCGCACCGCGATGCTTTCCGCGAGCGGACTCCTCTCAACCGAGGCCGTCGACCGGGCGGCGATCGGAAAGCCCGGGTACGGTCCCGTGGCCAAGGCGGTTTCCGATTTCGCGGATGTCGTCAACAATCTGCTCTCGCAGGCGCGCGGATGGGGGAACAACGCTCAGGCGCTGGAGTTCAGGAACCTCGCCGAGGGCAGGCTCCGTCGCATAATCCAGACGGTCGTGAGCGGCATCGACAGCGGGACGGACCTGAGCCAGGGCATCGGCGGGGTCCTCGCCGAAGAGCTTGCGCCCATCTTCGGCGCCTTCGCGAACTACGAGCGCCAGAACATCCAGGACACGTTCTCCCGGAAGGCCGACGCGCACATCGCCACGCTCCAGGACATCCGGAACAACGGCGTGTCGGTCAACGGCGTCCGCGTTCCGCTGAGCGAAGCCCAGCGCGCCGACGTGGACGACGCGATCGCCAGGATAGGCGCCCTCAAGGATGACCTCCAGAACGTGCAGGGCGACAACCGTCCGATCACCCGCGAGGGGCTCGCGGCGTTCATGTCCAGACTTGACGGCGCCGTCGGCAAGTTCATGGAGAAGCTGGCGAATCCGGGTCCGAGCCGCGCCCCGAAGCAGAACTTCTTCGCCCAAGCGTTCGGCGGCCTCGGCGGCAAGCTGGATGGCGACGCCGACTACCGCATCGCCCTGCCGGCGGTGCCGACGGACTACAACGCATCCGCCACCAACGCGGCGAATCCCTTCGCGGGACAGGGCGGCGCCGGGTTCGCGTCCTTCGACGAGCTGTCGCGCACCATCCGCGCCCAGACCGCGATCGGCAGGACGATCAACGCCGACAACCCCGAGCTCAAGACGATGGCGCTCGACGTCTTCTACGAACTCGAGGAGGCGAGGCCGTACCTGGAGATCGACGATGACAACAACATCCTGGGGTTCAAGGAGATCAACGGCGAGAAGACCGGCGAGCTCATCGTCGCCGCGGCGCTGAAGGCCGCGGTCGCCAGGCGCACCGCCGCCTGCGTCGCCGAGCTGGCGACGCTCCAGAACGGCGTCGCGCTCGATGTCGAGAAGTACACCGGACCCGCCGGGATGACGGCGCTCAAGGCGGCGATCAGGGATGCCTTCCCGACCGAGATCAACCGCTTCGCGGTGGTCGCCCGGGCGGAGGCACGGCCGGTCGGCGAACTCCTTCCGGGCGAAGTCCTGAAGCGCGGCAACAACATCTTCGGACTCGACATTGAATACGTCCGCAGGCAGGGTAAGCTCGAAGCGCTGAAGACGATAGTCCTCGGAATGGTGACTTCCGACGCCCGCCTCCAATACGGGCAGCTCCAGCGCAGCAATCCCGCCGCCGCCAACCAGCTGATGGAGCGGTGGCTGAGCCAGCGGGAGCCCCTCGGTGACGATTTGAATACGCTCATGATGATCGACGGCGCCGCGCTGAGGGGACTTCAGGCGTCGCTCCTCAACGGCGATCTGCCGCTCGACGGCAGCATCAATCTGCCGACGGTGCTTCTGCTGCAGAACCTCTCGAAGCGCGGTGGCGAACAAGCCATCGGGGAGCTGATCGACGCGAACGCGGGGTTCGCGAACCCCAATCCCGGCGAGAACTACATCATGCTCCTCAGGAACGGGCTCACTCCCGAGAGGATCGCCCAGTTCTGCAACGTAGAAAACGAACCGAATCAAGGGTTGGCGAACAG
>CACYNF010000155.1 GCA_902775595.1 uncultured bacterium | reverse complement strand
TCAATCCCGACTACGCTTACCTGACTCTTCTGTGGGACAACAAGATAGTATATGCTGCCGTCAAGGCAAAGACCCTCTCCGACGACGAAATCGCCGCGCTTATCGGCGCCGGAGTCACCATCGAAGGACAGCCCCAGCCCCGTCTCTACGACCAGCGCGAAAAACTCGGCCGCAATTTCCAGATCAAGGGTCCCGAGTTCATAAAGGTCGTGACCCGCGCGACTGAAGACCCCTTCGATGTACCCGACATATCGACGCTCGAGGGCCTCGGCCCCGGCGATCTGCAGCATGTCGGCCGCCGCAGGTTCCGCGGCCGCGTGCTCGCGGTCTGGAACAAAACGTCTGCCCTCATATCCGGGCTCGGCAAATTCGACATGCCTGAAACGCTTGCGGCGAAGTTCGTCGCTCCCCCTGCTCCCGCCGTCGGCGAGGAGATAGAGGTCTCGGGCTTTCCCGAGACCGACATCCACCACTACACGCTCGTCCGCGCCCGCTGGCGCGGCATATCCGCCGCGGTCGCGCCGTCTGAAGCGGCGACGGACATAACGGCCAGGGACATGACGACCGACGAGACGGGTCGTGCTCGGTACCGCCACGACATGCACGGAAAGACCGTCAGGATGCGAGGAACGGTCCGAAGCATCCACGATCCCGGCGGACGGCTTCTTCTCGACGACGATGGAATTCTCATTCCCGTAGACATCAGCGCAGCAGCCGACGCCGCGATGGAAGTTTCGCCGGGATGCACGGTCGAGGCGACAGGCGTCTGCGTGATGGACACGGAGAACTGGCAGATGAACTCGGTGTTTCCGCAGATCAAGGGCTTCTTCATCGTAACGCGCGCCCCCGGAGACCTGCGCATCGTCTCGAGGCCGGCATGGTGGACGGCAACGAGGCTGCTCGTCGTGATCGGCACGCTCTTCGCCGCGCTCGTGGCCATCCTCATATGGAACGCCGCGCTTCGCCGCGCCGCCGCGCGCAAAGGCCGCGAGCTTTTCAGGGAGCAGATAGGCCGCGTGGAGGCCGACCTAAGGACCGAGGAGCGCACGCGCCTCGCCGTCGAATTGCACGACTCCCTTGCGCAGAACCTCACCGGCGTCTCCATGGAGCTGGAGGCCGGACATGCGGACATCGCGGCGCGGACGCTGAAATCGTGCCGCGACGATCTCAGAAACTGCCTATGGGACCTCAGAAGCCAGGCTCTCGAGGAAAAGGACATGACGCAGGCTGTCCTCAGGACGCTTCAGCCGCTCGTGAACGCCGACCGCGTGAAGGTGCGCTTCAACGTCCCGCGCAAGAAGCTCTCCGACAACACGGCCCACGCGCTCCTGAGGTCCGTGCGCGAACTCGTCGTGAACGCGGTACGGCACGGGCACGCCACGACAATCAGGGTGGCGGGGTCGCTTGACGGCGGAAAGATCATGTGCTCGGTCCAGGACAATGGATGCGGATTCGATCCGGACGACGCGCCGGGAGTCCTTCAGGGGCATTTTGGAATACAGGGGATAAGGGAGCGCATCGAAGCCCTCGGCGGAGAGTTCGACATCGAAAGCGCTCCCGGCAAGGGAACGAAGGCGGTAATACGGATATGAAGACAGTTCGCGTTCTGCTGGTGGACGACCACGCGATACTCCGAATGGGGCTTGCGTCTCTTCTTTCGTCAAAGGCCGACATCGAAGTGGTGGGCGATGCACCGAACGGCCCGGCGGGAATACGCAAGGCGCTGCGGCTGAAGCCAGATGTCGTGATCATGGACCTGATGATGCCCGGCATGGACGGCATAGAAGCGACCAGAGAGCTTCTTGCGAAGGCGCCGGGCAGCAGGGTTCTCATACTTACCACGTTTGGAACGTCCGACGGAATCAGCCAGGCGATGGACGCCGGCGCAATGGGCGCGGTGATGAAGAACTGCGACTTCAGGGAGCTCTCCGAAGCCATTCGCACGGTGGCCGCAGGCGGGCGCTATGTCGCGGCCGATGTCGAGCGCATAATCTCAGCCGACCCTCCAGCCGCGGCGCTTTCGCCGCGGCAGGCCGAAATACTCCAGTCTATCGTCAGAGGCCTTTCGAACCCCGACATCGCCAGGCAGCTGGGCATAAGCGTCGACGTCGTGAAGGAGCACGTGGAGTCGATCTTCCAGAAGATAGGCGCGGCCAATCGCACAGAGGCCGTCGCCATCGCCTTCAGAAAGCACCTGCTGAAGCTATAGTCGCCGCCGTAAGAGGGGCGGGGTCAGAGGACGCGGTTGTCGATGAGACGCGTCCTGCCGCAGTAGGCGGCGACGAGAAGGCAGCACCCCTTCCTCGGGGTTCTGCGCGGCTCGAGCGTCTCTGCGTCGACGCACTCGACGTAGTCGACCTTCAGCCCCGCCTTCTCAAGCGACTTTCGAAGCGCGGCAAGCGTCTTCGCTCCGCCCTTCGCGCCGAACGACATGAGCCCGCGGGAGATCGCGACCGCCCTTTCGCGCTCCTCGGGCGAAAGGTAGGTGTTGCGCGACGAGCGGGCAAGGCCGCTTTTCTCGCGCACGATCGGGGCGACGACGATCTTGAGGTCGAAATTGAGGTCGCGCACCATCCGCTTTATCACCTGCGCCTGCTGGTAGTCCTTCTGCCCGAAGACGGCGAAGTCCGGGTGCGCGAGGTTGAAGAGCTTCGCAACGACGGTGCACACTCCGCGGAAGTGCCCGGGGCGGCGCGCGCCGCAGAGCCCCTTCGAAAGGTCCTCCTCGTTCACGTATACGCTGTGGCGCCCGAGGTACATGTTCTGCGGCGTCGGGAAGAAGACAGCCGTCGCGCCCGCCTCGCGGCACTTCGCGAGGTCGGCCTTCTCGTCGCGGGGATACTTCTCGTAGTCCTCGTTCGGCCCGAACTGGACCGGGTTCACGAACACGCTCACTACGATTTCGTCGGCGCCGCGCCTCTTCGCCTCGCGGATGAGCGAGAGATGCCCGTCGTGGAGGTAGCCCATCGTGGGGACGAGCGCGATCTTGGCGCCCGCAAGCTTGCGCGCGCGGCACCACTTCTGAAGTTTTCCTGGTT
The DNA here is from genome assembly GCA_902775595.1 of uncultured bacterium. Taxonomy (GTDB): domain Bacteria; phylum Verrucomicrobiota; class Kiritimatiellia; order RFP12; family UBA1067; genus UBA1067. The sequence goes on along the minus strand of CACYNF010000155.1, from coordinate 1,361 downwards.
CCTTGAATGTCTTCATTGCCATTGCTCCATTTTTAAAGTCAGTCTGCCCTCGGCAGGGCTACGCGGTTGCCCGGGAAGAATCGGACACGCCCCTTCAGACGCAGGGCCATGCAAAGTGCGTTGACCTTCTCGGCCGGCAGGCCGGTCCGTCTGATTAGGACGTCCATCTGCACGCCTTCGGCATCCACCTCGCGCATTATCATTGACTCCTCGACAGAGAACGGCGGCGGCGGCGCATGCTTTTTCTCCGTCGCGGCGGCGCGCGGCCTGCGCTTCGGCTTCGGCACCGCTCCATCCGCGGCCGGGAGAAGCGGGGAAATTTCGCCGATGACGTCGGCCGCTGTGCGGACAAGCCTCGCCCCGTCCCTGATGAGCTGCAGGCACCCGGCGCTCGAGCGGCTGTCGACGCGACCCGGCAGAGCCATCACGACACGGCCCATGTCGGCGGCGCACGACGTCGTTATGAGCGTGCCGCTCTTGAACGGCGCCTCTATCGCGACAACGCCGCGCGCGAGCGCCGCGACCGTGTGGTTGCGCTGAGGGAAAGTCTGGGTATCGGGACTGCGGCCGAACGGGAACTCGCTGACGACAGCGCCTCCCTTCTCGACGATCTCGCGCGCAAGCGCGCGGTTCTCCTCCGGATAGAACTCGTCAAGCCCCGAGCCGATCACGCCGACGGTCTTCCCCTCCGCGGCAAGTGCGCCGCGGTGCGACTCGGCGTCTATGCCGAGCGCAAGCCCCGAAACGACAACCCAGCCCTCTTCCGCAAGCCCCTTCGCGATCTTGAACGACTGGTCGAGCCCGTACGGCGTCGCGCGGCGCGTGCCGACGATGGCGACCGACGGCGAGGAGAGAAGCGACGCATCGCCCTTGACGTAGAGCGCGAGAGGATGGGAAGACTGCTCGAGAAGCTGCGGCGGATACGCCGCGTCGACGGGCGTGACGATCTCCACGCCGTAGCGCTTCGCGAGCGAAAACTCGCGCTTCCAGTCGATCTCGCCGCCGGAGCGCGCGACCTTGAAGGGATACGTCTCCCACGCGGCCGAAGCGGAACCTGCCGCGGCGACAAGCTCCGCAAGCTTGACCGAACCGACCTTGTCCGTCAGATTGAACGCCACGAACGCTTCGCGTTCCGAGATTTTGCCCTCTTGATTCATCATCCCGCGATATGATATACTATGCGCGTTTTTGGCCCCATCGTCTATCGGCTAGGACACGAGCTTTTCATGCTTGGTAGAGGAGTTCGACTCTCCTTGGGGCTGCCACCTCACGACTTGTGCTTAAGCCTCTGGCTGACCGCAAGCATGCGCTCGCCGAGATCCTCGAAGCCGACGTCTGCGGCGTACACGTCCTTGTAGTAC
>CACYNF010000154.1:4456-7968 GCA_902775595.1 uncultured bacterium | reverse complement strand
TTTTCAGACAGGATTTACAGGATTGACAGGATTGGTGGGGATTGGTAGTATTATGAATCTTGTGAATCCTGTCCAAACAACTATTGATGACATTATGCGCGGGTGGCGAGTGGAGAGCGTCACGACTAACGCGGCGGTTTTGTATGCGATGCCTACGAACGCAGCGCTTGTCGGGAACTGGCACATCCACGGCGCTAGCTCGTCTTTTGGGAGCAATAGGATTGATTTTGGCAATTGGGCGTTCCCTCTCGGCACGAATGATGAGGCGTTTTCGTCGTTTTGGTATTTCATAGACGGTCGCATCCGCCCGGCGCCGCGAGATGCCGCACACGAGATCTGCGCTGTCGGCGTTCCAATGTCTGCCGTTCCCGGCCAAAGTCGGTTGTGGCGGCTTGAGGGCGGCGACGGTAGCCGCGTCTGCCGTTCCCGGCCAAAGTCGGTTGTGGCGGCTTGAGGGCGGCGACGGTAGCCGCGTCCTCACATGGGAAAACTTCTTCCTCGGCGGCGACACGAACAGCCCCGTCAATGCGCAGATCGTCCTTTCGCCCAACGGCGATTTCCTGACACGCTCCAACGATGTCGAAACAGTCTGCCGCCGCATCAACCCCGACGATTGGGATGATGACGGAATACCCAATGACGAAGACGCCAACCCCACTGCCTGTGATGGCGATTTCTTTGGGCCTTCGAATATCCTTCCCGCTGGCGCAAATACAAACGCATATTGCACCATTAGTGTCGTTACAACTGGTCCAGACGCACTCGTGACATTTCCGGGCGACAAGCCCAGCAACTATCCCGATCCTCGCTTTGTGGCAAAATCTGGCGTCACTAACGAGGTAGTGATCCTGATTGGTAAGACATACGCAATCTCGTCTGACTGGCCATTTGCCGTAGTCGGCGTGTCAGATCCAGAAACTGAAGTCTGGCAGATGCGCGGCGCGGCGCACCAGACTTATGCTTGCCGCCCTGTGACAATCTCCGCATCAGATGGCAATCCGTTCACGATGGATGTTTCGCCATTGAATTTAGGGGGCGCTTTCGTGTGGGTAACAAATAATTGTTGTTCGGTTATTTTCAGCAATGGCATGTTTGTGGTGCAATGCGGCCTTAATTGCCAATGTGGTGGTTGCAGTCCCTCCTGTTCGTATGAATATGAAGGATATGGGATTAGTGCTAATGGTGGCAATTGCGGTTGCACCGCGAATGCAGGAGTATTGCCGGCTATTTCTTTGGAGATTACTCCTAGGGCGGTTTTATTTGAGCCCCAGCACACAGATGCTAATGGGGCGCTTGTTCTACGCCGTTCTACTTATTCGCGGATAGAATGCTCGTGTTCGGGCTGTGACAGTGGAACAGTAGTTATTTCGGATTTAGCGGGGGCAGCTGAACATTTGATTCTCCACTTGGGGAATGAAGCCGGGCCTATTGTCGGACTTCCTTACGAATGTCATGTTGAAGGTGACGAAACAATAGTTCTTGTTGCGGAAGGTATATCACACGGAGCGTTGACAAATGACATTCAGCTTGCGGCAATTTACGAATCTGGCGGGCATGTGATTCGCGTTGAACGACCGATGTCAGTATTTGAAGTGTTCTCAGAGACGCGAGATAAACGCTTCAATGAACACAGGAAGACGCTTGGCGTTGGAGAGGATGTGTGTATCAGGTGGAGGCCTGGGCTATGGAATTGCATTTTGATCGATGGAGAGGTTGATGATTATAGCGCACATGTTTTTGAGGCGCCGCATTCTTCTTCGCAGTTTTCGCATTCGGTCTCATTTGAAGGCGCGAGCTTGCCATTTGACTTTACTGTGGTTGAACCACTAGAGCTTGAGGAAGTATACGTTGATAGGCAAAACAATGGCTCGCCAAATGTCGCAGGGAGTTTCGCTGCCTATATTGGAATTGCCGTTATGCCGACGAATGTATCGTTTGATGCGGTTCGCGTGCAGGAAATCGGTTCGATGGCGACAAATGTATATGGTTATTTTTCCAACATGACGAATGTCTTTGACCATGGTCAACATGGGGCGAACATCTGGCATGGTTTGATGGCGAATCGCTATCAGGATAAGGTGTCTATATCCGAAGTCCCGGAACCATGGGGACAGGGGGGCGGTTTTACCTGGCCTATAACCAATGCGTGGAGGGTCGCACACGACAATGCCGTCACAAATCATTTTAGCCACAGGCTAAAATATGATCAGACATTCGAATTGGATTCCAACGGAACGGTTAGAATCCGTAAAATGGGGTATACTATACAGAGGACAACGAACGATGTACTTACGGCCATAAGGGAGATGCCATGAACAGGAAAATGCTTAATGCCGTTTGTTTGACTCTCATGTGGTGCCTTGCCACGTGGGAATCTTCTGGTCGTGACATGCGAAGCGATGCAGAGATTCTTGACGCGCTGAATTGTGCCACAAACTACTGGTTGACAAGCCTTTCGGATTATCATGATTCGGTGTCGACCAATCTTGCTGCGCTTTGCAAGTTTGGACGGATGCAGACTCCGGTATTGGCTGCAAGCTGGTTTGATCGTATGTTGGATTTGCCTCTTGCCACAAATGACATTGGCGACATGTCGCTTTGGCTTCGGGAGAAGGTGTTCCCTGTGTGGGCTTATGGGGAGATGTTTGCTTCGGATTCAGCTCATTCGAATCTTTGGTTGAGATTGGCGGATTTTAATGGGATGGTGCGAAATGGACAGAAAACGCAAGAAGAGATTCGCGTCTTGTCGCATGGGGACCGTGGCCGATTTCTTGCGCTTCAAGACGAGTCGGCGGCTTTTCAGTTTGCGAATGAGTCGCTTAAGGGGTGCGTGGTCGACTACATCGGCAAAAAGGGGATAGCTCTGTTGCCAGAAGACATGCGGTTTACGTTCTTCACGAATTATGTGCAACGCGCCGTTCTTACTGCCGAGGAGTCCGCGGCAATATCAAATTGTGTCGGAGTGGTGGGGTGGGAGCTCAACAGTCTCATCCCCCCTGTGGCACAGTAGGAGTGACACAGTAGAAGGTAGTACAAATGGCGATGCTACAGAGAGACGAAACGATTGAGGAAATCAAGCGGCTCGATGCGCTGCTTGAATACGCCGTCATGCATGGGGACGAGGAAGAGGCCGAGCGCATCCGCGCGGAGCTTCATAAGTTGACGGACGAGGTTTGACGACGCGGCGGAAATGCCGCGGAGTCATTTGTCTGCGGAGATTGCGCCGGCGAGACGCCATATCCACCGAGGCCATAGGCCGAGCTGCGTTAGCGGGCGCTAGCGTGGTGCTCTCCCAGTTAGGAGAAGCTTGGCTACACAGACTGCTAAGCGAGCCGACGAAGAGTCGGCGAGCGCAAAAGCTACGAAACGAAACGCGCCTTATGGAAGGTGAGGCAAGGGACGAGGGGGCGCGCGCCGAACTGAGCGACATGCGGCGACGCGGTTCGTCGGATGCGCGGTGAGACACGTCGCAAGGCGAGGAGGTGTATTCGCCGACGAAGCATTGCGGCGCG
>CACYNF010000154.1:0-4446 GCA_902775595.1 uncultured bacterium | reverse complement strand
CCCGAGGGTGCCAAGCGCGGCCACGGTTCGGGTCGGTTAGCGGAACGGACCGAAGCAGGGGGAGGCGAGTTGCGCAGGACTCGACCCCGACGGCGTATACATATACGCCGAGCGGGTCGAAGGACGCGCAAATCGCCCGCCCTGCACAGGGAGTACCGTTACCCGAACCGTGGCCGCACATTGACAGGCAAACCAGCCCAGCACAAAACAGGGTCGAATAGGGTCAGGTGAGTAGAGTCAAATAGGGTCAGAAGCGAGCTGACGAGACGTCGGCGGGCGTCAGAGCGACGCGCGGTCGCAGAGAGCCGAGACGAGAAGCGCCTTGATCGTGTGCATGCGGTTCTCGGACTCGTCGAAGACCTTGGAGTACTTTGACTCGAAGACCTCGTCGGTGACTTCCAGGGCACCGCAGTCCTTCGTGACCTCGGTGTTGAAGTCGTGGAACGCGGGAAGGCAGTGGAGGAACATGAGCCGCCCATCGAGGTTGCCCGTCGCCTTCATGAGATCCATGTTGATCTGGTAGGGGCGGAGCATCTTGATGCGCTCGGCCGTCTTCGCCTCTTCGCCCATCGAAACCCACACGTCGGTATAGAGGACGTTCGCGCCCTTAACGCCCGCCTTAGGGTCGTTGAACACGCGAATGTCGACGCCGTTGCGCTTCGCGACTTCCTCGGCCTCGGCAAGCACCTTTTCGTCGGGTCTCAGCTCGTCGGGGCAGCAGCAGACGTACCTGACGCCGCACTTCGCGCAGCCCATCATGAGCGAATTCGCGACGTTGTTGCGCCCGTCGCCGACGTAGGCGATGCAGGTGTTGGAGTCAAGCGAGCCAAATGTCTCGCGGACGGTCAGAAGGTCGGCGAATATCTGCGTCGGATGGTAGTCGTCGGTAAGCCCGTTCCACACTGGAACTCCCGAGTACTTCGCGAGGTCCTCGCAGTCGGCCTGCTTGAAGCCGCGGAAGAGGATGCCGTCGTAGATGCGCCCAAGTACACGCGCCGTGTCCTTCACGGACTCCTTCTTGCCGAAGTGGATGTCGGGGCGCGTAAGGTACTCTCCGTTGCCGCCTTCGTCCCTGACGGCGATCAGCGTGGAATTGCGCGTCCTCGTCGAGCTCTTCTCGAAGATGAGCGCGATGTTCTTCCTGTGGAGCAGGTTGCCCCTGACTCCGGCCGCACGCCGAGCCTTAAGCTGGGCTGCGAGGTCTATCAAGTTCAGCATCTCCTCGTCGGTGAACGACGCGAGACGCATCATAGAACGGCCCTTAAGCGAATCCATCCAAGTCAGCATGGCGTATCTCCCTTCTCCGTTCAGGGCTCCAGCTCGCCGCGGATCTTAGCGACGAAATCGTCGAGCGACATCGCGCCGAGATCGCCCTCGCCGCTCTTGCGGACGGAAACCGTTCCCGCAGCCTCGTCGCGCGGTCCCACCACGAGCTTGTAGGGAACCTTCCACGCCGACGCCTCGCGTATCTTCGCGCCGAGCTTCTCGGCGGAATCGTCGACTTCCACGCGCACGCCTTCCGCGGCAAGTGCGCCGCGCACCTTCTCAGCGTATTGAAGCGCCTTGTCGGAAATCGGGAGTATGCGAACCTGCTCCGGGGCGAGCCACACGGGGAACGCGCCGGCGTAGTGCTCGATGAGAATGCCGATGAAGCGCTCGAGAGAGCCGAGGACGGCGCGGTGGAGCATCACCGGGTGGTGCTTCTTGCCGTCTGCGCCGATGTACTCGGCGTTGAGGCGTTCCGCGCTCGGAAGCTGGTAGTCGAGCTGGATCGTGCCGCACTGCCACTGGCGGGCAAGCGCGTCGACAAGCGTGAACTCGAGCTTCGGGCCATAGAATGCGCCCTCGCCGGGCTGTATCTCGTAGTCCATGCCAGCCGCCTTGCAAGCAGCCGCGAGCGCCGATTCTGCGTGCTGCCAGGTGGCCTCGTCGCCGACGTGGTCCTCGGGCATCGTCGAGAGCTTGATGAGAAGGTTCTTGTCGAAGCCGAAGTCGGAATAGACGTCCTTCAGAAGACGGCAGAACTTCGCAACTTCCTCCTCGATCTGCTCCTCGGTGCAGAGGATGTGCGCGTCGTCCTGCACGAAGCCGCGGACGCGCATGATGCCGTGGAGAGTCCCGCTCGGCTCGTTGCGCGCGCAGTGGCCGAACTCGGCGAGGCGGAGGGGAAGGTCCTTGTAGCTCCTCGTGCGGCTCTTGAAGATCTCGATTGCGCCCGGGCAGTTCATGGGCTTCACGGCGAAGAGGCGCTTTTCGCTCTCGGTGATGAACATGTTCTGCTGGTAGTGCGCCCAGTGGCCGCTCCTTTCCCAAAGCGAGCGCGGCATGATCGCAGGCGTGTTGACCTCGCGGTAGCCGTCCTTGACGAGCTTGCGGCGCATGTAGTCCTGGAGCGTGACGTAGATCGACCAGCCGCGCGGATGCCAGAATATCTGGCCCGGATCCTCGGGGTCGAGGTGGAAGAGATCGAGCTCGGTGCCGAGCCGCCTGTGGTCGCGCCTCTTCGCCTCCTCTGCGCGCGCGACGATCTCGTCGAGCTCCGCCTGGTCCTTCGCGACGATGCCGTAGATGCGCTGGAGCATCTTGTTCTTCTCGTCGCCGCGGTAGTAGCTTCCCGCGACGCGCGTGAGCTTCACGACGCCGATCTGCTTCGAGTGCTCGACATGGGGGCCGCGGCACATCTCGACATAGTCGCCCACCGCGTAGGTCGAGATCGCGACGCCATCCGCGACGACGTCCGCAAGGCGCTCAAGCTTGTACTTCTGACCGGCGAGGAGCTTCTTCGCCTCGTCCGCCGTCACTTCCTTCCTGACGAACGGCTCGTCGAGCGCGATCAGGCGCGCGATCTCGGACTCGATCTTCGGGAAATCCTCGGGCGAAAGGCGGTGCGGAAGGTCGAAGTCATAGTAGAAGCCCTCGTCCGTAGCCGGGCCGATGTCAACCTGGACGTCCTCAAAAAGGTTCATTACCGCGCGTGCCATCAGATGGGCCGCGCTGTGCCGACGTTGCTCCAAAGTAATCTCTGCCATGTCGTTTACCTGCGTTTCCTTCCTTGAAGTTGTATATTATACCAAAAAATGCCGCACTCGGCGGCATGTGGTGCACCTGGAGGGACTCGAACCCCCACGCTTTCGCAGTGGAACCTAAATCCACCGTGTCTGCCATTCCACCACAGGTGCGAAATCAGTCGCCTTGACGAAGCTTGTCCCGGTGAGCGAAGAAAATCCTCGTCTTGTTGGCGAGGGACTGCGCCTCGGGGAAGTTGCCCGGCGTCGAAAGCTTCTGGAACTCCTCGAGCGCGGCGCGCTGTTTGCGGTCAAGATTCGCCGGCACTTCAAAGACGATGTGCGCATGGAGGTCGCCAGGAGAGCCGCCGCGCAGCGACGGAACGCCCTTGCCGCGCAGACGGAACACCTTGCCGTTAGGCGTGCCAGCGGGGAGGTTGAGCTGTGCCGTGCCCTGGGGCGTCGGAACGTCGACCGTCCCGCCGAGAGCCGCGAGGACGGGCGACACCGGAATGTCCACGCCGAGGTCGAGCCCGTCGCGCTCGAAGATATCGCTCTCCCTGATTCCGATGTGAACGTAGAGATCGCCGTTCTCGCCGCCGCGAAGCCCGCCGCCGCCCTTGCCGGCGAGACGGAGGCGCGAGCCGTTGTCGATGCCGGCGGGAATCTTGAGCGCAATCTGCCGCCTGTTCGTGACATGACCAGTTCCGCGGCACTTCTTGCACGGCTTTTCGATGACGGAGCCTTCGCCGCCGCACGTGGGGCACGTCTGGCGCACCTGGAAGAAACCGGAGCCGCCGATTACCACGCCTCTGCCGCCGCACGTCTTGCACGTCGTGCGCCTCGCGCCCTTCTCCGCGCCCGTGCCATGGCAGGCATCGCACTGCTCGGGGAGCGTGATGTCGATCGTGCGCGTCGAGCCGAAAAGCGCCTCGTCGAAATCGACATCGAGGCGGAAAGTCATGTCGTCGCCGCGAACAGGTGCATTCGGGTCGGCCGCGCGGTGCGAGCGAGCACCGCCGAATAAATCGTCGAAGCCGCCGAAATCGCCATTGCTCCGTGAGTGATTGTGTCGGCGACAATGTTCTGCGATTCCTCTCCGAACCAGAAGAAGCCCGAATCTGCTCCCGGAATGTTGTTCTTGACCCTCATATAAACATTGCTGTACCAAGTCTGGCTGTGGTGCTGCTCAACACCCGTGAGACCGACCGTGAAGTCAGTGCGGTTGTCGACAAGGCGGTTCCGGTCCAAAACGTCCTTGACCCAAAATCCCGCTTCGTTCCATTCGCGCATAAGTTTTGCGTACTGCACGAGTTCGTTGCCCTCAAGGAACGGCGAGTAGAGCTTTCGAAGATTGCTCTTTCGCGCTCCGAACATATTTGTTGAAGTGATGCCGTTTGCGACAACATAATCGCTTTTTGAGCGAATGTAGCCGTCGGCC
>CACYNF010000153.1 GCA_902775595.1 uncultured bacterium | reverse complement strand
TCACCATGTGCGTCATATGGACCTCGCACGTGGCAAGCTCGCCTAGCTTTTCCATGGCGAGCTGCGCGGCGGGGTTGGTCGTCGCGGATATCGCAAGCGCAATAAGGGCCTCGTCGAGGTTCAGGGACGTGTAGCCGCCCTTCAGGATGTCGTGCTTCATGTGCGAAATCGACTGGAGAATCGTCGGCGCGAGAAGCGGCAGCCTGTCGGGGATTCCCGCGAGCTTCTTGACGGCGTTGAGGATCACGGCCGAGCAGGCGTGCAGCTCGTCGGAGTTGCGTCCTGTGACTATCTCGCCTGTGTGAAGCTGCAGCGCAGCCGCCGAAACTATCTGCCCGCCGGCCTTGCCCTTGCCCTGCTGTCTCGCCGTCTCGGCCGCGCCGCGCGCGGCGAGCGCGACAAGCCTGTTCTCGGTCTTGAGGCCGAGGGAGTCCATCAGCATTTTCGCGCGCTCGAGCGAATCGACGTCAGTCGCGCCCTCGACGTAGAGGCACTGGTAGCGCATGTAGCGGCGGATGACCTCCTGCTTAGACGCCTCCTGGACGACAGCGTCGTCGACTATGCCGAAGCCGATGCGGTTAACGCCCATATCGGTCGGCGACTTGTACGGGCATTCGCCGTTCGTCATCTTCTCCCATATCGCCTTGAGAAGCGGATACGCGTCGACGTCGCGGTTGTAGTTGACGGCTGTCTTTCCGTACGCGGCGAGGTGGTACGGATCAATCATGTTCTTGTCCTTGAGGTCGATCGTCGCCGCCTCGTATGCGATGTTGAGCGGATGGTGGAGCGGGAGGTTCCAGACCGGGAAGCTCTCGAACTTCGAGTACCCGGCGAGCCGCCCTTGGCGGTATTCGTGATAGATCTGGTTGAGACACGTTGCGAACTTGCCAGAGCCCGGCCCTGGAGCCGTCACGACGACGATGGAGCGCTCTACAGGGATGAACGGATTCTTTCCGTACCCCTGGTCCGACACGACCGTGTCGACATCGGCGGGATAGCCGAGCGTCTTGCCGTGGAAGTAGCACTTGACGCCGCGCGACTCGAGCTTCTGGCCGAACTGCTGGGCCGCGAGCTGCCCTTCATAGCGCGTCACGACGACGCCGCGCACCACAAGCCCGAGCGCGGAGAGGTCGTCTATGAGCTTGAGCGCGTCGTCGGCGTAGGAGATGCCGAAGTCCGCGCGCATCTTCTTGCGCTCGATGTCGCCAGCATAGATGCAGAGTATCACCTCGGCCTGGTCCTTGAGCGACTGGAGAAGCCTGAGCTTCACGTTGGGGTGGTACCCGGGGAGGCACCTCGCGGCGTGGAAGTCGTTCATGAGCTTCCCGCCGAACTCGAGGTAGAGGCGGCCGTACTTCCCGGCGCGGCGGCGGATCTCCTCGGACTGCTCTTTCAGGTACTTGTCGTTGTCGAAGCCGATCTTCACTTTGCGCCTCCGTGGATTTCGTCGAGAATCGCCTGGATCTTGCCCTTGCACCGGCCGCAGCCTCCGCCCGCCTTCGTGTAGTTGGTGACCTCTTCCACGGTCGTAAGCTGGTTTTCGGTTATGACGCGCCTCACCTCGTTCTCCGAGACGTTGTAGCAGGTGCAGAGAACCGTATCCTCGAGGTTGCGGTCTGTGTTCTTGCCGGTCTCAAAGTTCTTTATCGCCGCCTCCATCGCCTCGCGACCCATCACGGAACAGTGCATCTTCTGCGGAGGGAGCCCGCCAAGGTAGTCGGCTATCTGCTGGTTCGTGATCTTCTTCGCCTCGTCGAGCGTCTTTCCGATCACCATCTCTGTGAGCGCCGACGAGCTTGCAATCGCGCTCGCGCACCCGAATGTCTGGAACTTCGCCTCCGCGATCTTCCCGTCGGGCCCGAGCTTGAACTGGAACTGGAGGGCGTCTCCGCATGCAAGCGACCCAACTGTCGCCGTTCCGTCGGGATTCTCGATCTTGCCCACGTTCCGGGGGTTCCGGAAGTGGTCCATCATCTTCTCAGAATAATTCCACATCGCCGTTCGACTTTCGTAAAGATTGCTGTCCTTGAACGGAATATTATTATACCAAATTCCCGACGCTCGTGGTAGCCTCTCAAAGCGACTCCGCAAGCTTCTTTATGCGCCGCGAGGTGCGCACCGCGCAGAACTGCTTGCCGCACATCGAGCAGTGGTCGTCAGAGTGCGCCTCGTCCGTGAACGCGCGCGTCCTGAGCCAACGCTCCCTCGCCCGCTTCGGGTCGAGGCAGAGCGCAAACTGTCGGTCCCAGTCGAACTTCGCGCGCGCATCCGCCATCGCGTCGTCGCGGTCTCGCGCACCCAGGAGATGGCGCGCGACGTCGCCTGCGTGCGCGGCGATCTTGTAGGCGATGCAGCCCTGGTGCACTTCCTCTGCGTCGGGAAGCCCGAGATGCTCCGCGGGCGTTACGTAGCAGAGGAGCGACGCGCCGTAGGTCGCGGCCGCAGTCGCGCCGATTGCGGAAACGATGTGGTCGTAGCCGGGCGCGATGTCGGTCGTCACCGGACCGAGTACATAGAACGGCGCCTTCTTGCAGATCTCCTGCTGACGCTCCATGTTCATCCGGATCTGGTCGAAGGGAACGTGCCCCGGACCTTCCACCATCGTCTGCACGCCGCGCGCGCGGCAGCGCTCCACGAGCTCGCCGAGGACGTCCAGCTCGCCGAACTGCGCGGCGTCAGAGGCGTCCGCAAGGCAGCCGGGCCTAAGTCCGTCGCCGAGCGACACGGTTACGTCGTGCTCCGCGAGGATGTCCATCACTTCGTCCCAGTGCGTGTAGAGCGGATTCTCCGCCTTGTTCTCCATCATCCACTCCGCCATGATCGCGCCGCCGCGGGAGACGATTCCCATCTTGCGCTTCATCGCGTTCGGGATGTGCCTGAGGAGAAGCCCAGCGTGGAGCGTCATGAAGTCGACGCCCTGCTCGGCCTGGCGGCGAATTACGCCGATAAGGAACTTCGGGTCCATCTTCGGGATGTCGCCGAGAAGCGAGATCGTCTCGTAGATCGGCACGGTGCCGAGCGGCTTCGGGCTCGCGTCGAGCATTCCCTGGCGGATGGACGCGATTTCGTCCTCGGTCGACGCGACGGAGAGGTCCATCACGAAGTCCGCGCCTGCGTCGAGCGCAACCTGCAGTTTCTCGAGTTCGTCGCCCTTTCCGGAATGCGTCACGCTGCGTCCGAGGTTCGCGTTGATCTTCGTCGTGAACATCCTGCCTACGCCGACGGGCTGGCAGTTTTTGTGGGCGGGGTTGAGCGGGATCACCGCCTCGCCCGTCGCCACCGCGGCGCGCACCTTCTCCGCGTCAAGTCCCTCGTCCTTCGCGACGACCTTCATCGCTTCCGTCACAATGCCCTTGCGGGCCGCTTCCAACTGCGTCATGCTTTTCTCCTTTAAACTTTCAACTTCGAACTTTCAACTATATCCTGTTGTCCCAGTTCTTGAAGACGACTTCCTGGCCGTTCGCCTTGATCGCCTCGTAGACTTCCTTCGGCGGGCGACGGTCGGTTAGGGTGAACTGCGCGACGTCCGCCGCGTGCTCCTTCTCGAGGACGGCGTATCCGCCGGGCGTCACGCGCGAGCCCGCACTCATGTTGTCCGCCGCGACCTGCACGATGTAGTCGCGGAACTTCGGCGCCTCGCGCGTCGAGACCGTCATGCAGCACTGCGGGAAGACAATGCGGAACGCGAGCATCATGAGATCGACGTCGCGCTCGTCTACTTCGCACGGCGGAACGAAACCGCCCTCGACCCGGCAGAAGCGCGGGAACGCGAACTGCACCTTCGACTCGTAGCACTCCTTCATGAGGTAGAGCGCATGCGCGGCGAGCGAGGCGGCCTCGCGGCGCCACGGCGTGAGGCCGAGGAGGAACGCGCAGCCGAGGATGCGGAAGCCCGCCTTCCCGGCGCGGAGCTGCGTCCAGAGACGCCACTCGTAGTTAGACTTCGGCCCCGCCGGATGGAAGTACTTGTACTGCTCCTGGTCGTACGTCTCCTGGAAGCACGTAAGCGACTCGAAACCCGCCTCGAACATCGCGCGGTAGCCTTCCTCGCTCTGCGGCGCGACTTCAAGGGAGAGGTTCGAGAACATCGGCTTCAAAAGCCGCGCGACGTCGCAGAAGTGCTCGACGGAATTGACCTTCGGGTCCTCTCCCGCGACTATGAGGAGGTTGTCGATTCCGCTCGCGCGAATCGCCTCCGCCTCGATGCGGATCTCGTCCAGCGTCAGGTTACGTCTCACGGTGCCCGTGTGCTCGCGGCGGAAGTCGCAGTACCGGCAGTGGTTGACGCACGTGTTGCCGATGTAGAGCGGGGCGTATACGCTCACCGTCTTGCCGTAGTACTTGATCCGCGCGAGGCGGGCCTTGCGGCGCATCTCGTCCATGAACGGATACGCCGCCGGAGAGACGAGGTTCAGCAGGTCGAACCAGTCGTGGCGGTCCTTCGCAAGCGAGGCCCTCACCATTTCCGGCGTCACCTTCGCATAGTATTCATCGACCTCCTCGGCCGTGTATTTCAGCAGTGGAAACATTTCACAATTCTCCTTCAGATTCCTTTCAGCATCGCACGGGTGACCGCGTTCCCCACTCCTTGTAGTGATGCGCGCGCTCCAGATCATTCAGCTCAAAATATGGGTAGCGTATCT
>CACYNF010000152.1 GCA_902775595.1 uncultured bacterium | reverse complement strand
TGAACTGGCCGCCGGAGCGCCGACCAACGCCGAAGAGGTCGTTGTCGTGGCGGATGTCGAGATTGTCGATCTTGCGTCGCTCGCGAATCTGGCCCATGTCGAGCCGGAACATGGACTCCCCGGCGAGGAGGATGCCTGCTTCGAGCATTCTGTGTGCGCCACTTACAACGTCGACATGCGCGTCAGGGAGGTCCGGCGTGGGAAGTGTCCGTTTCGCAGGTTCTGCTTTTCCGCGGTTCACGACGCGGTGAACGCTTCGGCAACGGGGGATTGGCTGTTCTTCCGCGGGATGACGCTTGAAGTCGGGCTTGCCCGCGTGGACGGCAAGCTGAAGATCAACCGCTTCGAACCCGTGTTTCCGTATCCGCCCTATTCGAAGGACGGACTAAGAATCATCAGAAGAGATTTCGACTGCGAGTCGCCTTTTCTGACTGTAATGGGGTTGATCCCCGAAGATGTGCGTGAGTATACCAACTGGCGTGGACTGAAAGACGGCATCAGCGGCAGCCTCGTTGCATTGCAGTATGGCGATCGCGAACTGGCGCTGTTCGCGTCGACGACAAACCTAATCGAGGGTCTTTACGGAATCTTCCCCGACTATGGGCCATCCGTAAAGATTACGGTGTATGGAGACGAAGGGTCCAACTTCGACTATTGGCGCAACGCCTGGTTTGCGGAATCTGCCGTGACCATAAGGTCCCTTGGCGAGGAAGACGGATTCGTGCGCACCAAGGAGGCCGAGACCGTTGCGGCGGGGACCAGCCCAGATCTTGATACGCTCACGAAAGAGCTGTCTTCAATCGGATTTGCGGATGTCGCCGGGGCGACGTATGCGCAGGTGAGTCCGCATCCGGCGGATTCGGGCGCTTCTTGGACGGATGAACACAGAAAGATGAGCGGACTGGATCTGGACGAAAGACTGAGCGGCGACGGATGGATCGCTCTGCCGAAGGACGGCACCGCGAACGCGAAGTTCCTGGCCTACGGCTGCGTCTGGTGGGAGGCTCGGCTTGAACCACCGGAAACGAACGGCGTCCGCACGGTCTCGTACTGCAAGGCGCGGCTCGCGCGCGACGTGGTGCTTGTCCGCACCTATGTGGAGGACGCCGCGGAGATCAAGGCGACGCTGGACGAAGACTGCGCGGCGGACATTCTGGCGTTTGCGCTTCATGCCCGGCAGTCGGGCTTCGCGAAGGAATCCGAGCGCATCGCCTCCGCGCTCTTTGCGATAAAGGAAAGCGGAGACGCGGCGCTGTCCGGCATCAGGAAGCGGCTTGCGAAGATCGCCGCCGAATATCCCGACTTCGCGACATGGGAGAAGAAGGAGCTGGCGCGGAAAGAAGAGCTTGAAAAGAGGAGGAAAGCCGATGAAAGCGACAGTGACGCCGAAGAGGAGCTATAGCGCACCGCGCTATCCGACGATCCACGAGATCGGTATGCCCGATTTCGCCCGCGTGCCGACGCGCTGGCGCGGAATCCGCGCGCTTGCGTCGACGCTCGGCGCGGCGGCGATGAGCCTCAAGTCGCTTGCGCTCGACGCGGCGGCCGAACCGTCTCCGAAAACGGCGCTGCCGACGGCTGTCGCGCCGGATGCGGCGGCAAGGAATGACGAGAAGCGGGAAGCGCCAGCGACGGACGTGTGTCCGTTGCCACCTGCGGCGCTGGCCGGCGACGGATTCGGCGCGTTCGGATGCGTCGCGATGAATCCGCCGGTCATGCTTCCCGAGGCGGAGGCGCTGGAGATCATCGAGCGCGAGTTCGCGAAGCGCGGCATCGAGCTTGTCGATGCGCCGGAGCTCGACGGCGTGGAGGCGCCGGTCAGCAAGCTGGAGCGGAGCCGCGAGGACAGAAACCTTGTCGCGAACATCATCCGGCGCAGAGCGCAGGGCGACGAGGTGCGGCGCAAGAAGCGCAGGTGGATGCTCGACCTTGGCACGAAGGACGGGAAGATCATGGTGGAATACATCTCCCGTGCCGACGAGCGTGTCTGGGTGCGCGATCCCAGGGAGGAGGCCGGCGTCTGGAGTTCGGTGAGCGGTTGCGATATCCGCAGGGCCGCAGAACTGGCCGTCAAAGGCTTCAGTGCGCGGAAGGAGGGACCCCCCGTCAAGATCGGCGTTTTCTACGATCCGATGGCGAGCGTTCCGATAAGCGAAATGGAGAAGATATACCAAGATGCAGACCCCGGACTTGATTGGAGCGCGAAATACGAGCTGACGGAGAAGCGCGGGCGTGAGCTGGCGGGCAAGAAGCTCGTCGCGCAGATCGAGGCTTTCTTCAGGCATCTTGCCAATGCACCTGACGCTTCATCTAACTGACCGCTGCAACCTCGCGTGCCGGTACTGCTACGCGAGGCACGGGACGAGCGACATGACGCTCGAGACCGCTCTCGCGGCGGTAGACGAGTGCACGCGCGGCGAGGAGAACCCGGGGATCATCTTCTTTGGCGGGGAGCCGCTTCTGCGCGAAGACCTCATCTTCGACGTGATTGACGCATGCGAACGCCGCGCACCGCACCGCTTCCACTACAAGGTGACGACGAACGGAACGCTCGTGACGGATGCGTTCCTGGTGCGTGCCGAGGCCGTGCGTCTGCATGTGGCGGTGAGCTGCGACGGAGCGCCGAAGACGCAGGACGCACACCGCGTGGCGGCGTCCGGCGAAGGCTCGTCCGCGGCGCTTCTGCCGCGGCTGAAGGCCGTGCTGGCGGCTCAGCCTTACGCGCCGGTGATGATGACGGTGAATCCCGACACGGCCACGGACTTCGCCGGGAACGTCCGCTACCTGCGCGCGCTCGGCGCGTCGTACCTTATTTCCAGCGTGAACTTCCAGGCGGACTGGGACGCGTCCGCCTGGCGTGCCCTCAGGCGTTCGTACAAGGAGCTTGCGGAGTGGTATCTAGACGCATACCGCCGCGAGGAGAAGGTCTACTTCGCCGCGTTCGACAAGCGCATCGCGACGCGCATTTGGCCAGGACGCGGCGCGTCGTGCCAGCTTGGACGCCGCCAGGTATCGGTTTCGCCGGACGGGACGTACTATCCGTGCGTACAGTTCGTAGGCCATCCTGAATATGCTATTGGACGCGTCGGCGAGGGGCTTGACGAGACGCGGCGCGGATGCGTCTTCGAGCGCAACGAGCGCGCGAAGCCGTCGTGCGCGGGCTGTGCGCTTCTCGGGCGATGCAACAACCGGTGCGGATGCCTCAACTTCTCGACGACGGGCTCGCTCGACGAGGTGCCGCCGTTCTTCTGCGAGCACGAGCGGTTCCTCATTCCGCTCGCGGACTCGCTCGCCGAGCGCCTCTACGCCGAGCGCAACGCGATGTTCATCCAGCGCCACTACAATCCGGCGTTCCCCGTCGCCTCCATTCTCGAGGACATGGCGGGCTGACAGCTGAGTTAAAACACACCCTCGGTGGATCTTGACGGGGACAGGCCCCACGGACGGGGACAGGCCCCACGAAAGCCCGATTTTTCAGCGTTTCTCGGGGTCTGTCCCCACAGGCATGTCCTGGGGGTTGTGATATGATATAATACCATATCATGAGAAAACTATGCGAGAGATTGTTGAAAACGACGTGTCGCCTTGCGTGTTTCGCCTGCTTCGCGCTGCCGGCTGCCGCTGAGCCACAGCTGACGCTCAAGCCGGTGAAGATGCCGCATGGAGGGAATTCGCTCGTATGCAAAGATATCGCCTACGGCCCGCGGCAGCTGGGCAAGGGCGCGGCGCATCCCGACGTTGCACAGACATACGACCTCTATCTGCCAGCGGAGATCGGCAAGATCCCCGAAGACGCGCCGTTCCTCCTCTATGTCCACGGCGGAGCGTGGATCGGCGGAAACAAGAACTGGCCTATGCCGCTTTTTGTGGCGATGGCTAAAAACGGATTCGTCGTTGCGTCGATGAACTACGCCTTGTGCAACAACGACCGTGGCGGGGACCACGCCTTTGCAGACATGCTGAGGGACATCGACGCGATGGTGTCGCACATTCCGCAGGTCGCGGCGGCGGCGGGGATCAAGATTTCGAAATTCGCAATCGGCGGCAGCTCGGCGGGCGGGCACCTTGCGCTTCTCTATGCCTACGATGGCGCGAATCCGTCAGTGCTCGACCTTGGTCTCAAGCATGACGTGCCGGTAGCCTGTGTGTTCAGCGACTGTGGCCCAAGCGACATCTCCAGCCCCGAGTTTGGAGTGACTGGGATGAACGCTAACAAAGGCGACTTCCCGACGTGGACGGCGAACTTCGGCGTCCTCTCTGGGCTTGGGCGCAAATATGGCGACTTTTCGAAACTCGTCAAGGAGATCGCGCGCTACTCGCCCATCAACCTCGTTTCGGCGAACTGCCCGCCGACGATCTGCGTCTATGGGGATACAGGGGTTGTTCCGACATCGAAAAAGTTTACTTATGCCGCAGGAAAGAAGCGCCCATATTCGGATCTC
Source organism: uncultured bacterium (assembly GCA_902775595.1). Taxonomy (GTDB): domain Bacteria; phylum Verrucomicrobiota; class Kiritimatiellia; order RFP12; family UBA1067; genus UBA1067. The sequence continues at coordinate 416 of CACYNF010000152.1, read as the reverse complement.
TGGAAGATGATGGATTCCGGGGTGACCCCGCCCAAGTCGGTTGGTACAGATGGAATTGTCGCGGTTCAGAACTACGATGTGCTTACGAACCGTCTTGCCGCCGCGAATGTTCCGTATGCCGCCAGGATTGAGCAGGCGCCGCACTGTCAGATACTATATCGAAAGTTGGCGACTGTTCCTTGGCTTTTCGATAACATCAGGAAATATCTTAAGTAACGAGAACTGTCGGATCAATCGATCTCGGCGGGGACAGACCCCGCGAAAGCCTTATTTTTCAGTGCTTTCCTGGCGTTGGCCTAGCCGACACCCCCGATTCCGGCCTCCTTGCCGTCCTTTTGCCTGTCGGCGACCTCCGAACGAATTCACTTTCAATTCACTTTTCTTTCGCCGAGATGTGGTATGATGCATCTGTCGCC
>CACYNF010000151.1 GCA_902775595.1 uncultured bacterium | reverse complement strand
TGGGTGCGGTTCCGGCGCTCACGAACGTCGTGGTGCGCGGTAACGGCGCGATGACGCTCGGCGATTCCGCATTCTACGAGCTGGCGTCCATCCAGGTGGCCACGCTCCAGGGCGTTGCGGAAATCGAGAACGGGAGCTCTTGGAACACCGGCGCGTTCAACGGTTGCACGAAACTCGAGCAGGTGACGCTGATCGACTCGCCGCTTCGGAACATCGGCAATCGCGCCTTCCAGAAATGTGCCGCGCTCGCGTCGTTCGCGATTCCCAGTACCGTCACGAACATCGGCAGCTACGCCTTCAGCGGTTGCGCGGCGCTCAAATCGGCGACGCTTCCCGAGGGGTTGCGGTCGATGGGGCTTAATAGCTTCGCCAACTGCACGTTGCTCGGCGAGGCGACGTTGCCGGATTCGCTCCGCGAGACGGAAAACTACGCCTTTTACAGCTATTCCGACGGCTATTTCGCGGGCTGCACGTCTATGACGAATCTCGTGATCGGGAGCGGGATTCCTGTTGTGAAGAAGTTCCATTTGCCGTTCGACAGCACCAATGCTTTCACCGTGACGGTGAACGGCTCGGGCGCGACCGTGATCGCCTGCGACGCCTTCAAGGGCACGAAGGCGGGGAGCGTCGTCCTGAACGGCGTCGCGAGCATCGAGGGGACAACGTCGAGCGACGAAGGCGCGTTCTGCGACTGCACGTCGCTTACGGAGGTCGTCTTCGGCGACGGACTCGCCGAGATCGGCGGTCAGGCCTTTAGGAGATGCAGCGCGCTCAGGTCGGTCGCGCTCCCGAACACCGTCACCAACCTCGGGTCCTCCGCGTTCAGCGGCTGCACATCGCTGAGGACGGCGACCCTGAACGAGGGGCTTCGCACCATCGGTGTCTACGCCTTCAACAACTGCACGTCGCTGACGGAGATGACGCTCCCTGATTCGCTCGTCGCCACCGGCAACGAGAATGACAGTAACGCCATCTTCTCGGGCTGCACGTCGCTGACGGACTTGACGATCGGAAGCGGAATCGCCGAGGTGACGAAGTTCTTCATGCCGGTCGCCAGCACGAACGCTTTCACCGTGACGGTGAACGGCTCGGGCGCGACCGTAATCGACTGCAACGCCTTCAAGAACACGAAAGCGGGGAGCGTTGTCCTGAACGGCGTCGCGAGAATCGAGGGGACATCGTCGAGCAACGAAGGCGCGTTTTTGGGCTGCTCGTCGCTGACCAACATCGTCTTCGGCGCGGGACTCGTCGAGGTCGGCGGCCGGGCGTTCTACAACTGCTCGGCGCTCGGGGAACTCGTCCTGCCGGAGAGTGTCGAGACGATCGGCAACAACTCTTTCCAGGGCACCACGTCGCTCACGAACATCGTCTTCCAGGGCGAAACGGCGCCCACCCTCGGCGACTGGGCCTTTAGCGGCACCTCCGCAGGGCTCGTCTTCACGGTGCCTTTCGACGGCACGGGCTACGGCATCGAGAACGGCGCGACCGGCAACTGGGCGACGATCGCCGCAGAGAAGGTTCAATACACCGGCGGCGCGGAGAGCGGATATGGCGCATGGGCCGTCTCGGTCGGACTCGCCGGGAAGGGGACTGCGGCTGCAATGGGCGGATACGGGCTGGACGACAAGGTCGCGAACGCCTTCATCTACGCCTTTGGCGACGCGGCGACAAATGCGCCGCTGATGACGATTTCGTTCGACGCGAACGGAAAGCCCGTCATCACGACTGCGCCGGTCGTTGAAGGGCACACCGACTTCACGGCAGAGGTCGTCGGCTCGGAGTCGGTCGGCGACTGGGCCTCGCCTGTGACGCTCCAGCAGAACGGCAACGACTGGGACCTCCCCGCGGGCAAGTCGGCGAACTTCTTCAGGGTGAGGCTGGAGGAGTAGGTTTTCTATATTGCTTTCGCTGCGGGGAGTTTCGGAGTTTTGGAGAATACATCTGAAATGCCTCCACCCTACGAAACTCCAAAACCGCCAACGCAAATGGCATATTCCGCCAGAATGTGCCATTTGCGTTGGCGGTTTCCGTTGCCTTTCAATCCCTTCTTATGGTAAAATGCATATTATCGTCGCCTGGCGCAGATGACGCCGGTAACCTTTCGGACTTTCGCGTGTAGACAGGGCAACGAAACCTTATGCACAAACACAAAAACAAGGAGAAAAAACAATGGCGGTTCAGTTGAGTTCGCAGTTCACGCAGTTCGTGCAGTTCGCCCAGCGTCAGATGGATGCGGGCAATACAAAGGCCATAGCCCGCGACAACGTTTGCGAGGCCCCGCTTGGCGGGCGTAAGATTACGGCAGCTTCCGGAGACAAGGTCGCACCGTTCTTCGGCCGCTCTGAGGCGAACAAGGACGCCAACAATGTCGCTCGCTCGCTCTTCAGGCAGGCGATCCGCGACATGTTCGGCGGCGAGAATAACATCCCGCAAAGCGTCAAGGACGCGATGCTTCTCAAGGACTACGACAAGGGCAAACCGCTCACGGCGCGGCGCATCATGGCCGTCACAAGGGCGATCGTCAACGAGAGCGAGGAACTCGCGCAGCAGCTGAAGTTCGCCCAGGCGAAGGACGCCGCGCTTTCCGACGGCTATTCGATGGCCGAAGTGGAGAAGATGGACAGGGTCGCGGGCTTCTACGCCGAGGTTGCGGGATGCACGGCGCCGGAGGCGTTCAAGGAAGTCTCCACGCCCGGCACGAAGGCGAACCGCCTCATGAACTACGGCGGCAGATTCACGGAGAACGCCCAGAACTTCAGGGACGGTCTGCGGCTTCTCGACACCTTCACCGGCTGGTTCAACGGCGTTGCGGACGGCCTCAAGGCAATCGGCGGAGCGTTCGGCAAGCGCACGGACGACATGAACAAGACGATGCTCAACGCCGACACGGCGATATTCAGGGCTGACAATCTGCGCAGCGTCGAGAAGTTCGTCTTCGAGCACCTCGCGCACGATGCGTCCGCCGACCTGTCCGAGACGGACGGCGAACGTATGTTCGGTTTCGAGAACAATCCCGCCGCGCGGTTCTTCGGGCTCGGCCTCAACTCGGCCTGCACGCAGACGGTTTCGCAGATTCCGCCGGAAAAGCGCGGGACGTTCTACACCGCAGTGAACATGTTCTATCCGCTGGCGGACAGCGCGGCGGTAGCCAACACGTCCTTGCACGACCGCAACGAGCTCACCCATTCGTCTGACAATACCCATGTCGTCGCCCGCGTCCTCAGGAACTTCGACAAGATTGCCGAGATGGAGGCCCAGGGGACGCTCACGCTGAAGAACCTCGTGCGGCTCTGCTTCCCCGAGCTGCCGCAAGACAGCGCGTGCGAGATCGCCGACGTCGCAAAACTGGTCGACGACTTCGGCAATGCGGCGATGAAGGCGCTGGAAGCCAAAGGCAAGCCTCAGATGCTGTTCATCCAGGTGCTGAACACGATGACCGAGACTGGGTGCACGATTGACGAGGCCGTGGAGGCGGCGACGGGCGGCAAGCGTCCTTCCGTGCCCAAGTACGTGTCCGGAGGCACGCTGGAACTCTCGGCGTTCGACGGCACGACTGCCGCAGGACGCAAGCAGGTGATAGCCGACCTCGTGCGTCCGCGCAACTATGTTGACATGAAGACGCAGAAGTCGCTTCTGGCGCCGGACGACATGGCGTTCAAGTTCCGCTTCCCGGGAGAAGACGAGATTGCCACGAACGGCATGGAGCAAGGGAAGGCGAACATACCGACCGTTCTCGACAGAATCGAAAGCCTCTGCGGCAAGGCGCATCCCGTGCAGGCGTCGAGCGTGATGACGATGGTGACGCAGTCCGGGCTTGGCATTCTCAACGCCGGCCTCTCCGCCTACGGCATCGACTCCAACGAACACTGCGCGGTCGACTTCACATTGACGAAGGACGCGGACACCGGCGACGTGACGATTCGCTACTCGAGCCCCAAGAGCCTTCCGTTCTCGTTCGAGTGGACTGCCACGGTCAGGCCCGATGGTTACGTCAGCACTACGCCGTTCCAGTTCCACGACGCCAAACAGAACGGGAATGCCGCGATCGAGCCGTGAACGAAAAGCTCGCCAAGTCCGGGCGGATGATAACGTTCAACAAGATCGACGACTACAACCGCTTCATCGGCATCAACGCCGGGAACTCGACCGTCCATTTCGTCGGCGGCGCTGAAATTTGATATAATATCGCCTATGGAAGTGCCATGAATAGTGAAGACACGTAACATATTCACAAAAGCTGCGGTGGTTGCCGCGCTTATGCTCGCGCCGGTTGCGGCGCGGGCCGGGTTCACTAACGTCGACACGCTCGGCGCGGGCGACGAGGGCAAGACGCTCCAGAACGGCGTCATCTACAAGGTGACGGCGAACGCAACGATTTCGCGCATCGGCACGTGTAATAGCGCGCTCTATGTCGAAGACAACGCGACGACGGTCATCTACGTTCCCCAAGGCATCACGCTCAACGTCTATGGTGGTCATGCGAACGGCACGACAAGCGGCGGCGCTGGCATTTGCCTCAACAACGGCTCGACGCTGATCGTGACCGGCGGCGGCACGCTCAACGTCACGGGCGGCAATGCCGCAAACGGCGGCAACGGCGGCAACGCCGGCGCGACGCTACAGAGTGACGACGACTTCTACGCCGGCGCGGGCGGTGCAGGCGGCAACGGCGGCGGCGGCGCGGCGGCGGCCCTCGGTGGCGTGGGTGGAAACGGTGGCGCGGGCGGCGCGGGCGGCGAATCGCACGGCTGGCAGGACGCAGACGACCTCGATGGCGACGATGGCCACGATGGATCGAACGGTGTCGGCGGCGGCAATGGTTCGGCTTCCGGCACGGTCTATCTGCTCGGTTCGCTCACCGGGAACGCCACCGGCGGATCGAAGGGTTCCGGCGGCAGCTACGGCAGCTATGGCAACTCCAAGTGGGACTACTGGACCTACCAATACCATT
>CACYNF010000150.1 GCA_902775595.1 uncultured bacterium | reverse complement strand
GTTCGCGGAGAGACGGCGATCGTCCCCATCGTCGTGGGCGATGAGAAAAAAGCGCTTGCGGCGAGCGCGGCACTTGAGGAACTCGACTTTCTCGTGCCTGCGATACGCTACCCGACGGTTGCCCGCGGAGCGGCGCGTCTTCGCGTCGCCCTCATGAGCGCCCATACGCCAGGCCAGATATGCGCCGCTGCCGCTGCCATCGCGGGAATCCTCGGCAAAGCCGGCTCCCTGCCGCCTGTCGGCAACCTGTAGATATCTGTTAGACACCTGTCGACATCGACAATGCCGCGGCCGTTCGGCCATATGCTATAATTGCCTTCATGAACGACATGAAGACACCCCCGCACAACATCGAGGCGGAAAGGGCCGTGCTCGGCTCGATCCTGCTCGACACGACGGGCCGCGAAGAACGCGTTATGGACGTCTGCCAGTCGGCGGGCGTCGTTCCCGAGACTTTTTTCGATCCGCGCAACAGGGCTATATACGGCAAGATGGTCGCGATGACCCGCGCGTCAAAGCCGCTCGACGCGCTGACCCTCACAGACGAGCTTCTGCGCGAGAACCAGCTTGAGGCCGTGGGTGGGGCTGCGTACATACAGTCGCTTATCGACCAGACGCCTACGACCGCCCATGCCGAGTACTATATCGGAATCATCGTCGGCAAGCAGCTAAGGCGCACGCTGATAGACCGCGCGACCTCCACGATAGCGAAATGCTACGACGAGGGCGAATACCCCGACGCTCGCGTAGTCCTCGGAGACGCGGAGAAGTCTTTTCTGGAAATCGACGTCAGGGGTGACGCGACTATGCCCTGGGCGTCTGCCATCGACGCGAGCTACAGGCACATCGACGCGATGTTCGACTCGAACGGAAGGTCGCTCGACGGCCTCGCGACCGGCCTCAGCCATCTTGACGAGAAGCTTCAGGGGCTCAAGAACTCCGAGATGATCGTGATCGCCGCGCGCCCCTCGGTCGGCAAGACGTCGCGCGCGATGAACATCGCCGAAAGCTGCGCGCTCGGCATGGACATGAACAACATCCCCGTCAAGTCCGACGGCGGAAAGCGCCACCCGGTGATGATCTTCTCGCTCGAAATGCCAATCGAGGCGCTTACGCGGCGCATGATAGCAGGCCGCGCCCATGTGAACATGTGGCGGCTCAACCGCGGCCTCTGCGCGAAGAGCGAGAAGCAGATGCTCGTCTCCAACCTCTCCATCGCGACCGAGGAGCTTAAGTCCGCGCCCATATACGTGGACGACACCGCGGCGCTCGACATCATGGACCTCCGCGCACGCGCGAGGCGCGCGAAGAAGCAGCACGGGATCGAGCTCGTCGTCATCGACTACCTGCAGCTCTGCACCTGCCGCGAGGCGGCGCGCATGGGAAGCCGCCAGATAGAGGTCTCGATGATCTCCCAGCAGATAAAGGCGATGGCCAAGGAGCTCAAGATCCCGGTGATAGTCCTCTCCCAGCTTTCCCGCGCGAACGAGCAGCGCGGCGACAAGGAGGAGAAGCCGAAGCTCTCGGACCTGCGCGACTCCGGTGCGATCGAGCAGGATGCGGACGTGGTGTTCCTCCTGAGGCGTCCGTCGCGCACCGCGTCCTCGAAGGACGTCGGAGACGAGACGCTCGCCATCATCGACGTCGCGAAAAACCGCAACGGCGAGACGGGCGAGGTGAAGGTGAACTTCTACCGCGAGTTCACGCGCTTCGGCGACCGCGAGATCGAGCGCACGGGGACCGACAACTACAAGACGTCGGAACCGCCGCCGGAGCAGGCCGAGTTTGCGCAGGACCCGATGATGTAGCGGTATTTTTATACGCCTGTATAATTGCCTGACGGCGGCTGGTCTGCTACAATAGCCGCCTGGATAGGTAAATGGAGCAAACGAGATGAACATGAAGAACCTGATTGCCGCGGCTGCCGCGGCTGCCGCGCTTGCCGCGCCTGCAGACGTGCTTAAAGTGGTTGTCCTTCCGGGCGAGGGCTGGTGGGGAGGGGCTACGACTTTCGGCACGAAGGAGCCGCTCGGGCTCAACGCCACGTCTTTCTCCTTCGACATAGGGAAAGACAACTACAGCAACCAGGCCGCTCCCCTTATGCTGTCGACGAAGGGCCGCTCGGTGTGGAGCGAAAAGGCGTTTGCCTGCGTCTTCACGAATGGCGTGATGACTTTCACTGGCGACGCCCCGATCGAGCTTGCGGAAGAAGGTTCCGACCTGCGTTCGGCGTTTCTCGCCGCGGCGCACAGGCACTTCCCCGCGAGCGGGAAGACTCCGGACCTCGCGCTGATCGCCAAGCCCCAGTGGAACACATGGGTGGAGCTCACCTACTTCCAGAACCAGCAGGGCATAATCGACTACGCGAATGGAATCGCGGCGAACGGTTTCCCCTCGGGCGGCGTCATCATGGTCGACGACACCTGGCAGCACGGCTACGGCGTGTGGGACTTCGACCGCCGCCGCTTTTCCGATCCGAAGGCGATGTGCGACGAGCTGCATGCCGCCGGCTACAAGGTGATGCTCTGGGTCTGTCCTTTCGTGTCCATGGACTCGCCCGGCTACCGCGAGATGGTCTTCGGCTCGCTCGATGCGGGGCGGAAGTGCGAGAAGGGCGGGCTTATCATGTCTGGCGAGAGGAACGTACACGGGCGCGAAACCGCGAAGACAGTCCATTGGTGGAACGGTGCGAGCGCTTTCGTCGACTTCACCCATCCGCTCGGCGCGAAGTGGTTCGCCCGCGAGCTCAAGCGTCTCCAGTCAGACTACGGCGTCGACGGGTTCAAGCTGGACGCGGGAGATATGGACGAGTATATCGAGCCGTATGTGACATGCGTGAAATCGTCGCCATCTGAACTTTGCGAGGCCTATGCGAAGATCGGCCTCGAGTTCCCGCTGAACGAGTACCGCGCGTGCTTCAAGATGGGCGGGCAGCCGCTTGTGCAGCGCCTGTGCGACAAGGGCCACGACTGGCCTGCGGTCCAGCAGCTCGTGCCCGACATGATCGCTTGCGGGCTTCTCGGCCATCCCTTCGTCTGCCCCGACATGATCGGCGGCGGCAGCTGGATGGCGTTCATGCCCGACGCGCCGACGCCGTTCGACCCCGAGCTCTTCGTTCGCAGCGCCCAGGTGCACGCGCTCGCGCCGATGATGCAGTTCTCCGCCGCGCCCTGGCGTCTTCTGAAGGGCGAATACCTCGATGCCGTGCGCGAGGCAGCGCGCACGCGTATGAAGCACGTCGACTACATCCTCGAGACGGCTAAGTCCAGCGCCAGGACGGGCGAGCCGATGCTCAGGGCGATGGAGTACGAGTTCCCGGGGCTCGGCGCGGAGAGGATAACCGACCAGTTCATGCTCGGGTCCAAGCTTCTCGTCGCGCCGCAGACGGTCAAGGGCGCCAAATCCCGCAAGGTGTTCATCCCAGTCGGGACATGGACCGCTGACGACGGAAGCGAGACTGCCGGCCCAGCAACGATCGAAGTCGCGACTCCGATCGGACGTCTTCCGCATTTCGTCTGCAGATGACGCACTGGCGCCTGCCGGCCTGATTTTCTGCGCAAGGCCGCGGCGTTTTTTGCTATAATAGCTGACACGAAAGGAACATCTATGAAGACATCTGATTTTGCCGCCTCTGTCGCGGCGTTGGCTATGGCAGGATGCATGTGCAGCCATGCGTTCAATCCCGATGTGAACTCGGCCGTTTCTCCCGACGGCAAGAACGAGATTCGCCTCTATTCCATCCCTCTCGCCTACGAGGTGCTTCGCGACGGCGCTGTTGTCGTCGCAAAGACCGAGATAGGGCTCAAGGTGGACGGCAAGTGCGTCAAGGAAGGCGGCGCGAAGCCCGTCGACGTCACAGTGAAGAAGTCCGGCGGCTCCGCCGATTTCCCAGTGTACAAGAAGGGGAAGGTTTGCCTTGCCGCCGGCGAGACTTTCGTCGACTTCGGCGACTGGGGCGTGAGGCTCGCCGCGCGCAACGACGGCGTCGCCTACCGCTTCGAGACGAAGAAGCCCGGCATAGTCAACTGCGAAAAGGCCGATCTGACCGTCCCCAAGGGCGCTCGCTGCTGGTTTAACCGCACTGGCCGCGGCTCGCTTGGCTGCGAGGAGACGATTCCTGAATTTGCTGATTCCTCCACTCTCAAGACCGACGCTGGCAAGGCGATCTATCTCCCGTTCGTCTACTCCACCGGAGTCAATGGCAAGACCGTCGCGGTCGTCGACGCTGGTCTCCACGATTATCCGATCTGGAACTTCGGCGACGTCGAGCAGACCGAGGGCGGCGCGAAGCTCAAGTCGCTCTTCGCCAAGTATCCGAAGACGACCGAGCGCGTCGGCGGCTGGGGCAAGGAAGCCGGGCTTAAGAAGGGCGGCCGCTGGGTGAAGGTCAAGGAAACGGAAGACTTCATCGCCAAGGCCGATGCGCCGCGCGCGTTCCCCTGGCGCGCCTTTGCGCTCGCCGACTCGCCTTCCAAGCTCTGCGAGGCGGACATCTTCTACGCGCTTGCGACGCCTGCCGCGAAGGGTGCCGACTTCTCCTGGGTGAAGCCCGGCAAGGTCGCGTGGGACTGGTGGAATGCCTTCGACAACAAGGGCGATCCCCAGGGCTGCACGACCGAGACGTATGTGCGCTTCATCGATTTCGCCGCGAAGACCGGCGTCGAATACGTGATTTTCGACGAAGGGTGGAGCGCCAAGCTCAACATCTGGGAGTACAGCCCGAAGGTTGATGTTCCCTACCTCATTGACTATGCGAACAAGAAGGGCGTAGGCATCATCCTCTGGATGGCGTGGGCCCAGGTCTACGGCGAGGAGGAAAAGGTCGCCGAGCACTTCTCGAAGCTCGGCGCGAAGGGCTTCAAGGTAGACTTCATGGATCGCGCCGACGCAGAGGTCGCGAACTTCCTCGAAAAGTTCGCGGTGGCCTGCGCGAAGCACAAGATGCTCGTCGACTACCACGGCGCTTACCGTCCAGTCGGCCTCC
>CACYNF010000149.1 GCA_902775595.1 uncultured bacterium | reverse complement strand
CGACCCCGACGGCGTATATGTATACGCCGAGCGGGTCGAAGGACGCGCAAATCGCCCGCCCTGCACAGGGAGTACCGTTACCCGAACCGTGGCCGCACATTGACAGGCAAACCAGCACGGCACAGGGTCAGATTAGAGCCAAATAGGGTCAGGCGAATAGGGTCGAGTAAAGTTAGGGCTGCGGCGATTACGAGGTTGGACGGCCGTTGGACATGGCGACGCCCAGCCCCCGCTTCTTCGCGCACTTCTGGTACAGCGCCTTGGCCTCGTCCATGTGCTCGGAAAGGTTCTTGACGCGCGTCTCGTCGCACGGATGCGTCGACGCGAGCTCGCCGATCTTCGACGAGTTTCCCGTTCCGAAGCGCTTCCAGAAGGCGACGGACGCCTGCGGGTCGTATCCCGCCTTCGCCATGAGGTAGAGCCCTATGAGGTCGGCCTCGCTCTCGTGGCTGCGACTGTATGGAAGCAGTATGCCGTACTGCGTGCCTATTCCGTATACCTGCTGGACCTGGTCGCTGCATCCGACGAGCGACAGGCCGAGCGTTCCGATCGCCTGCAGCTGAGACCAGCTCATGCGCTCGCCGCCATGCCGCGCGATTGCGTGGCCCACCTCGTGCGCGACGACACAGGCGAGCTCCGCCTCGTTGGCGAACTTCGTCATGATGCCGGTGTAGACGGCGACCTTTCCGCCGGGGAGGCAGAACGCGTTCACCTCGTCGCTCTGCAGAACCGTGAACTCCCATTCAAAGCCCGTGTCGCCCGCGGCATCCTTGACCGCCGCGCCGACCCTCGCGAGGAGCGCCTGCTGCGACGCGTCGGCCGACGGCTTCGTCTGCGCCTTGTATTCGCCGTACGCCGTGGCCCCCATCTCCCGCTCGCTCGCGTCCGACGAGAGCATTAGCTGCGTGCGCCCGGTAATCGGAACGGTGCGGCAGCCCGTCGCAGCGACCGCGAATACGGCCGCGGCCGCAAGCATTGCAATGTCCATCTTCATGATGCCATTCTCCTTTTCGTTGTTGTTGACTACATGCCGCCGCGTTCGGCAAGTTCCGCCCAGCGGTCTACGGCGGCCTCAAGCTCGGACTCGGCGATCGGCAGCCTGTCGCCAAGCAACTTCGCGCGGGCCGGGTCGGCCCTGTAGAGCGCGCCGTCCGAAAGCTCCTCGCGTATTTTCGCAAGCTCCCCCTCGAGCGCGTCAATCCTGCCGGGCAGCGATTCGAGCTCGCGCTTCTCGTTGTAGGAGAGCTTCCCCACGCGCGGCGAAGCCATCTCTGCGCGGCGCGGCGGCGCATCTCCCCCGCCTTCCACGCGGCTCCCTTCGCCGCGCGGCGCACCGCGCTGGCGGACATAGTCGTCGTATCCGCCCGGAAACTGCCTCACCGTCCCATCGCCCTCGAGCGCGAATGTAGAAGTCACCACGTTGTTGAGGAATTCGCGGTCGTGGCTGACAAGGAGCAGCGTCCCAGAATAGGCGAGAAGCTGCTCTTCCAAAAGCTCCAGCGTCTCCACGTCGAGGTCGTTCGTGGGCTCGTCCATTACAAGCAGGTTCGCCGGGCTGAGGAAGAGCTTAGCGAGCATCAGCCTCGCGCGCTCGCCGCCCGAAAGCGCCTTGACCGGAGTGCGCACGCGCTCGGGCGTGAAGAGGAAGTCGGCAAGATACGAATAGACGTGCTTCCTGACGCCCCCTACGACGACTTCGTCGCGGTCCGAGGCGATGTTCTCCCCGACGGTGAGCTCTGGGCGCATCTCGCTGCGCAGCTGGTCGAAGAACGAGAGCTCCACGCCCGTCCCGCGCACCACCTCGCCGGACGTCGGCTCAAGACGCCCCGTAAGCAGGTTGAGGAGCGTCGTCTTCCCGGCGCCGTTCGCGCCGAGGATGCCGATCCGCTCGCCGCGCAGCACGGTCGCAGTGAAGCCGGATATCACGGGGCGCCCCGAGCCGGGGTAGGAGAACGACACGCCCTTCGCCTTGAGGACGCAGACTCCGCCGGGGGATGCGGTGTCGAGCTTCATGGTCGCGGTGCCTACGGCTGTGCGACGAGCCGCGAATTCCTCGCGCAGCTTCATGAGCGCGGCGACGCGCCCTTCGTTGCGGGTCGTCCGCGCCTTGACGCCGCGCCTGATCCACGCCTCCTCCTGGGCGAGCTTCCTCGACTTCCTCTCCCAGTATACCGCTTCGTCCGCAAGGAGGTCGGCCTTGCGCCTGAGGAATGTCGGGTAGTCGCATTCCCAGCCGGACAGCTCGCCGCGGTCGAGGTCGAAGATCTTCGTCGCGACGCGCCGCAGGAAGCGCCTGTCGTGCGTGACCACGATGACCGCCATCTCGCGCATGCGGCGCAGCATCCCCTCGAGCCAGTCGATGGACTCCATGTCGAGGTGGTTCGTTGGCTCGTCGAGGAGCAGGAGGTCGGGGCGCGACAGGAGCGCCGACTCGAGGATGCTCCTGCGGCGGCGGCCGCCGGAGAGCGCGTTGAAGGCGGAGTCGCCCGGACGGTCGGCCGGCACCTCCTGCGACACGTATGCGATCCTGAGCCCCGGCGCGCGGACGATCTCGCCCGAGTCGGGCTCGAGGTGGCCCGCCATGACCTTCATCAGAGTCGACTTGCCCTCGCCGTTGCGGCCCGTGAGCGCGGCGCGCAGCCCCTTCGAGACGGAAAGCGAAACGCCGTTCAGCACGCTCGGCCCGCCGAACGCAAGCGACACGTCCTTAAGAGACATCAGGAAATCGCTCACCAGCCCACGAGCCTCCCGAGTCGCACAGCCATGCCATCGCTTCGGCTATCCTTTTCGAAGTTCTCTTTCACTTCACTCATTTCAACGGCGTTTGGCATATTATAGCGAAACAGCGGCGCTGAAATCAAGCGCGGCAAATCCGCCGCAGTCAGAAACCGCCGTTCAGTATCGGAAGGACGGGGAGGAAGCCGTTGCGGGCAATGACGTTCACGATGCCTATCTGCAGACCAGACTCCATCCTTCCGGCGTAGTTCACGATTCCGACCTGGCAGCCGCTCACGGTTCCGACGGCGACGTTCACGCCGAAGACGACCAGCGCTCCGCACTGTACGCCAGAAACGTCGCAGGCGCAGTTGAGAAACCCCCACTGCACTCCCGACATGCCCCCCGTCGAGACGTTAAGCCACCCATCCTGCAGCCCCAGCAGCGAATCAACATAGTTCAGGAGACCATACTGAACGCCCACCGAGCGACGAGCCGAGGACACGTCACCGTTCGAGTTCCAGTTGACGAGCCCAACCTGAAGGCCGACTAGCCGACGCGAGACGATGTTCGCGCCGCCTACCGCGAGCCCGCGGAAATCGCCAGTCGCGCAGCCGACGAGCCCGACGTCGAGCCCTGCGAAGCCGTCGCACTGCCCGTAGACAAGCGAAAGCCGGAATCCGCCGACGTCGTTTTGCGAAGACGGCCACTGCACCGGGTTCAGGAGCGACAGCATCACGGGCGAGCTTTCCTCCGCGTGGATACAAGGGGCGGCCATCGCGACAGCAGCGAGAAGAGCACACTTAATCGCTTTCATGAATTTCCTTTCCGGCTCATGCCGAACGCCGCGAGGAGGATCACCGCAAAGCCGACGACTGAAAGCGCGTCGGGCACCTGTCCGAAGAACGCGAAGCCGAGGAGCGCGGTGAAGATGACGTTCGTGTAGTCGTAGACGGCTATCGAACGCGGCTCGGCGTAGCGGTAGGCCGCGGTGACGCCGAACTGCCCGAGCGCCGCGCCCGCGCCCGCGCCGACAAGTATGAGCACCTGCGCCATGGTCATCGGCCTGAAGTCGATTGCCGTGAGCGGCAGCGATGCAACGCACGAAAACGCAGCCCCGCGCCCAGGCCCCCCGTAAGCGCCATCGCCGCGGCAAATGTGCCGCCGCCGCGGAAACCCGGCTTCATCACGAGCGCCGCGCCGGCAAACGCAAGGAGAAGGTGCCCAAACTGCCGCCACGAGACGCGTTCGCCGAGGAGAATCCACGAAAAGAGGACGGTGAAGAAAGGCGCCGTCTTGTTTAGCGTCATGCCCTCACCGATCGGTATTCTCGATAGCGCGTAGAAGTTGGCGAAGATTCCGACGGTGCCGAAGACAGCGCGGAGGACGAGCGGAACCCACGCCCTGCCTGTCGGAAGCACGGCTGCCCCGCGCGGATCGCCGCCCGCCCGAGACCGACGCCTGTCGCGGCAGAAGACGGCGAGGGCGATTGCGAGAGCGAGGACGTTGCGGAAAAAGCTCTTCTGGAAGCACGTTATCTCCCCGCCGAAGTCGTCGCAAAGCCTGACGAAAAGCGCCATGAGCGCAAAGCCGAACGCACTTGCGACGATGCAGGCAATCCCCTTGCCCCGGCTGCCGAATTTCACCATGCGATGGGAGCGAGCCCTGTGGACTCGAGATATTCGTTGGCGCGGGAAAACGGCTTGGAGCCGAAGAACCCGCGGTGCGCGGAAAGCGGCGAAGGATGCGGAGAGGCGATCACGCAGTGGCGGCTGCGGTCGATGAATGCGCCCTTCTTCTGCGCATACGAGCCCCAGAGGATGAAGACAAGATGCTCGCGGCGCTCGGCAAGCGCGCGGACCACGGCGTCGGTGAACACCTCCCAGCCCTTGTTCTGGTGGCTCCCCGCGCGATGCGCCGCGACGGTCAGCGTCGCGTTTAGCAGAAGAACGCCCTGATCGGTCCACTTGAGGAGATCTGGCATGTGGCCGAGCTCCTTCGCGATGTTGACGAGCGAAGGCGGCGGCGTGACTTCCGGTGGGACGTAGAACGCGAGCCCCTGCGCCTGCCCCGGCTCGTGGTAGGGATCCTGCCCGAGAATCACGACCTTGACCTTGTCGAAGGGCGTGCGGTTGAACGCGTTGAATATCTTCCCCGGCGGCGGATAGACGACGCCGCTCCTGTACGCGGCCTTTACGAAGCCGACGAGCTCGGCGAAGTACGGCTTCTCGAACTCCTCCGCGAGAATCTTCTTCCAGGACTCTTCGATCTTTACTTCCATGTCACTCTCCACTGCGGCGAAACGGCGATTCGCCAAGACGGTAACTCTTCTCCTCGCCGACTGGCCTGTAGCCCAGGGCGCCTGTCTCGGGCGAGACGAAATACTCGACTTTCCGCGTCGCAAGCGGAAGTCCGCTCGACGACATGGAAAGGACGAGTTCGCCGACGGCCGAGAACGTCTCGCTCTCGAAGGAGCCCGGAACCGTGCGCGAAAAAGACGATATCCTTCCCTTGCCGGTGAGGGAGAACTCGTCCCTCCATTCGCGCGGGATCCAGATCTGCTCTGGAGCTTGCCCTTTGCGTAGGAACGCTTCGCAAGCGGAGGGTTGTATATCGACACGACCGCGGGCGACCCGTAGAGCCCGTTCGCCGCCTGCGCGAACACGAGGACGTCGGCCCGGACGCCGCACGAGGCGGCATCGACCGTCACCTCGGCAAAGCCGCGCTCCGGCACCTCCGCAAGCGTCGCCGGCCATGGCCTCAGCCTGACGCCGCGCGTGACTCTCCACTCAAACCTCATGGCGCGGCCTGCGAACGGGTAAGTCGAGGCCGAGATGCGGAACTTGCGCATCCGCTCCGGCGCACGCAAGACTATGCCAACACCAAACGGCTCGGCGAACGTCTCCTCGGGCATCACGTCGGGGAAGTCGGCGCCCGGCTCGGCCCTGCTGAGCGGCACGGGGTCGTCGAGATACTCAACCTTCACCCGCACGGGCAGCGTGACTGTCTTTCCCGTGAGGCTGCCAGCGACTGCCTTGAGCTTGGCGGCGTCGAAGTCGGCCTCGCAGAACGCAGCCGGGTGGTTCCGCACGGCGAGGTATGTCGCCGAGTTCGTGACGCCCGGCCGGCAGGATCGCACGAGCCACTGGAGGGTGGAGTTAAGGAGCCCGAGCTGCTCGAGGTTCCCGCGGAGCGCCGGCTCGATCGCCGCGGCCGCATCCTCGAGCGTCATTGAAACGCGGCTCGCGGCGTTCGAATCGCCGACGACGGCGAAACGGAACGCTACATTTGCCGGCATCAGCGACGCGACGCGCGGGTTCTCCCCGGCCCATTCGCAGCGGACGACATTAGACGTGTATGCGCGCGCGGCAGACTCGGCGGCGGATTTGTCGACGGTCGTTCTCCACGCGTCGACCGCCGCGGAAGCGCCGACGCCGGGAGCTGCGGACGCCGGGAGGGCGGCAGAAGCAAGAAGCGCCGCGCAAATGCGGCAAATACGTCCACATTTGCGAGTCTGCAGGCTGACCAGCGGAAATCCCATGGGAATCATTCCTTGAACGGTTCAAGATCGGCCGACGACACGGACACCTCCACCGAGGAGCCGAGGATGTCGACATTTATGCAGAGTGTGGCGCGCGCGCCGATGCGCTTGACATATCCAACGGTGCCGCAAAGCGGCCCGTACATCACCCTGACGCGTTCGCCCTCGCTGAACGTCTGGCGGGAGACCGCGATCGTCGGCGCTGCGCGCGTGGCGCGCGATATCTGGCGAAGCTGGCTCACGGTCCTGCGCGGAAACGGATCGGGTATCATCCTCACGACGAGGTTGGACCGGAGGACGTCGGAGCGCTCCTCGGGGGAGAGATGCGCGAACACATACCCCGGGAACAGCGGCAGCACCCGCCTCACCTTGCGGCGCTGGACCTTCATCACCCTGACATAGGTCGGCAGGTAGTGGAACCCCCTGCACCCCGAAAGCCGCCGCATTACCTTCTTCTCCGTCCTCGGCTTCACGTGCAGGACAAGCCAGCGGCGAAGCCCGGCCGCTTCAGCGGCCATGGCTTCGCCGGTGGTTTCGCCCGTCACAGAGTGCGGGCTTCTGCTGTCCACTCTATCCATGTGGACGATGCCGCGGCGTCACTTCGCGAGCGCGGCGGAAACGTCGGCGAGGATCTGGCGCAGGGCCTTCGGGACGCGCTTCGCCGTCTTGGAGCGGACGGTGGTGTCCTTGGAGGCCTTGGCGTCGTACTCGTCGTACGAGGCGCCGACAGTCGCGATCTCCTTCTTCCAGCCCTCCTTGTCGACCTTCAGGATGGCCCTGAGGTCTTCGGGGACGACCTTGAACTTGCCCTCGTTGTTCGAGAGGTCGATGTCCCTCTCGAGCGGGAGGTTGCCGATCGGGGTGACATTGGCCTTGACCTGGCCCTCGATGCGCTGGCAGATCCACTTGAGGACGCGGCTGTTGTCGCCGAAGCCGGGCCACATGAAGCGGCCGTCTTCGCCCTTGCGGAACCAGTTCACGAAGTAGATCTTCGGGAGCTTCGTCGCGTCGGCGGAGGTGCGCTCCATCTCCAGCCAGTGCTGGAAGTAGTCGGCGACGTTGTAGCCGAAGAACGGAAGCATCGCCATCGGGTCGCGGCGAACCTGGCCGATCTGGTCGGAGATGACGGCGGCCGTGACTTCGGAGCCCGCTGCGGAGCCCATGAACACGCCGTGCGTCCAGCTCTTCGCCTCGTTCACCAGCGGAATCGTCGAAGGACGGCGGCCGCCGAAGAGGATCGCGTCGATCGGCACTCCGGTGGGCTTGCCCTTCCAGAGGCCGTTGAAGCCGGACTTGTCGAGGACGGGGCAGTTCTCGGCAGGAGCGGTGAAGCGCGAGTTCTTGTGAGCCGCGACGTAGCCGGACGCCTTGATTTCGGCCTTCGTCATGCCCGGCTTCGGGCCCATGCGATAGGGGTCGTCGGCGCAGACGTAGCAGGGATTGCCCTTCCAGTCGACGCCTTCCTGCGGAGCCTTGACGCCCATGTCCTCCCACCAGATGTCGCCATCGGGGGTGAGAACGACGTTCGTGAAGATCGTGCCCTTCTTGCAGGACTTAAGCGCGTTGGGGTTGGAGTCCATCGACGTTCCCGGCGCGACGCCGAAGAAGCCGTTCTCGGGGTTGATCGCGTAGAGACGGCCGTCCTCGCCCGGCTTGAGCCACGCGATGTCGTCGCCGATCGTCTGGAGCTTCCAGCCGGGGAGCTTTGGGAGCATCATCGCGAGGTTCGTCTTGCCGCAGGCGGACGGAAAAGCGGCCGTCACGTGGTACTGCTTCTTCTCGGGAGAAGTGAGCGTGAGAATGAGCATGTGCTCGGCCATCCAGCCCTCGTCCTTCGCAAGCTTGGACGCGATGCGGAGCGCGAAGCACTTCTTGCCGAGGAGCGCGTTCCCGCCGTAGCCCGAACCGAACGACCAGATCTGGCGCTCTTCGGGGAACTGCGTGATGAACTTGTCCTCGATCTTCTTCGCGCACGGCCACGCGACGTCCTTCTGGCCCTTCTTGAGAGGCGCGCCGACGGAGTGGATGCAGGGGATGAAGTCGCCGTCCTTGCCGAGGTGCTTCATCACGGCGTCGCCGGTGCGGGTCATGATGTTCATGTTGACGACGACGTAGGGCGAGTCGGTGATCTCGATGCCGTACTGGGTGATCGGGTTGCCGATCGGGCCCATCGCGAACGGAATCACGTACATCGTGCGGCCCTTCATGCAGCCCTTGTAGCTCTTGAGCATGAGCTTCTTCATGACCTCGGGGTCCATCCAGTGGTTCGTGGGACCCGCGTCGATCTCCTTCTTGGAGCAGATGAACGTGCGGCCCTCGACGCGCGCGACGTCGCTCTCGTGGGAGCGGGCGAGATAGCACTCGGGGCGCTTCTTCTGGTTCAGCTTAATGAACTGGCCGTTCTTGACCATCATCTCGCAGATCGCGAGGTGCTCCTTCTTCGTGCCCTTCACGACCACGATCTTGTCGGGCGTGCAGACCTTGTTCCACTTGTCAACCCACGCGAACACCTTGTCGTTCGCGAACTTCGGCGTCTTGACCATCTTTGTTTACTCCTTAAGTTGCCCCTTCCAGGGCGTTTTTGAAAGCGATGAGCGGATATTATACCCTATTCTCCCGCGGAAATCAAACGCGGGCGCTACCGCGGAAGAATACCGAGGAACCCCTTCCTCTCCGAGAGCTTCACGTACTTGCGCGGCCTGTAGATCGGCTTGTAGGCGGGACGGATGATGGGCCCCTCGTTCACGAGCTCCTCCATCCTGTGCGCGCACCAGCTCACGCAGCGCGCGACGGCGAAGATCGGCGTGTAGAGGTCCTTCGGGATGCCGAGCATGTCGTAGACGAGGCCCGAGTAGAGGTCGACGTTGGCGCAGACGTCCTCTGCGCGCGGATGGCGCGACTTGACGACTGCGGGGCCGAGCTCCTCGACGGTCTCGAACAGCTTCATGTCGTCCGTGCGTCCGGCTTCCTTCGCAAGCGCCCTCGCCTTCTCCTTGAGAAGCTGTGCGCGCGGGTCGGAGATCGTGTAGACGGCGTGTCCAAGGCCGTAGATGAGCCCCGTTCCGTCGCCCGCCTTCCTGTCAGCTATCCGCTCCAGGTAGCGGACCACGTTCTCCGGCTTCGTCCAGTCCTTGACGTTCGCCTTGATCTCCTCCATCTGCCGCATGACGCGCAGGTTCGCGCCGCCGTGCCGCGAGCCCTTCAGGGACAGGATCGAGGCGGCGACCGAGGAGTAGATGTCGGAATGGGCCGAGGTCACGACGTGGGTGGTGAAGGACGAGTTGTTGCCGCCGCCGTGCTCGGCGTGGAGGATGAGCGAGAGGTCGAGCGTCTCCGCCTCGAGCCTCGTGTACTTCCCGTCCTCGCGCATCAGCATGAGCAGCGTCTCGGCCGTCGACTTCGCCGGGTCGGGGTTGCGTATCATCAGCGACCCGCCGTCATGGTAATGGGCCTTGGCCTGGTATGCGTAGGCGACGATCGTCGGAATGGAGCCAATCAGGTCCATCGACTGTTCGAGGCATTTGTCGAGCGACAGGTCGTCGGGCGTCCCTTCCGGGTCGAACGCATACGCGAAGAGGACGGCGCGGGCGAGGGCGTTCATGATGTCCTTCGGGGGATTCTTCATGATCGCGGTCTCCTTGAACCCGTCAGAAAGCTTCCTGTATGCGCCGATGCGCCCCTTCCAGTCCGAAAGCTGCGCAGCCGTGGGAAGCTCTCCGAAGAGAAGGAGGTAGCTCGTCTCCTCGTAGCCGAAGCGGTGCTCGCGCCTGTCGGCCTGCACGATGTCCTTGACGTTGATGCCGCGGTAGTAGAGTTCGCCGGGTATTGCCTTGCGCTCGCCTTCGTCCATGACGTAGCCGTGCACGTTGCCTATCGTCGTAAGCCCGACGAGGACACCCGAGCCGTTGTCGTTCCTGAGGCCCCTCTTGACGCCATACTTCGCGTAGAGCGCAGGGTCGATGTAGTCGGCCGCACGCGCCTTTTCCGCCTGTTTCCTTAGCCATTTCCTGTCTATCATCTGGGCATTCCTCGCTTAAAGAGGAGAATTATACCATAAATCTGCGCGGCCATGTGCGCGCCCGGCAAGAAGAATGCGCGGGTGAGAAGACAGAGTGAATGCGACTGCCCGCGAAGCGGGGAGTCGCATTCACTCTGTCGTGTCGTATGGTTGCATTGAGTCT
>CACYNF010000148.1 GCA_902775595.1 uncultured bacterium | reverse complement strand
GTTCATACATTCTCCTTAATAAGTGGTCTTTGCATCGTTGAAACATGATTGCCATAGTAGTAAATTACCACAGTAGTATTCTCCTCCCAGAGTGTATGTCGTTGAGTTTTCAACTATTTTACCAAACGAATCTTAAATCTAATCTTAAATCGTAAAAAAGTTTTACGGCAGGAAAATGAGACTTTAAACAAGCAAAAACTGCGGCAAAACCGCACCCGCATAGCGCCCGCCTATGGCGACTCACTTCGATATGCGCCCGCTCTCCAACTCGCCGCGCAAAGAGTCGTTGGACAACGCTTTAGCTGGGTATGTCCCCGCCAGTTCGTTCACCCTTCAATCCGGCAGGTTCGCCTCAGGATAGGCCACAAGCTCATTGATGGCATTGGCAAGGTAGTTTGTTTGAAAGTTATATACATCCATCTGTAACGCTGCTTCATGATTGGTTGGCGCCATGTATTGTGCGGCATCGTCCAGCCTTTGTTTCACGGTTCGCAAAACCGCAAGGCGTCGCTTGCTGTAGCGATAATCTGGCACGGCAGAAATAATCGCTATATCCACTCCGTTGGGCGTAGTATTAAAACCAACCTGAAAGTCCTCAACCACACCCAACGCGTGAGAACGGTAACATGTTAAACTGGAACTGGAAAACACCTTCTCCAAGATATTTCGACATAGATGCGCTCGATCGCCGATATTTGCGACGGGAAATTGATTTGTCTGGCACAAATAACTACGAGCAACATCAAGAGAATTGCTATTCACACCCTCAATACGCAGAACCGACTCGACAGCGATCTTCCCCAAGACAGGATTAGTCGCGCAAGAATAGAAAAACGGCAACTGTTCTGAAGTGCCATACCTTTCCAGCTCCCACATTGCCATTTCAGAATACCAAGCGTTGTTAGTCTGCGCAATTTCGGCAAGGATGCGGGCAAGTCTGTTCGTGTCTCCGTTTATGACAACGAAGTCCGCAAGTCCCGGGTCTGGCGGGTCGTTGTCGTCCACATTGCCACCGCCGCATCTGGGAGTGAGGAACCTGACTATTCCCCGTCGTATCTCGTCGTCAGTCGGCATATCGCCAAAACAAGTGCAAGCAGACGCCAACACTGCGACGAGTACAAAATGCAAGATCCTGATTCTGTCCATGTTGTGTATTCCTTATTGATGAGTTGGATTTCTGTATACCCAAGGAAATGCTATCATAGCCGCATCCTTATGCCATATCTTAGTTTGATTTGGACCACTTGTGTAGTACACGCCGAAAATGTCACCGTTCGTGATGTCTAGGGGATTATCAGCATCACTACGCTCACCATTCATTAGCAGTCTTGATATGATGCTTGACATGCTCGTTTGCGGCGCATAGTACCGCACACCGCACGAACCATGTCCTCGACAACCACCGTTCCAGTCACTTTGCATTCGAGAATATGCCGCCATGTCATTTTGCTGTAGCGTAAATGACGGCACGCTGCCGTCCTCTGATTTTTTGTAAATGTCATCCATGCCAAACGCATGCCCTATCTCATGAGCAAAATCTTTAAAATCTGCTCTCTTAGTAATCACCGTGCCGCGCGGACTATTTACGGCGAGAGTATTCATAGAATCCACAAAACGATTGATGAAGTAACATTCCAATCCGCCCGTTCCGCTATGCATGTCTACAATATTTCGATACGTCCACCTGGAAGATGCATTTGTTGTAGCCTTTCTGAGTGCATCATATGCGTTGGGGATGTTTGTCACCACAATGGGCTCAATGAGATTCAATGTAACGCCAACCTGTGCATAAATGTCATTTGCATCTTTGACCATTTTACGAACATATTCTGGATTGCATGGCTTTTCACCAAAAGGCCCCTCTATTATCCACGCCCGCAGATTGACCGTAGCCATATCCACGACACGAACCTGAAACTCCGGCGCGTTGTCCGTTCGCCCGCCGATACTGACGGAAAGCGTCTCGTATCCAGCGGAAATGCCACGCACCGTGACGCACCGGCCTGTGCACGAGCCGACGAAATCGAGCCCGGGCGTCTTCTCCCAGACAATCTCGGAGTCGGGGAACGAATCTGGCGCGACATCGACGCGGAAATAGCCCTCTCGCCCGACCGCGACGCCGCATGGGTTCACCACGTAGGAATGCGCGACGCCGTTCTCTACAACGTTGGTCACCGCGTCACAGACCGGCTCCGCAACGGGCGAGACAATCGTCAGGAACGCCGAGGCCGTCAGGTCAGGTCCTGACTCGGGATGCCAGCGCACCTTGACCTGGACGCCTGGCACCGACGTGCTGACAGTAGCCGGATTGAGGTAGATTGGCTGCGACAGCTCCGAGACACCTGAGACGGCAAACGTCATGCCGGACGTAATCGCGTCAGTGCAGTTTGAGTTGGCGTAGACAAGCGGCATTTCGCCAAATCCCCCGTCATAACCGTAGATGCCCTCGACAACGATCATACCGTTCGTCGAGTGGGGCGACGTGAAGTGAATGCTTCCCGACACTATGTCGTCATCGTCTGGGAATGTGGCGACGCAATCTGGAGTGCCGTCATTGTTGTCGTCGTCATCGTTTACGAAAATGAATTCGGGCAGGGAGATCGTCAGGCTAACGCCTGGCCCATCGCCCTGGCCTTCGGGATCGTTCACGTAATAGGAATGGAGAGTGCAGGCGCCGACATCCACTTCAAGCGAAAGCGAGACTTGCTGCGTGTCAGCCGCCGGATAGTGCGCGGTCATCTGCGTCGACTGCGCGACAGAAGTCGAGATAGACACGATTGACGGATCAGAAGTGTTCCAACTGAGCGTAGACGAAACAAAACATGGAACATCGGAGAGTATCGCGGTAAACGTCTCGCTGTCATTTAACTCAGACGGCTGCCAGTTTTCGGGCGACACGCTTAAATTCGAAGTCCATACAATGTGCGAAGACGGCGAGAACGGCACGAGGGGGTAGATGGGAACTATAAGTTCAAGGCGGCCTTCATCTCTCGTCCAGCGTCCATCGTTCAGGCCACCGCGCATCCCGCGCATCGGCAACGACCGAAGCGAGGGAATGTCGTCCACCGCAGCATAGACAAAGTTAGTCGCAGTTTCGGGGAAAACAGCAAGCGGATAGTCAATGCACTTCCCAAGCAGAAACACATACTCCCCTGCGTTGGTGACGGCGACGGAAAGATCTCCGACGGAGAGGAACGTCGTTTCGGGCGGATCGTCTGAGACGGTGACGGAGAGCTTGTAAAGTCCGTTCGTCAGACACTCGCCCACTTGCGCGTCGACCCACTGCGGGTAGCCGACGGCAAGAATCTCGGTCGCGTTAGTGAAGTTCGCCGTTACCCATTCGTCATCTTGCCCGAAGCCGCTGTGCGGGAATGGGAGCGTCCGCGGCAGAAGTGCCGCGATGCCGTTGGTCGCAACCGAGACATCGCCATCACGGAAAAGTTCAAGCGAGGCAGAGACGAGATTATTGGTGTCGCGGTTGATCGCCGCATCTGTCCACACGAAGCGGTAGGAGTTTGACGGCGTAAACTCGTATGCAAATGTCGTGAGCCCCGGCACTATCTCGAACGGTGCGCCAGCAGAGGCGACGGCGTCTGTATCAAATGGCGTTGCCCAGACCTGGCCGTAGGAAACGACCTCGACGCCTGTCAGATGGTTCGTGCCCCAGGGGAACACCCAGCCGTCTTCGAAGTCCAGCCAGAACGAGTCCTTCCACGCGCCGCGAATGTTCCAGTTCGCGGTTTTGCGTTCTGCGAAAGTTGTCTGTGGCTGGACAGGATTCATTACATTGGCAAGATTACCATTCACCGACAATCCTGTCAACAGGAAACCGGACCCCTGCTGCACCATCGGCGGCATCACCTGCTGCGGTGGAAGATTGTTGACGCTGTTCGTCTTGTCGCCGCCAACGAGGACGCCAATCAGGAGGAACGAGCATACGGCAACGCGGCCAAACGCAGTGAGCGAACGCCAGATAGAAAGCAGTCGCGCAAAGGTGTCGCGGGCTATGCGCGAACGAAGCACGAGCAAGAGTAGCGAAGCCGCAAGCCCGCACAAAGCAAGACGCATCAACACAGTCTGGAAGAGTGCCGCCATGTCACCTGACCCTCAACGTTAACACATTAATCGAGATCTTGCTCTCGACACGAATGGTCTCCGCACCGCGAGAGACAACGCGGGCAAGATTCCAGTCGGGGTTGAAGCATGTAGGCGACACGACAGGCGGAAACACAGAGGATGCCAGAGACTTCGCCTCACGGTCTCTGAGGTAAAGCGTCATATCGAGACGCTGGGCAGATCCCTCGACGCGACATGCCGCGTTTGCGCGCCTGTGGCGCCAGAACCACTCGCCGCAATCCCAGCCAATAGACAACTCCCCTTCTTCGATCCCAAGTACGCCGTCCTCGTTCGCATCACATCCAAACACGACCTCAACGCTGTTGCTTGTCGCCGCGTCGCGCTCAATCGTCAGCGTCCATTTGTTGTCTGTAGCCGCTCCAGTGGAAAACACTACATTCGTCTCAACCTCGGCAAGCGGCCTCGCCGCTTCCGGCAGTTGCGATACCACCATCCGCTGCCCAGCAATGCTGGAGAGCGCGAAAAGAGCAAAGCCCAGTAGCGCCAGCCAGCCATAAACCTTTCGACTTTCCTTCATCATTCTACCCGTTCTACATGTTCCTCGGCCGCCGTAGCCTTGGCGAAGGTGGCTACACGGCTAAACTTTTAGCGCGTTTAGTACATGTTGTTGAATTCGCAACTATTATACCAAACGAACCTTAAATCTAACCTTAAATCGGAAAAAAGTTTTACGGCGGAGAAATGAGACGGAAACGCGGCAAATCTGCCGCGACGCTCCGACCCATACCAATCTTCATTCTGTTTGTTGCCGCCATGTTTCTTTAGTAGAGTAGAGCGGAGCGCCCCTTGTTGTCGGGTACGCCCGCTCGGTCTTCGACTACCCTCAAAACGGACTTCGCCGTTTTTCGGCGGCTACCCCTCATCGAACCGTACGTGCAGGTTTCCCGCATACGGCTCTCCGTGTGGGACTGGTTTCATCGGTTTCGCTCCCCTTCGCCTCTCGGCTCCGTTTCACATTGATTCCAATGGATGCTCCTCCATATGGACGAGCGGTTTCCGACGCGCCGCCACATAGCGGATTGTCCCCTATTGCAGTCTTTCGACATTATTCTTCTCGCCATTTGATTTGCATCGTCCCTTTTTTCACGCAGAGGCCCTTCGCACCCCTGCTAGGGCATCGCTTCGCGACTCGCCTTCGGCTCGGGGGATACCCACGGGCATTGCCCCGCTTCCCCGCTACTACGGCCTCATCCGACTACTGCGTTCGCTTTCGCTAGTTGCAGTTCTCCCAAGTTCCTTTGCAGAACTTTCGGGAAGTGCCGCCCCCTTTGCCCCGCCGCGTCCACCTTGCCCGAATCGAGTCAGCAAGGCGATGTTGGCTTCACGTCCACAGAGACGCTGACCACGCGAAAACATTTAACGAGGCTTTACGTAGGAAGTTCACTTGCGTTGCGGCCCATTCCTTTGTCGGGCAAGACTCCCGCACATCGGTCGCCCTTTGCACGGCTTGCTCGGCCCTTCGGGCTATCCCCTCGCTTCGCTCGGCCCTCACTGCGTTCGGCGGATATGTCCTAATCGTATGTCGATTTTTTACGATATAGCTCCTTCCGCTATTAGTTCTGCCGAGCTTTGCTTGGCGTACCTGTGGCAATCAGGTCTGACCCTTTTTGCTCGTGGCATTCTACTGTTGCCGACCATGCCGGCTCTCTTCTATCTCCAGAAGCGCCTTTTCAAGTGTCGCGGGCGTAATGGGCTTGAGAAGGATTCCGTCGAAGCCCTTTTCAGACAACTTGTCGCGAACCTCCACGTCGGCCGTCACCGCCAGGACAGGCAGCGCGGCCAGTGCCGGATCACTCCGGATGGCCCTCATAAGCCCCTCACCGTCGAGGTTCGGCATCCATATGTCGGTGAGGACAAGGTCGAACTGCGGCGCGTCGGGACTCGTGAGCAACTTCAGCGCCTCGTTGCCGTCCGGCGCCGTCGCGACCTCGAAATCGCCCATGTTCTTCAAAAGTGCCTTGAGGACCATGAGGTTCATCCTCGAGTCGTCCACAAGAAGGATCCTGTGCGGCATTTTCACGGGGGGAACGCGCTGCCGCGCGGCCGCGGGCGGATTGACGCGCCCCTGCGCGGCCACCGCCGACTCCGCCACCTTCACGTTCGGTATGATGACCGAAAAGGTTGAACCCGCGCCAAGGGTGGATTCTACCTCCAGCCTGCCGCCCATGGCCGCCGCAAGCTGCTTGCAGATGGCGAGGCCGAGCCCCGTGCCGCCGTTGCGGGAGACCTTGGAACCGACCTGGACGTATGCCGAGCCGATGCGCTCCAGGTCCTTCTCGCTGATGCCGCAGCCGGTATCCTCAACCTCCAGCCGCAGCACGCCCTTGTCCGCGTTCGTCCGCCGTTCGAACTTGGCACGGATTTCCACATGCCCCTTCTCCGTGAACTTGACGGCATTGCCGGCGAGGTTGAACATGATCTGCCGCAGACGCTGCGGGTCGAGCATCAAAAGAGGCATCTCCTCGGCGCGACACCTCAGCTCGAGGCCCGACATGCCGCTGGAGGCGCGGAACGCCTCCAGCACAACGTGGACGAGGCGGGCACAGTCCGTAGGCTCCGGGAGTATCTCCATCTTGCCGCCTTCCAGCTTCGAGAGGTCCAGCACGTCGTTGACGAGCCCCAGCAGGGTCTTGCTGCTAATTAGGATGGAGTCGATCGCCTCCTTGCGCTCGGCCTCGGTCTTGAAGCCAGACTCAAGCATCGTCGAGTAGCCGATGATGGCGTTGAGCGGCGTGCGGATGTCATGGCTGACGGTGGAGAAGAAGTAGCTCTTGGCCATGGCCTTCTCCTGCTCCATGTCGCGTTCACGGCGACGGAGAATCGCGTATAGGCCGAACATGAGGGCAAGGGCAATGAGGTTGAGCCCGGTCTGGACAAGGTTGCTGCGGAAGATCGAACTCCCCACATTGGACAGGTTCTTCCGCAGGATGACGCGCCATTCGCCGTCTCCCCGACCGCAGCCGTCCCTGTCCAACAGGTCGGGCGTGCAGTTCGCGACGTGTCGATTGATGATTGTTTCGAACGCCTTTTCCGTCGTCTCGTGGGTCGTCTGGCGTATCCACATCACCGACAGGGTCATTATGAGGAGGAACAGGGAAATCCATGCGACAGAAGACCTGCCGAAGCGATGCGTGCTGTCGCGGTGGAAGACGGTGATGAAGGTGGCAAGTGCGGCAATGCACCAGATGATCAGGACGAGGTAGGACTCCGTGGCAATCATGGTGGTGTCGAACGTCATGAACGGCATGACCAAGAGGAAAATGACCACGATTGAAATCGCAAGTCCGAGGAGACCCGTCGCCTGCGTGCCCTTCTTGCCTTCCTTGCGCGCGGCCTTGAGTGCCGCGGCCGAGGTGTAGGCGTAGGCCACCGCAGCGCCGAGGATCGAGATGTCCACGACTACGCCGATGACCGCCCGCCCCAGTGGCACCACGAGGGCGACCAGCACCGCGACGGAGAGAACGGCGTTGCGCGGAGCGCCGTCTGCGTTTCTTCCCCCAAGAAACGACGGCAACGCTCCGTCGTCCGCCATCGCCGCCGTCAGGCGGCTCAGCGCGACCGTGTTGCCGACGAGATTCGTGAAGATGGCGCCGACCAGCGTCATGCCGATGATGACCCCGCCTGCCCTTCCAAGAAACCCGCGGGCCACGTCAAATGCGTGGTAATCCGGCACTCTCGATGAATTGGCCAAATCGGCCACGGTGTCGACCCAGCTGGCAGAGGAGGCATCGCCGAACGAAAGCACCGGGATGATGGTCAGGAGCGCGTAGGCGATCACCGCCGTGACGATCGCCGCGAGCATGACCTTGAAGGACTTGCTGACGGGGAAAAGGAATTCCGAGGATGAATTCGATATGGACTCGAAGCCCACGAAGAGCCACGGCGCGATGGCAAGGATGCTCAGGACCTGGAAAAGCCCATGTCCGCGATCGGGGGCGAAAATCGGACACATCGCCCCAAGTCCGCCGCTATGGTTCAGCGCAGTCAACGTAAAGCACACGAGAATGCCGGCGGCAAAAACGACCGCCATCGCAGTCTGCACGATGCCAGAAAGACGACGGCGGCAGCAGATGGCGGCGGAGACGGCAATGGCGAACACGGAAAGGAGTATGTCGCCAAGGTAGATGTCGCTTTTCGCAATCGTGTAGCGGAACCCGAAACTGAAGACGTCACCCAGCGTGTAGCGCGCCACGACCACCAGCGCCGTCACGTCAAGACAGATGATCGCACATACGACCCGCCCGGTCCCGGCTGGTGGTTGATCATGTAATGGAAGTTCCACGCGACAACGGCCATCACAAGCCCGCCGATGAATATGCCGATCACCGTGCCGAGAGGCCCGGCCTTTGGCAGGAAATCGTTCCATGGCATGACGAAGGCGTCGGAACCCACGGCGCAGCCGAAGGCGAGCGCCCAAGCGCCCAGCATCGAAAGATGCCGCATGGAATTCGTCTGTTTCATCAGAGCTGCGCCGCGAGCGCCTTCATGTCGGCGACGAGCCGGTCCACCCCGCCACGGTCCTGCTGCTTGGCGACGCCTCTCAGCGCGATGGCGACATCGGCCATCTGCTGGTCGCCGGCGGTGAGCGCATTGCCTTTGATGGTGTGGGCCACCTTGTCGAGCGTGTCCCATGCGCCGGCGGCGACGGCGGCGTCCGCCTCGGCCATCTTGTCGTCGATGGAGGATACGTATTCGGCGTAGATCACGTTGATGACCTCCATGTCGTTCCCGAGCTGTTCGCACAGGTATTTTCTGCAGCACTCTTTCATTGATTGCCGCCCCCTTCCATGTCGCCCGCTCCGCCGAGCAAGGCCTCCAGATCATCGCGGGTGGAGACGGCGGCAAGGCGGGGTACCATGTCGTCGGAAATGAGGCGTCTGCACAATTGCGCCAGGAACTGACGGTATCCCGGATGGTTGGGACTGGAGCAGAGGATCACGAAGAAGATGTGCGTTTTGGAGCCGTCGATGGAGTTGACATCAATCGAACGGCCATGTCGCAAAACGCCGATGCCCGCAAGCATCTTCTCCAATCCGGACATGTATCCGTGCGGGATCGCAATGCCGTACACTGCGGAGAAGCTGACGTCGCGCCGGGAGTGCGCGATGACGGTCGAGACCATGGCGTCGAGCTTGTCCATGGGCATGCCGTTCTTTTCGAAAACGGCCTTGAGCACCTCCCGGATGACGCCTTCGGCGGTCGTCTCGGCGATGTCGCAGACGATGGGAATGGACTTGACGATCTTCTGCCACTCTGCATCGCCCATTGGGATGACTTTTTTCGTATCGTTCATTTGTCTCTTCTCCTTGTTGTAGTTGTAATTGCGTGTTGTATCAGGGTTTGACGTCAGTATAGCCGCACAGCTCGCCCAGCGCCCAGTCGAGGGCGAAGAAGGAAACGCCCTTCAGGGTGTCCGCCGCCTCGAGCTGCGCACGCACGGAGTCCCGGTCGGGGCTTGCCTCGTCCGCGCAGGCGGCGATTCCCGGGACGAGGGTGGACGCCGGTGCCACATTCTTGCACAGCGCAAGGTCGCGTCTAAAGGCGATCGGGGACTCGGTGTAGATCATGGGCGAGACGAAATCCACCCACCCCTCCTTCACCCACCGGGGCCAGTCCTGGCCAAGCCTTGCCGCCGCTTCGGGGGTGGGAAACACCGCAGCGGAAAGCGCACAGCCCGGACGCGCGCGGCGGAACATCCGCGAGAAGGTTCGGACGAAAAGCGAGATGTCGTCCATCTTCTCGGCGGTCGCCTCCTCGGCAGACGGCACGCGCACATAATCGAGCTGGACGCCGGCGACATCCTGCGGAATTGAATCGATGAGCTCCTGCACGCGCCTGCCGCGTGCTTCCCCGCCGTGGGGAACGGTCCACCGGCCGTCCGAAGACGATTCGAACGCATTGAGCCATAGATGGACGCCGACGCCCGCTTTGCCGGTCGTCCCGAGAAACCGCCTCACGCCGGCCTCCCCGGAGCCCAGCGCTTCGCGGCGGACGAAGAGCGCATTCAGGCCGTACACCTTCATCCATTCCGGCAGCGCCGGCATTCCCCCCGGGAAGCCGGGAGAATTCTGCAGCCATGCACCGCGCAGCTCGAACTTGGCGAGTTCCGTGGCAGAGATGGGCTTCATGGGGCCAGGAAGATCCTGACAGGCCATGTCGGGCGACACCTTCTGAACGATACTCCTGAGGTGCCTTGCCGCTGCAGGCGATGGAAGCGGCGGTATATGCGAGAACCACGCGCCGGCGGGCGTGAGCGTCACGGCCGGCGAGACGGCCGCGCCGTTGGGAGAGAGGAACCTGGCCTCCACCCTGGCGGAAGCCGAGCCGCCGAAGAACGGCACGATGGTGTTGTCGGTGCTGTGGGGATATGGCGGAAAGGCCTCGTCGAGGGGCTTGATGGCGCACAACGGCTGTCCGCCGTGCCAGGCACCTGGCCGGAGACCGAACGCCTCCGATAAGACGGGATTGGCCGAATAGTAAACGATGGCGCGTCCGCCTTTGCGGATAAACCCGGCGAGAAGCTCGGCATCGTCGGCGGGCATCGATGAGGCATCGGGGACGATTACGAGCTGCGGGGCGGACTTCACGGCGGCGGAAACGGATGGATGAAGGTCGCAGTCAAGCCGGCCGCGGGAGAGCGTGGCGGCTACGCGGCGCGCAAGAGTTTCCATCCACGAACCTGCCGGGCCCGACAGAACGGCGATTTCAGAGACGGGGGCGAGCGAGAGGGAGCTGACAACGAGCCTGCCCGCGCCGGGCGAAGTCGAGCGCCACACGCTCACGCGCACCTCGTCTATCTTCGGCTCCTCGCCAACGGTCGGCGCGAAGTTCCCGAACGGAACGCGCAGGCGCGACGTGGCGAGCGCGGCAGCGTCAACCTGGGCGGCGGCAAGCCAGTCGCCGCCGATCTTCAAGTGGAACGTTGCGGCCCTGATGGAAGCTGCCCCCTCGAAAAGCTTGATGTCGAGCGCGATGGCTCCCGCCGGAACGCCGGGGCGGGACGGCGTTGGCTTCATGTCCACGAAGACCCGGTCCTCCGCCGTTTTCGCAAAGTCCCACTCGAGCGACGGCACGGCGCCCGGCGCCACCAGGGCAGCGAGGGCGCAGACGGGCGCCAGGAGCCCTTTCATGGCCCTTTGGAAGATCATCGCCACACGTACTCCTCGTCGTCCTCGGTCGGTGCCTTGGCGGGCCTGCCCGCGGGATTGTCGGCGGCGACAGTTGCGGACGCCGGAACGGACGTTGGAGCCGCTGCCGCAGGTTTCTGCGCGGCAAAGGGGTTTTCCAGCCTTACGGGAGCGTGCTCGTTGCCCGTGTTGCCGTTGTTTTTGATGATGCTGGCGGTCTCGCGCCGGTTGTTCTGGGCGCGCGAGCGAATCGCGTTTACAAGCGCGCCCAGAAGGAAGATGGCGGCGAGAATGCCGAACACCAGATGGAAAAGGTCGTTCTGAAGCAAGTCCTCCATGTCGGTCAATCCTCCTTTGGCAGAATATCCACGTCCTCGGCCGCCTGCCGCACGATCGCGGCGTCTATCTCGGGGGCCTTGGCCACGTAGCCGAGCATCAGCGCGGTGTCGCAGATGTTGGTGACGCTTCTCGGGACGCCGCCAGAAAGGCGGTAAAGCTCGGACAGGGCCTCTTGGTTGAATATCCACATGTCGCCGCCCGCCGACATGATCTTGTGCTGGACGAACTCAATGGTCTCGCTGTGCGTGAGGGGTTCGAGCGTCCAGGTAAGCTGCACCCTGGCGCGCAGGGACTGGTAGGAACGCACCATGTCCACAAGCTCCGGGATGCCTGCCATGATGACCGTGGCGAGCTGATGTTCGCGGCCGGCGCTGGAGGTCAGGCGCAGGTTGCTCAGGTAGTGGATGAGGTAGAGCCCGTCGTCGTCGCCC
>CACYNF010000147.1 GCA_902775595.1 uncultured bacterium | reverse complement strand
GCACGTGCATGGCGACCACTTTTGAAAATGTAACCGTACTTCACGATACCAAACCAACGTTTACCTTTTCAAACCCACGTTTACTTTTGCAAGCGGCAGAATATTATGCTGGTGCTGGTTGCAAATGTATTTTGCTATTTGAGTTGAAGATCATAGCAATGAGACAACCGACAGCCTTTATGCCATTGAAAGAAGAAATCCATATCAACATAGTTTCTAACGAATAAATGTTGTGTGTAGATAAGAATTCTGTCCATGATGTTGGAATGTAACCGGTGAAGTAGTTATGGCCGGTTACAAATAGCAGGAGCAATGGGTATGCTATGTCAATTGGCATGTACCATATTAGAAATCTGAATCGGTTTGCAGAGAATTCTGCAGTAGTGTATAGGCCGACAATTGATGTTATGAAACTTAGCCCAATTAACCAAGGTATGGCCCAAGAGTATGTTGCATATTTGTCGCCATTTGGGAGAAGGGAGAGAATCGTTTTGCCAAAGAAAATGAAAGGCAGTGCAAGTGTGAGGCAAAACACTAAATTTGCCATTAAAGATTTTATTATGAGCGGACGAGAGTCTCCTCCTTTGGCGGCTATTTCTGCGGTAAATGGAAAGATGGTAAAGGCAATGGTCGCGAGAAGGAAAGTGGCAATCTCGGAAAACCTTGTAGCCATATAGTAACCTGCGGAATCTAAATCGGGGAGTCGTTGACGGAGAACTGTTGCTTCGACAAGTAGGAAGAAGCCCCCAATTCCTCCGGTAATTAAGAAAATCGTAAATAGCTTTGCGAATCTACGGATAACCTCATTTGTCCAGTACGGCTCTGCCTTGACGGCGAGTTCCTTGCGCAGCGCTACGACCGAGGCGGCGATGTTGAAGGCTGGGACTGCAGCTTGGCCGACGAAGTAGCCGGTGATGGCGCGGAAGGGCATTGCGAGGAGCATTGCTATCAGGCGCACGGGTGCACCAACGATGCTAAGGAGCGATTGTGCCTTGAACTTCTTGAGCGCCTGGAGCGCGTTCGAGTAGATTGGCGCGACTGCTCCAACGAACGACGCGGCGATGATGACAAGGCCGAGCGAGCCTTCGACGATGCGGATGCGCTCGAGAAAGGCGGGGAGAAGGAATCGCGCGACGACGATAGCGACGAAGAGGAAGACCGCCGTCGCGGCAAATACGCCGCGCATTAGGGTTTTGAGCTTGCCGAATTCCTTGTTGATTGAAAGACGAGTCAGCTCATTGCGGAAGGTGTTGGCGAACGCGGCGACGGGAATCGCGAGGAAGTTGGCGAATTGGGTAAGAGGCATCACCGCGCCGAGTTCGGACGGGTCGACATATTTCGGGACAAGCCACAGGCCGACAAAGGCGTTCAGCAGGTCGGCCGCGCGGCAGGCGCAGAAGAGCATCAGCGAGTACCACCAGAAGTCGCCGAGCCGCGCGTGGAGTTTGTCGAGAAGTTGCCGCATGCTGGTATTATACCAAATATACGTGTTTGCGGCTTATGGGCAAAGCTTTGATTGGCTGGGCGGGGAATCGTGAAGCTCTCCTGCAGAGACCAGAATAAGGCGACCCCCTTGCGCTGGCGGAGAGAATATGATATACTTTCTTTTCCTATGCGAGATCGGGGACTAACCGGTTCCGCCTTGTAAACCGCGGACAAAACCCTGGAAAAGGGGCACAAATCCGCAAAAAGAAAGAAAAAAGAAGATGCAGAAGAGCTATCGTGCTCCGAACCCCGGCGACAAGCGCGCCTGGTTCATCATCGACGCGAAGGACGTGCCCGTTGGCCGTCTCGCAGTCGTCATCGCAAACAAGCTCCGCGCGAAGGATCTCCCCACGTTTGATCCTTCCGTCGACGCAGGCGCCTTCGTGGTCGTCACGAACGCCGCGCTCGTGAAGCTCACGGGCAAGAAGGAGGTGCAGAAGACCTACCAGCGCTACAGCGGCTACAGGGACGGTCTCAAGGAGTTCACCGCCGCCGAGATGCGCGCGAAGCATCCCGACCGCATGATCAAGGAGGCGGTCTGGGGCATGCTCCCGAAGAACAACATCGCCCGCAAGATGATGACTCGCCTCAAAGTCTTCGCGGCAGAGGCCGACAAGGGGACGCTCGCGGCCCAGAAGCCCGTCGAGATCAAGCTCTAAGGGAAGGAATTTAAGAAATGGCCACTAAGAAAGCTATCTCCGCAGGAACCGGCCGCCGCAAGACCGCGACCGCCCGCGTGAATCTCGTTGAAGGCAAGGGCGTCTGGACTGTCAACGGCGTCGCGATCGAGGAGTACATCCCCTCCGAGGCGCTCCGCGACTACCTGAAGCAGCCCGTCGCAATCTCCGGCCAGGCGGGCGCGATCCGCCACGGCCTCGCCCGCGCGCTCGTCGCGGCGGACGAATCCACGCGCGCCGCGCTCAAGAAGGCCGGCTGCATGACTCGCGACAGCCGCATGAAGGAGCGCAAAAAGCCCGGTCAGCCCGGTGCCCGCAAGCGCTTCCAGTTCTCCAAGCGCTAATCGAACAAACGCTGGATGCGGGGACGGCGGCATGTTCGCCGCCGTTCTCGCTGTCAGTTTCAGACATGGCATTTGGATTCCTGAAGAAGATCGCGCAGGCGCTGACCGGCAAGAAGCCGGCCGAGTCGCAGGATGGCGCGAAGAAGAAGCGTCGCCGCGGCGGACGCAACCGTGGCAAGGGCGGCAACGGCCAGCAGCAGCAGGGCGGCCAGCAGCAGAGGCAGAAGAACAACGGCCAGCAGCAGAGGCCGCAGCAGCAGAAGCGCCAGCAGACGCAGAAGGGCGGCGAGCAGCAGCGCGGCGAGAGGCCTTCCCGCAGGGACGGCGGCCAGCGCGGCGGACGCGGCGGTCGTCGCGGTCCTGCTCCCGTCAACACGGCCGCGAACGAGATGCGGCCGGGCGGCGAGATTTCCGCAGAGGAGCTGAAGTCGCGTCAGGAGGCCCATGCGAAGTGGGATCCCGCGAGCTTCGCCGTCGAGCCCGTCGAGGGCAAGAAGCGTTTTCACGACTTTGACCTCCCGTCCGAAGTGATGCACGGCATCGCCGACCTCGGCTTCAAGTACTGCACCGAGATTCAGGCGCTCTCGCTTGAGCAGGCGCTCGCCGGGAAGAACATCGCCGGCAAGGCGCAGACAGGCTCCGGCAAGACCGCGGCGTTCCTCGTCGCGATTTTGACTCGCTATCTCCGCACGCCCGAGAACCGCGCGAAGGATGGCGGCGCGCCGCGCGCGCTCGTCATCGCGCCTACGCGCGAGCTCGTCATACAGATATGCAAGGACGCCGACGCGATCGGCAAGTACACCGGGCTCAGGTCCCTCGCAGTCTACGGCGGGATGGACTACGACCGCCAGCGCCACGAGGTCAAGTCGGCTCCCGTCGACCTTCTCGTCGCGACTCCTGGCCGTCTCCTCGACTTCGTGAAGTCGCGCGTAATCGACCTTTCGCACGTCGACACGCTCGTCATCGACGAGGCCGACCGCATGCTCGACATGGGCTTCATCCCCGACGTCAGGCGCATAATGAGCTACCTGCCGCCGAAGCAGAAGCGCACGACGATGCTCTATTCCGCGACGCTGAACGACACGGTGATGCGCCTCGCGATGAACTGGATGGAGGCGCCCTACAAGGCCGAGGTCGAGTCCGAGACGAACGCGACCGACACGGTGAAGCAGGTCGTCTACGTAATCCAGGCGAAGGACAAGTTCACCGTCCTCTTCAACCACATCGCGCTCCACCCCGAGGCGAGGACGATCGTCTTCTGCAACCGCAAGTCCACTACCGAGGACGTGTACGAATCGCTCCGCGTGCGCGGCGTCTCGGTCGAGATGCTTTCCGGCGACGTGAACCAGAACAAGCGTCTCAAGGTGCTCGACGCGTTCCGCGACGGCGAGGTCAAGATCGTGGTCGCGACCGATGTCGCGGGACGCGGCATCGATGTGAAGGGGCTTGAATACGTCGTCAACTTCGACTTCCCCTACGAGGCAGAGGACTATGTCCACCGCATCGGCCGCACGGGCCGCGCCGGCTCGACCGGCATTGCGATTTCATTCGCAGACGAGTACGAGAGCTGCCAGATCCCCGAGATCGAGGAGTACATCAACGAGCCGCTCAAGTGCACCGTCATCGGTCCCGACGATCCGCTTATGAAGCCGATCCCCGCCCGCCACACGAAGCTTGGCGAAGTCGACGCCGCGGCGAAGGCCGAGGTCGACGCCCGCGAGGCCGCCGGCGAGGAGGAGAAGGCCGCCGCGGCCGCGATGGTCGGCGCGAACGCCGTCACGGGCGACGGCAAGCCCGCGATCCTCAAGATGGACGCGCCTGAGCGCGAGCTCCCCAAGTTCGAGCATGCGCTCGACCCCAAGGCGCCGCCGCCAGACGAGTCCGACGTCTACTCGAAGCCAGTCGAGCAGAGGGACAAGCACGAGGAGTGGCAGGTCTGATTGCTGCCGCGCCGCCCGATGGCGCGGCCTGCGCCTGGCCGCGCTCGTTGGCGGTGTCCGAAGGCTCCTCCTCGGGGAACCCTCGGCGAATACGCCGTATCCCCTCGCTCGGACCTTCGCTCCACCGCCAACTTCGCTTCGCTTCCAGATAAAGTAGTGTGGCGTCAGTCGGCTCCGGCCTCTCGAGAATTTAGCAAATTCTGCACCATTTTGCGGGGTTTGCGGAAAATCGGGGAAGGGGCGTGTTACCACCTCTCTTCCTGTGGACGCTTTACTTTATTATGACTCCCCAATCTTTGCCGCGGTTTTTGCTTGTCTAAAGCCTCATTTTCCCGTCGCAAAATTTTTACGATTTAAGATTAGATTTAAGATTCGTTTGGTATAATGGTTGCGAATTCAGCGATGGACACTAAACGTTTTAGCCGTGTTAACATAAGGATTCGGTAATGGCGGATTGGTTCTATATCGGCTACTGCACTGTAATGGCGATGTTCGCCGTTGCAGCTGCATACGCCGCCGCCGTCGGTCTGCGGGCACTTCGCCGTTTGCCGCGCTCGCTTCTGCTGGGGTTTGCCGCTGCCGCGATTGTCGCAACCCTTACCGCGCAGAAGACGAACAATGTGCCGCCGAACATGAATCAGCCGCAGATGATGCAGGGGGGAGGCTCTTTTCAGACAGGATTTACAGGATTGACAGGATTGGTGGGGATTGGTAGTATTATGAATCTTGTGAATCCTGTCCAAACAACTATTGATGACATTATG
>CACYNF010000146.1 GCA_902775595.1 uncultured bacterium | reverse complement strand
GACAGGTCTGCCTGCACATACGGAAGCAGCACGCCGAAGATGGCGCGGTCGGCCTGATGGAAGAAGTAAGCCCCGCTCAGGAGCGCGACCACGGCCCACCTATACCAGCGGCCCATGTCGTCAGACGAGATTGCGCTTCACGAGGTGTTCGGCGATTTCGACGGCATTGAGGGCCGCGCCGCGGAGAAGCTGGTCTCCCGAGACGAACATCTCAAGCCCCTTCCTGTCGTCGCGACCGATGTCCTGGCGGATGCGACCGGCGAGGACATCGTACTTCGCGGTCGCGTCGAGCGGCATCGGGTAGCCGCCGTTCAGCGGATCGTCAACGACCCTCACCCCCTCGCACTTCGAGAGGATCTCGCGCGCCTCGGCGGGCGTGATGTCGTTCTCGAACTCGAGGTTCAGCGACTCGGAATGGGCGCGCGCGATCGGCACGCGCACGCAGGTGCACGAGAGCTTCAGCGTCGGATGGTGGAGCATCTTGCGCGACTCGTTGAGCATCTTGAGCTCTTCGAGCGTGTACCAGTTCTCCTCGTTGAACTTGTCGATGTGGGGAATGAGGTTGTACATCAGCTGGTGCTGGAAGGCCTTCACTTCGAGCGGCTCGCCCTTCGCGTAGGCGCGGATCTGGTCCTCGAGCTCGTTGAGCCCCGGCTGGCCCGCGCCCGACGCCGCCTGGTAGGTCGCCGCGACTACGCGCTTCAGGCCCTTCGCCTTGTGGAGCGGGGCGACGGCCTCGAGCATGATCGCGGTCGTGCAGTTGGGGTTCGCGATGACGCCTTTGTTCCAGTCGAGGTCCTCGGCGTTCACCTGCGGCACGACGAGCGGGACCTCGGGATCCTGGCGGAACGCGCGGGAGTTGTCGATCATCTTCGCTCCGGCCTTGACGACGGCGTCCTTGAGCTGGATCGCGACATCCGTCTTGCCTGCGAAAAGGACGATGTCGAGGCCGTTGAACGAGTTTTCGTCGGCCTTCCTGACGTGGTACGTCTCTCCGAGTATCTGCTCGTCGCGCTCGCGCGACGCGAACACCTGCACCACCCCCTTGAGCGGGAAATTCCGCTCCTTGAGGACCTTTATCATCTCGGTGCCGACGGCACCGACGCCAACGAGACCTACTGAGTACTGCTTCATAGGGCGCATATTATACCAAAAAACGTGGCGGAGTTGCCGCGCGGCGCGCGCTCAGGTCAGAGCTGCCTGACGACGTGGTAGGAGCCGGCGGTGTAGCGCTTCGACGCGGTTTCGCCGGGGAGCGTGACGTCGGCCGTCGCGCCTTCGGGAACAGTGAAGTCCCAGACCCACGCGTCGCCCTCGTAGCGCCAGTGGCTCTTGACGAGGCCGGCAGCCGACTTGTATTCCGCCTTCACGAACCCGAGTCGCCGGTCGGGATTGGGGGCCATGACGACATTCTTGAACCCCGGCGCCTTCGGGTCGGCGGAGATCCCGGCCGCGGACTTGTAGATCCACGCGAGAACCGCGCCGTAGGCGTAGTGGTTGAAGCTGTTCATCCCGACCGGCCCGAAGCCCTTCTCCTTCGTGTAGCTGTTCCAGCGCTCCCAGATCGTCGTCGCGCCCTGGTCGACGGAATAGAGCCAGGACGGGTTCTTGTGCTGGAGGAGCAGCGTGTAGGCGATGTCCGACATTCCGTTCTCCGTGAGCGTCTCCATCAGGATCGAAGTCCCGAGGAAGCCGGTCTGCAGGCAGTCGCCGTGGTCGGCGAAGTTGCGCCGCAGCGCCTCGATCGTCGCCTTCTTCGCGTCGCCTTCGACAAGATCGAACTTGAGCGCGAACAAAGCCGGCGTCTGAAGCCCGCGGAGCGGCTTCGCGACAAGCCCGTCCCCTTCGAAGAAGCTCTTCTTGATGTATTCCTTCGCCTGCGCGGCCATCGCCGCGTACTTGCCCGCGTCCTTGCCGGCCGCGGCGGCCATCTCCTGCATCATGAGCGCATCCCAGTGCCAGTAGCACGCATAGAGGTAGTTCCAGTAGAGCTTCGCCTCTGGGCGGAGCTTGCCGTCCTTCCACGCCTTTCCGCCGCAGCTCTCGAGATCCTCGTAGCTCAGCCAGTCGGCCCACTGGTAGCCGCCGTTCTCGCCCTTCGTCGCCTCATACTCGCCTTTCGTCTCGGCGAGGCGCGCAAGGTACTTCTCCATCGCCTCCCAGTTCTCCTCGACGATCTTGACGTCCGCGAACTGCTTCCAGACCTGGTAGGGGACTATCACGCCAGCATCCGCCCATCCGAGGCGCATCGGCTCGTTGCCGTACTGCGCGAACGGCGCGACTCCAGGGAAGCCGCCGCGCGCATCCTGCGTGTCGCGGATGTCGCGCGTGAATTTGTGGAAGAACCTGGACGTGTCGGCGTTGAACGCGCCTGCCTCGGTGAAAACCTGCGTGTCCGCCATCCAGCCGAGGCGCTCGTTGCGCTGCGGGCAGTCGGTCGGAACGGAGAGGTAGTTGGAGAGCTGCCCCCAGTAGACATTGGAGATCAGCTTGTTTACGTCCTCCACACCCGTCTCGATGTGCCCGAGCTCCATCTCCTTCGT
Organism: uncultured bacterium; assembly: GCA_902775595.1. Taxonomy (GTDB): domain Bacteria; phylum Verrucomicrobiota; class Kiritimatiellia; order RFP12; family UBA1067; genus UBA1067. The sequence goes on along the minus strand of CACYNF010000146.1, from coordinate 2,700 downwards.
GATAGACGTGACAGGCACCGAGCCGATATCGCGGATCGTCACGTCGTCCGTAGCCGTGATGGACACGTAGCGGTAGCCGAAGAAGGTGAAGGTCGGGATGTACATCGAAAACCCGTCATGGACAGCCGGGGGCTTTCCGAAGGTGTACGCGACCCTCATGCCGTCGTTCGGGACGCGGAGGTTCTCGCGGTAGACGCTGCCGCCGGGCCCGTCGTTCCCGCGCGAGCGTTCCCCGTTCTCGTCGTTCAGCATCTCCGCGGGAAGGCAGGTGAGCACCGTGCCCTCCACTGCCCTGAAGAAGAACGCGGGGACGGCGGCGCAGTTCTGCCCGAAATCAACAACGAGGGTCTCGCCCTTCGCAAGCGTGCAATCGGACGCGAACCCGCGCCCGTTGCCAACGGCAATGTCGCGAAGCCTGCGGACGCGACCGTACACCTTCCTGCCAGGGTCTGCGCCGTCTACGCCCTTCCAGACGTACGCCGCGACGGGCTTAAGCGCCTTGTCGAAGCGGCGGCATATCTCCCCGCCGTCGGACGGAAGTATCTCGCCCTTGAACTCTTCGTTGCGCTCGGCCTTCCTGAACGCCTCTCCGCCGAAATACGGCGGCACGACGCGCGCATCGTATTCTTCGCCGTCGAAGATCGCGGCGTGCTTGACGGGGCCGCCTACGCCCGCCTTCCAGTCGTCGGCGTTGGTGCCGTAGACCTTGACTGAACCGTCCTCAAACGTCACCTCGAGAACGGCGCGGAACGCGCTCTTCTTTCCCGCGAAGTTGACGATCTTGTCGCGCCACCATCCGGCGGACACTTCCGCGGCGAAATAGTTCTTTTCCCCCTTTCCCTTCACGAGGGACGTGACGTCGTAGGTGAACGAACGGCGCGTCTTCCTGACGTGGGTGAACCCCGGCTTAAGCGCATCGGCAGAGCCGACCGGCTTTCCGTTCACGTAAAGCTCGTAGACTCCGAGGCCGGTCGTCATCCACTTTGCGGTCTTGACGCCGCGGTCGAACGCAATGTCGCACACAAACCAGCTCGTGCCGTCTGCCGCCCTTGCCTTGTTCTTGGACTCCCCGCCGAACACCGGCGCATCCGCCGCGGAAATCCATTCGCTCTTTTCCCACAGCTTCGCGTCGAGCGTATCGACGCGGGCGCACTCGGTTGGGTCACATCCGGCGAACGCGAAAAGCAGCGCCGCCGCTGGAATCATGCTGGTCTTCATTTTTCTTTCTCCTTTTAAGTAATCGAACGTAAAACTACACCCTTCAGATATTCCCCCTCGGGAAACGAAAGTCTGACGGGATGATCCGCGCCCGCATGGGTGTGCGCGACGATCTGGAACGGCCTGTGCGCGTCCTCCGCGGCCTCGGCGAGGACGGTGCGGAAGAACTCCGCGTCCATCGCCCCTGAGCACGAGAACGACGCGAGCGTTCCGTAGGGCTTCAGGAGCTTCATCGCGAGGAGGTTGATGTCCTTGTAGCCGCGCGCCGCCTTCATGAGCTGCCCCTTCGTCGCCGCGAACTTCGGCGGATCAAGCACTATGAAGTCGAACTTCCGCCCCTCGTCGCGGCACTTCCTGAGAAACTGGAACACATCGGCTTCGACATACTCCATCTTCGTGCCGCAATAGTGCTGCAAGGCCTCATTTTTCTTCGCGAGCGCAAGCGCATCGCCGGAGATGTCGACCTGCGTCACTGACTCTGCACCGCAGGCACGGGCAAAGAGCCCGAAGCCGCCGGAGTAGCAGAAGCAGTTGAGGACATCGGCACCGTTGGCGAGCCGTCCGACCGTCGCGCGTGCGTCGCGCTGGTCGAGGTAGAAGCCGGTCTTGTGCCCCTTGCGTACATCGACGAGGAACTTCACCTCGCCTTCCGCTATTTCGACGAACTCAGGCGGCTCGGCTCCCGCGAGGTGCGCAAACGCGGGCTCGGTCTTTAGGCCCTCCTTCGCGCGGGAGTCGACGTCGAGACGCTCGGAGACGCCAAGACAGCCGGGCGCGAACTTCATGAGCGCGTCGGCGACTTCAGCCTTGCGCGCGTCTGCGCCCGCGGAGGTGAACTGGCAGACGACATGGCCGGCGTAGTAGTCTGCGACGACGCCTGGCAGAAGGTCGTTTTCGGCGTTTACGAGTCGCACCGCGTTCGTGTAGCAGTTTACAAAGAAGTCGCCGCGGCGCGAAACGGCGTTCGCGACAAGATCGGCGATCGGCGCGTCGGGGACGATTCTCACGCGTATCTGCGACGCGGGGGAGTACCACCCGAGCGCGATCTTCTCGCCCTTCGAGTCGCACACCTCGACAAGCTCGCCCGCAGCGGCCTCGCCGCTTTCGACAGCGCCCGAGAACACCCACGGATGTCCTTTTAAGACGCTCCTCTCGCGCCCTTTCCTGAGTCGTATCGTTTTCACTTTTTAACCATTATATCCCGAAACCTTATGACATCAAACCTTAAAATAATCGGCGTCTTCGCCGTGCATTCTCCTTGTCGTGTTTTGGGATACAGTTTACCAAATCCCCACTGACAACACAATGGCAAAGTGGTTATATGCTGACCCTGTCGACTCTCAAGTTCTCAAAGACCATCAACCTTCCATACGTCATTGGTCCTTAACAAGGAAAAGTTAAAAATCTCCTGAATATCATTTGTCGAAGCCGCACGTCCCAACATCACGCTTATGTTCACACAGACTGAATCTGTCGTGTTAG
>CACYNF010000145.1 GCA_902775595.1 uncultured bacterium | reverse complement strand
CGATCTCGTCGGAACGATCGTCGGACACGTGAAGAAGTCGCAGCTCATCACCGGCAAGTCGATTCGCGCAGGCGACATGATCATCGGCTTCCCGTCCGGCGGTCTCCAGACCAACGGCTTCTCGCTCGCGCGGCGCGTCATCTTCGACCTCTGCCAGTATTCGTGGCAGGACAAGCTCCCCGGCACAAACCAGACGTTCGGCGACGCGCTCCTCGCGGTGCACAAGAGCTTCCTCAAGCCCGTCGCCAAGCTCCTCGAGCGCAAGGTGCGCATCACCGGAATGGCGCACATCACGGGCGGCGGCTTCCCCGACAACATCCCGCGCGTCCTCCCGAAGGCGGTCAACGCCGAGATCGACCGCGCGTCGTGGGAGGTCCCGACGATCTTCAAGTTCATCCAGAACCAGGGCAAGGTCGATCGCGACGAGATGTACCGCGTCTTCAACATGGGCATCGGCTTCGTCGTGATCATCCCGAAGAACCAGATGGAGAAGGCGACGAACATACTCAAGGCCCAGCACCAGCCCTATCACGTCATTGGCGTGATCAGGAAGGGCACAGGCGTTGTCACCTACAAGAACTGACGGAGGCGGCTCGTGGCTGTCGGCGGCAGATTTGATCTCGAGGAGGCCAGGCGCGAGGCGCTGGAGGCGAAGCGCAGGGCGAAGATACGCTCGATTGTCTCCAACGCGACGCTCGTGGCCGTTCTTCTCGCCGTCGCGGTAGGCGGCAAGATCGGCTGGGACTGGTGGAGCGAAAAGCGCGAAGCCGAGCGCGTCGCTGCCGAGCAGGCCCGCATCGCCGAAGAGCGCGCCGAGGCGGAGAAAAGAAGAGCCGCGGAGGAGAAGCGCAAGGCCGAGGCCGCGAAACGCGAGGCGGAGCGCAAGGCGCTCGCCGAGAAGCGCGAAGCCGAGCGAAAGGCGCGCGAGGAGGCCCGCGAGCGCGAGAAGCGCGAACGCGAGGAGGAGAGGCAGCGCACCGAGGAGCGCCGCCGCGCAGAAGCCGAGTTCCGCGCCGAACAGCAGGAGCTCAAGAAGTTCGAGGACGCGCAGGTCGCGTCGTTCGATTTCAGGCCCGAGGTCCGCGTGTGCTTCGAGTACGGCCTCGAGAACGCCGTGAAGCTTTCTGTGGACGAGGACAGGTGGACTAGGCTCTCCGCCCATTCGCAGAGGCGCCGCACCGCCGACTTCCTTGAGATGCTGCGCGGCGATTCGGTGACGAACGTCATCTCGGACACGTGCTATCCCGACCGCGATACGTTCAGGCGCCTTGTCGAGAATCTCAACGCCGAGCGCTTTACGCTTGTCGTGCACATGAACGACGAGGCCCAGGGCCGCAGGCTTGCGCTGGTCGCTCCGAACGTCGAGAAGGGGCTTGCGGCTCCAGAGGGCCTGCACGAGATCAAGTCCGGCGGCAAGGTAGTCGGATGGACTGCTCCCTTCGCCTACGGCGAGAAGACGCCCTTCTTCCTTCTTGAGCAGGCGACCGTAGACCGTCTTTCGCGCGAGTGGTCGCAGTTCCGCCGCAAGGTGCGCAGCGACGCGGCGAAGCTCGACAACAGGGACCAGTTTGTCGCCGAGAAGCTCGCGAAGGAGCTTCCTGAATTCGCCCGTACGGCAAGGATAGAGGCAACGTCTGTGCCGGTCGAGACGAACAGAAAGGACGATTCCAAAAAACAGGACACGAAGAAGCGGCCCATGATGAAAGGATCCAGCTCAGACATCCGCAGCATGGGCGGGCCGCGCCGCAGGTAGTTTTGCAATGAAACGCGCCGCGAGTTCCGCCTTTGCCGCGATTGCGGCGCTTGTCGCGATCGCGGCGGCATCGGGAGGCTGCAGGACAAGGCCGACCGCGCGCGCCTTTCCCTTCGACTCGAACCTCGAGTGGACCTTTGTCACGCCCGAGAACGGCGTCGTTGACGACGAGACGACGGCCCCGTCGGGGATGAACGACCTATGCTATGCGTTTACATGCGTCTGCGACGACGAAGGTCTCGCCGTCGTCGTCTTGACGATCGACGACGATGTTTCGGCGGACTCGTGCGATAAGGACGCTACGTCGTGTCCGGCCTGGGACGACGATGCGGTCGAGGTGTTCCTTGACGGCGAATGTGCGCGCCTCCCAGACAGCCGCGCCGACGGAGGCGTTCACCTCAGGCACGGCGGAGAGTTCGCGCTTGTCGCCAATGGCGCGGCGAACAGCGACTACTCCGGCTATCCGAACTCGTTCTGCCGCGACGAAACGGCGCGTCGTTCGCTTGGGTCGGCCACAAACGCCCTCTGGACCGGCGAGGTGCAGCGCGGTCCCGATGTCGACGCCCTTCGGAATGACATTCTCGCCTCGCCCGGATGCCCCGAGGGCTTCTGGCCCGAGGGCGGGAAGGCGACGAGCTATCTATTCGCATTTTCATGGAAGGCCATGGGGCAAACGGAACGTCCCGACCGCATCGGCTTCAACATAGGGGTGCAGGACGACGACGGAGGCGGACGCCGCGACCACACGCTCTACTGGACGGGTACGCCGCATCGTCCCTATGTGAACGAGAGCGCCTTCGGCACGCTGGTCCTTGACGATATCGATATGCCGATTACGGTAAATGAACCAATGAATGAAGGGGAGAAGAGATGACAAATGCAGTTAATGTCGCGACAACTGCGCTGAAGACGATCGCATCGGCTCCGGAGGCCGCGCAGTCTTCGCCGCATATAGCGCAGTCGGTCGAGGCCACCAGCGACTGGCTCGCGAGCTTTACGGCGCTCGTCGACAAGGCGGATGGGTACGTGTGGGGCGTTCCGCTTATCGCCGCCATCCTCGTGACCGGGCTCATCCTCACCTGCGTTCTCCGCCTGAGCCACATCTTCAATCTGCGCGAGGCGTTTCGCATCATGTTCTCTGGCGAGGACGCCAAGGGCGCGGACGGCGAGGTGAGCCAGTTCGGCGCGCTCTGCACGGCGCTCTCGGCGACGATAGGCACGGGCAACATCGTCGGCGTCGCGACGGCGATCGGAACAGGCGGCCCGGGGGCGCTGTTCTGGATGGAGGTCGCGGCTTTCTTCGGCATGGCCACGAAGTACGCGGAAGGGCTTCTCGCCGTGAAGTACAGGGAGATAACGCCCGACGGCAGGGTTCTCGGCGGCCCGTTCTACTACATCGAGAAGGGCCTCGGCTCCAAATGGAAGTGGCTCGCGGTGCTCTTCGCGGCCTTCGGCGTCATCGCGGGCGCGATGGGCATAGGAACGATAACGCAGATACACGGCATCACCTCCGCCGTGCAGAGGTTCTTCGATCCCGGCTTCAATCCCGCAGACATGACGACTGGCGTGCAGATGTTCGGAACGACGTACTCGCTCGCGGTTGTGGTTGCGGGCGTCATCGTGACTGCGTGCGTCGGCCTCGTGGTAATCGGCGGCCTCAAGCGCATCGCGAAGGTCTCCACCGTTGTCGTTCCCTTCATGGCCGTATTCTACCTCGTCATCATCGGCCTGCTTCTCCTCGGCAACCTCTCGAAGATCTCCGAGGCGATAGAGCTCATCGTGAAGGCCGCGTTCAATCCTGCGGCGTTCACCGGCGGAGTGGTGGGCTCGATCTTCGTCGCGATGCAGATGGGCGTCGCGCGCGGCATATTCTCCAACGAGGCCGGCCTCGGTTCGGCGCCGATCGCCGCCGCCGCCGCCAAGACGAACGAGCCGGCGCGGCAGGGGCTCGTCTGCATGACGGGCACGTTCATCGACACGATCGTGATATGCACCATGACCGGCCTCGCCATCGTCGTGACCGGCGCGTGGGAGCCTTCGCTCGGGCTCAAGGGCGTCGACATCACGATCGAGGCGTTCAGCCGCGGGCTTTCGTTCCTCGGGCCGAGCTCCGGATATCTCGCGAGTTTCTTCCTCATGGTCGCGCTGACCTTCTTCGCGTTCACCACGATACTCGGCTGGGACTACTACTCCGAGAAGTGCCTTGAGTATCTCGCGGGGTCTGACAGGCCGGGGGTTGTGAAGGTCTACCGGCTGATCTACGTCGCGATCGTGTTCGTCGGCCCTTACCTCACGGTGTCCGCGGTGTGGGGCATCGCCGATACGTTCAACGGCCTGATGGCGTTCCCGAACCTCGTGGCGCTGCTTCTTCTCTCGCCTGTCGTCTGGCGCGTGACGGACGACTACTTGAGGCGCACCGCGAAGGGGAAGAGGGGCCCGGAGATCCCCGGTGCCGTCAGCTGAGGAAACGAAAAGTCCATTGAGAGGCCAGCACCGTGAAAATGAATGCACATCATCTTGGCAGAAGAGATTTCCTGAAGACCGCCTTCGCCGGCGGAGCGCTCATCGCGACGGCTGAGCTGCCTTCCTTGGCGGACGATCCGTCGCTCTTTCCGAAGCGCGGCGGGTTCGAACGCCTCGCGCTGGGCTATGCGACTGTGCGCGCGGGAGCGACGAAGCCGTTCTCGGTGCTGCACATCTCCGACACACATCTCATCGAGGCGTACGACGACGAGGGCGAGAAGAAGTTGAAGCTGAAGGCCATCCGCGCCCAGACGTTCGGCGGCCGCCAGGAGGAGGCGCTGCGCGACTCGCTCGCCTGGGCGAAGGAGAACGCGGACTACGTCCTCCACACGGGCGACCTGATCGACTTCCAGAGCCGCCGCAACCTCGAGCTCGTGAAGAAGTACTTCGGCGGGGCTGCGGTGTTCGGCGCGCTCGGCAACCACGAGTTCTCGCCCGACATGTGGCTGAGCGATCCTGCCGAGACGCACGACGAGGCGCAGAAGGCAAAGACGCGCGACCGACTCGCCGCGGTGTATCCGTTCGACGTCGTCCTTCACTCGCAGGTGGTGAACGGCGTCAACTTCGTTACGCTCGACGACGTCTACGGCACGGTCACCGAGGATCAGGTGCGCCGCTTCCGCGCCGAGGCCGCGAAGGGCCTGCCGATCATCCTGTGCATGCATGTTCCGTTCTACACGGACGAGATCTGGCGCGCGACGCACAAGTACTGGCGCCGCCCCGCGCGTCGCTTCGACGACGCGGCGGTTCCGCCGCGCGAAGGCGATTTCCTCCGTCAGCGCGAGGATCCCGTCACGCGCGACTTCATTGAGTATCTCGGGAAGGAGCCGCTGCTCAAGGCGATTCTCGCGGGGCATGAGCACATCATGGTGCAGGACGTTTTCTCTCCGACAGCCGTCGAGTATGTCGTCGGCGGGAACTACATGTTTGCCGCGCGAGAGGTACTGGTGATCTGACGAAATTTTTTTGACCAAAAAAATTTTGGCTGTTTGCCAAAGTAAACGAAACTTAGAAAGGCTAAACGAAAGTTTAGCCGGAAGTTTGGGCTTGTCGTTTTGTTAAGGTTGGCAATCTGGCGTTGTCGGCTTCGTCCGGGCGGCTCGTCCTGCCGAACGCGCGAACTCATGAGTTCTTCGCGCTCG
>CACYNF010000144.1 GCA_902775595.1 uncultured bacterium | reverse complement strand
CGCGACTCTAAAACGCGAGGCAAATGAACTTCCACCCGCGTACGGTGGTATTTTGGTATAATATCGCAGCATGATGACCCAGACTCCGGCTCCCGAATCGTTTCTTCTCAGGTGGCGCGGCGACGTGCTATCTGTAACGCTTACGCTCGAAACGCCGCGCAAGGGCCGCGCGGCGTTTCGCACGAACATTGGCCGCGCCCGCGTGCGCCGGCGCGAAATCATTGCGGAGACCGAGAGAGGGGAGACGCCGCTTGCACGCGCGTGGACTGACATTCCGCTCGTGGAAACGGAGCCAGGTGTTTTCAAGGCCGACATTCTCCTTGATGAAGTCGGCATTTTCTCTGGTAAGGCGTGCTTTTTCCCCGAGGGGTCTAATGTTCCCGAATGGCCCGAGGGACGCAACCTCCATGTCAAGGTCGAGAGCGCGGAAACGCGGGCGAACAATACGATATACACTGTCTTCCCGCGGCAGTTCGGCTCGTTCCGCGAAGTTGCGCGTCGTCTCGACCACATCATGGACAGGATGGGCTTCCGCATCATCCAGACGCTTCCGCCTTTCCCCGTCCCGACGACGTACGCCGTAATGGGCGAATACGGCTGCCCGTTCGCCGCGACCGATTTTCTCTCGGTCGATCCCGCGATGGCGGAGTTCGACGAGTTCACGACTCCGCTCGACCAGTTCAGGGAGCTCATCGACGCGGTGCATGCGCGCCACGGGCTTTTGCTCGTCGACCTTCCGGCGAACCACACTGGCTGGGCGTCGACGCTTCAGACGCACCATCCAGACTGGTTCCGCCGCGAGGCGGACGGCCGATTCCACTCGCCGGGCGCGTGGGGCGTAAAGTGGGCCGACCTCGTTGAGCTCGACTATTCGAACCCCGAGCTTCGCGCCTACATGGCGGACGTCTTTCTCTTCTGGTGCCGCAACGGCGTTGACGGCTTCAGGTGCGACGCTGGGTACATGATTCCGCTCAAGACGTGGGAGTACATCGTCTCCCGCGTCCGCGAGGAGTATCCCGACACGATCTTCATGCTCGAGGGGCTTGGCGGAGATCTTAAGCTCACCGACGACTTGCTCGCCGTGGCAAACCTCGATTGGGCCTACTCCGAGATATTCCAGACCTACGACCGCGGTGCCTTCGAATGGTATCTTCCAAGCGCAATCGCGAGGAGCGAGAAGTTTGGCACACTCGTCCACTTCGCGGAGACGCACGACAACGACCGCTTGGCCAAGAAGGGCGAGACGTATGCACGGCTTCGGGTGCAGCTTGCGGCGCTACTCTCCTGGCAGGGCGCATGGGGAATCGCCAATGGCGTCGAATGGTTCTGCAGCGAGAAGATCGACGTCCACGGCAAGAACGACCTTGCGTGGAACAGCGAATCGAACATGGTCGACCTGATCGCGAGGCTCAACCACATATTGAGAAGTGACCCGACGTTCGCCGGCGCGAGCCGACTCTCGCTCGTCACGCGCGGCGAGGGCAACACGCTTGCGGTCGTGCGCGAAGGAGGCGACGAAGCTAGTGGCAGGCAGGTGCTTGTTCTCGCCAACCTCGACTGCGGCGCACCGGCGATGATCGACTGGGACCGCGCGGCTTTTCCCTACGACGACGGCTTCGACTTGCTCACTGAGCGCAAGGTCAAGACCTCAGGCCCCGTGCCGCTGAAGCCTGGCGAAGTCCTTTGCCTCGCCACCTCCGCCACATTGGCAAAGGCCAGCCAGGCCCAAGCGCCAACGACGCCAGACGCCAAGCTCCCAAAGCCCGCTTTCCACTGGGTCTTCCCGCGTGACCTCCGCCGCGTCGTGTGCGTCCCGGAGAACGAATGGGTGGAGGTTTCCGCCGAATGTCATTTCAGGGTTCGCCTCATCGATCCGGAGATCGGCAAGACGCTTAGGGTTTACCGTTCGCACCCAGACGGGAAGAGGCACGTGGCGATGTTCGACGCGCCTCACTACAAGGGCGACGGCACGCACTGCCGCGAACTCGAGATAATGGTCGTCGTCTACCCCGAGGGTAAGGCGATGCGTACGAGCGCGAAGTTTCTCGTCCCGCCGACGCCAAAGCTTGCCGCGGCGAAGCTCGTCCTGGCAGGTGACGAGGTACGCAAGCATCCCGAATACAGGACCATCCTCTCCAACGGGGCTGGCGCGGCGTCTCAGATGCGCCTCGGCTGGGGTGAGATAAGAAGCCAGTACGACGCAATCCTCGCCGCAAACCCGAATCCCGACGTGCCGTCCGACCGGCTGAACCTCTGGACGCGCACGCGCTGCTGGCTTCAGCGCGAGGGATACATGCGCGAGATCGACGCGAAGTGCGTGACGTCATTCACCGCCGACCCCGCTGGGCGCGGCGCGCGCTGGGATTTCCTCGTTCCGTGCGGCATGGGCCATTCCGCCTCGTTCTCCTTCGTGCTCACGCTCGCAGAGGGCAGGAACGCCGCGCGGCTCGTCGTCTCGCGCTACGAGCGCGGCGACAACGACGTCGGCGACCAGGTGCGGATAGTCTTCCGCCCCGACATCGAGTGGAGGAGCTTCCATTCCACGACAAAGGCCTACGCTGGTCTCGAGGACCTTTTCCCGGCGAAGACGCGCGAGATCGAAAGCGGTTTTTCCTTTGCGCCGTACGAAGGCAGGTTCGATATGACCGTGGTGAACGGCGTCTACCACCACGAGCCGCAGTGGGAATACAACGTTCCCCATTCCGAAGAAGCTGCGCGAGGGCAGGATGGATCGGGCGATCTCTACAGCCCGGGCTGGATATCGGCCGACCTCAAGGTAGGCGAACAGGTCGTAATGACCGGCGTCTACGAAGCCGATTCCGACCGCGGCAAATCCGCCGCGCCGTTCAGGTGGTGCGCCGAGCAGCTGCCGTCGGTCGTGGCGGCTCCGGTTCCCGACGTCCTCGCCCGCTCGCTCGACCTCTTCATCGTGAAGCGCGACGACCTCAAGACGGTGATCGCGGGTTATCCGTGGTTCCTCGACTGGGGGCGCGACACCTTCATATTCATGCGCGGCATGATCGCCGCGGGCAAGATCACCGACTCCGTCCGCATCCTGAAGGCGTTCGCCGCGTTCGAGGAGAACGGCACTCTTCCCAACATCATCTACGGCAACACCGCCGGGAACCGCGATACGACCGACGCGCAGCTCTGGTTCATCCGCTGCGTCCAGGAGATATGCGATGCCGGCTGCACGAGCCAGATGCCTGCGCTTAAGAAAACTTGCGAGTCGATAGTCGACAACTACATCAAAGGTACGCCGAACGGAATACGCGTAGACCCCGAAAGCGCGCTCGTCTGGTCGCCTTCGCATTTCACGTGGATGGACACGAACTATCCCGCGTGCACGCCGCGCGTCGGCTATCCCGTCGAGATACAGGCGCTTTGGATTTCCGCTCTTAGGTTCCTCGGCCGCGGCGAACTCGCGGACAAGGCGCTCGATTCGCTGAAGCGGCTCTTCAAGCGCAAGGAGGCGCCTGGGTACTACGACTGCCTCTCCGCCCCAGGCGGCGAAAGCGCGGCGAACGCGGTGCCGGAGGATACTGTCCGGCCGAACGAGCTCTTCCTCATAACGCTTGGCATACTCGACGACAAGTCGATCATAGAGTCGACGGAGGAGCTGCTCGTTCCAGGCGGAATGCGCTCCTTAAACGCCGGCAACAGGCTCTACTGCGGCGTTTACGCCGGCGACGAGGACACGAAGCGCAAGCCCGCCTACCACAACGGGACCGTCTGGGGCTGGGTGTTTCCGCTTTACGCCGAGGCGCTTTTCAAGACAGGCGCGTGCTCGCGCTCTTCCGCGCTTTCGCTTCTCGCGTCGTCCGTCGAGAACTTGAACGCTGGCTGCATCTGCCATGTCAGCGAGAACGCCGACGGCGACGCGCCGCATGCGCAGAAGGGCTGCACTGCCCAGGCATGGAGCGACTCCGAGCTTCTCAGGGTCTGGCTCGAGATATCGAATTCCGCGGCTGCGGATGCGGCCACATAAGCGGCGGAAAATTTGGTATAATATCCGCCAGTGCCGCCGGGGTGGTACAGTGGTTGACTACGCCTGATTTGTAATCAGGATCCGCAAGGACGCATCGGTTCGAATCCGATCCCCGGCTCCATTTTCGAAAGGATACTCTTAAGATGGTTCTGCTGCTCGGTTCGGAGGCGTATTCGCCGTTCAGGCTGGATGCGATAAAGGAAGCAATCGCGAAAATCGACCCCTCGCTTGGTCCACTGAACATCGACGCACGGTGGGTGTATGCGCTTGAACTCGCTGACGAGGCGTTCGACGTCACCGAGCTTGAACGCGCGGCGTCGCTCCTCAACGCTGAGGGCAACTGCGACGGAGCCGATTTCTACGTGACGCCCAGGAAGGGCACGATCAGCCCGTGGAGCTCCAAGGCGACCGACATCTTCCGCAACTGCGGGCTCAAGTCGATAAAGCGCGTCGAGCGCGGAATTCGCTACAACGTCTCGCTCGCGAACCCGTGGTCCCCCGTCACGCAGGAGGACTTCAAGAAGTCCCTCCCGCGCGCGAAATGGCTCGCGGCTCTCTACGACAAGATGACCGAGGGCGTTTATGACGATCTCTCCGACCTCTTTGACGTCGCCGACCCGAAGCCCGGCCGCACTTACGACGTGATGGCGAAGGGCGTCGAGGCGATCCGCGAGGCGAACGCCGAGATCGGTCTTGCGATCTCCGAGCCCGAGATGGAGTATCTCGCCAAGAGCTTTGCCGCCGCTGGACGCAACCCGACCGACACCGAGCTCGTGATGTTCGGCCAGGTCAACTCCGAACACTGCCGCCACAAGATCTTCGGCGCGGAGTTCGTCATCAACGGCAAGAAGCAGCCGAGGTCGCTCTTCGAGATGATCAAGAACACGCACAAGAAGCGTCCGCAGGACACCTTGAGCGCGTACAAGGACAACTCCGCCGTCGTAACTGGCTTCAGGACCGACATTTTCGCAATCGACCCCAAGACGAACGAATACGGCTTCAAGAAGGACACTCTCGACCAGCTGATGAAGGTCGAGACCCACAACCACCCGACGGCGATCTCGCCGTTCCCCGGCGCCGCTACCGGCGTCGGCGGCGAAATCCGCGACGAGGCGGCGACGGGCCAGGGCTCGCGCACCATCGCCGGCATCTGCGGCTTCATGGTGTCCAACCTCAGGATACCCGACTTCCCGCAGCCCTGGGAACGCGAGTTCGCGTCCTTCCCGACGCGCCTTGCGACGCCTCTCCAGATAATGGTCGACGGGCCGATTGGCGGCGCGGCGTTCGGCAACGAGTTCGGCCGTCCGCAGCTCTGCGGCTTTTTCAGGACCTACGAGGGCGAGGTCGCGGGCGAGCTTCGCGGCTACCACAAGCCGATCATGCTCGCGGGCGGCATGGGCGTAATACGCCACAGCCAGGTGCAGAAGAAGCCGGTAAAGGTCGGCGCGCTCATCGTCCAGATCGGAGGCCCCGCGATGCGCATAGGCCTCGGCGGAGGCGCAGCGTCCTCGATGATGACGGGCACCAACTCCGAAGCTCTCGACTTCAACTCCGTCCAGCGCGGAAACGCCGAGATGCAGCGCCGCTGCCAGGAGGTGATCGACGAGTGCGTCGCGCTCGGCGCCGAGAGGAACCCGATCCTCTCGATCCACGACCTCGGCGCGGGCGGCCTCTCGAACGGCTGCCCGGAGCTCGTCGAGAAGACCGGCGGCCGCTTCGACCTGCGCGCGGTCCACAACGAGGAGCCCGCGATGACGCCGATGGAGATCTGGTGCTGCGAGGCGCAGGAGCGCTACGTGCTCGCCATCGATCCGGCCGCGCGCGAGTTCTTCGAGCGGCTCTGCGAGCGCGAGCGCTGCCCCGTCGCCTTCATCGGCGTCGCCACCGGCGACCAC
>CACYNF010000143.1 GCA_902775595.1 uncultured bacterium | reverse complement strand
GGTTCACAGACCGTCAGACGCGGTAGTATTCTTCCCAGCCCTCGCGCGGCGCAGGCCCCTTGAGGAGAATTCCCACCTCGGCGTCGCCGACGGCCTTCCTCGCGACCGGGTCGAACTTGAAGCCGCGGTTGAGCCGCTGCGCGATCACGCCAAGGCAGAAGACCTCGGAAAGCGGCGCGGTGACGCGGAACGGGCTCCTCGCCTCCTCCTCGCCCTTCACGGCGAGAAGGAAGTTGCGCCAGTGGTCGCTCCCCGCCTTCTCGAACGCCGGCACCTTCTCGTCCTGGGCTCCTACGCGCACGAGCGTCGCTGAGTGCGAAAGCCCCTGCCAGACGGTGCCGTCGGCGAGGTATATCTCCTTGCCCGGCTTGAGAGGCGGGTCGATGAGACCGTCGTTCGCGGTCGACGCCGGGAAGAGCCCCTTGTTGTCGGCGTAGCGGAAGCCCTCCGGGAGCGGCGGCTTGTTGTCGAGGCCTTCGTACCATTCGAGCGTCACGTCGTCGAACTTCATCGTCAGCGTGTCCTGGATCGGGAACACGTATTGGTTCCAGCCGGTCACGTTCGATATAGAGACTTCCTTCGGCAGGGCGCCGCGAAGCGTGAAGCGGTGGACGCAGTCGAGGATGTGCGCGCCCCAGTCGCCCATGCAGCCGTTGCCGTAGTCGTACCAGCAGCGCCATTCGCCGTACGCGAGATCCTTCGAGAAGTCGTGGTATGGCGCAGCGTTGCACCAGACTTCCCAGTCAAGCGTCTCGGGCATAACCTCGCCCCTCGGGTACGACGACGTCTTGCCGCCCCACTTGTGCCAGCGGCGCTGCATGTTCATGTGCGCGACGACCTTCTTCACGTCCTTGATGACGCCGTTCTGGACGTAGTCGCGGTACTGGTAGTAGTTTGCGCCGCTGTGCCCCTGGTTGCCCATCTGCGTGACGACGCCGTACTTCTCCTCGGCGGCCATGAGAAGCTCGCATTCGCGGAACGAATGCGCAAGGGGCTTTTCGACGTAGACGGCCTTGCCCAGGCGCATCGCGTGCATCGCAGCGCAGAAGTGGGAATGGTCGGGGATCCCGATCAGCACGGCGTCGATCTGGTCGGCCATCCTGTCGAACATCTTCCTGAAGTCCTGGAAGCGCGGAAGGTTCGGAAAGCGCTTAAGCGCCTCTTCGGTGTGCGGAGCCCCGATGTCGGTGTCGCAGAGCGCGACGACTTCGCAGATGTCCTTGTTCCCCGCGAGTTTCTTCAGGTCGAACCACGCCTGTGCGCCGCAGCCAATCGCCGCGAGCCGCACCTTGCCGTTGGCGACATACGCCTTCGACGAGAAGCACCCAGGCAGAAGCGGATACGCGCCCGCCGCAAGCATTGCGGAAAGAAATCCGCGCCTATTCATGTTCATCTTCAGATTCCTTTGGCTTTTAGGGGTTTCGCGACAAATGCCCTCACAGGCCTTCGACAAGGAACGAAAGCCTATACTCGCCCTTGCCGACCATGTCGTCGCCGTGCGGACGGGCGCCCCAGCTGTTGTCTCCGCCGACGCCCATCTGGACTGCGTCGACATTGACGGTGATCGAGTCCCCGACCGAGAGATCCCACTGGTGCCGCGCCTTCTCGAGCGCGTCCTGCGAGTAGGGCCAGGCGTTGAAGCCGACAGGCGCGCCGAGCGCGGTGACCTTGACGGCCTTGCCCTTGCCGTCGGCGAACTCGATCCAGCGGCAGCCGGTGCGGTAGCCCTGCTCTCCCGGCTCGATGTAGTTGTCGGGATTGAGGCGGAAATCTGGATAGTCGATGCAGCCATCGTCGCACGCAAGGCCGCTGACGAGCCCGACAGACGCCTTCCACACGTCGAGGAGCGCGGCCGTGCGGCGGTCGGAGTAGTTCTCCCACGGGCCCATTCCGTACCATTCGACGTTCGTCAGCTCCTTCGGGATCGTGAACGTGACGCCGATGCGCGGGACAGGCGGCAGCTTGTCGCCGACGGTAACCCTGAGGTCGACGAGGTAGCCCTTCTCGGTCTTGCCGACCTTGAGCTCGGCCGTGCATCCCTCGGGGAGCTCCTGCGCCTCGGTCGCGGACTTCCACACTTTGCAGACGTTCGGCATATTCCAGCCGCGGTCGTTGTCGATCGGCGCGCGCCAGAAGTTCATCTTGAACGGATGCTCTTTGACCGCCTCCGCCGCAGGCGCCGCGACGGGCACGAACGGCTTCGCGAACTGGTCCATCGCGGCGACGTCCGGACGCCCGTCCTGGTTCAGGTCCCAGTCTCCGCGCACGAAGAGGAACACGATCGCGTCGCCGTCAGGCGCGTCCGCGACCTTGAACTCCTTCACCGTGTCTGGCTCGAAGCCCTTGACGTCGATGAGACCGTCCTTGACGATCTTGCCGCCCTTCGTGACGATCCAGTGGGCGTTCAGGTGGTCGAGCGTCGAGAAGCGGTAGGCGTTCCATATCTTCGCGGTCTTCGTCTCCCAGTCCCACGAGTCGACGTGGACTGGCTGGTAGGCGTGCTTGACCTCGTAGGCGCCAGGGTGATACGAGCGGTCCGCCGCCACGATTCCGTTGCAGTTGAAGTTGTCGTCGTTCGGCTTGTCGCCGAAGTCGCCGCCGTAGGCGAGGTAAGTGCCGCGCTTGTCGGTCTTCCAGACGGCCTGGTCCACGAAGTCCCAGATGAAGCCGCCCTGCATGGACGGATACTTCCTCACAAGATCCCAGTAGTCCTGGATGTCGCCGTTCGAGTTGCCCATCGCATGGGTGTACTCGCAGAGGACGAACGGCTTCTTAGGATTGTTCTTCATGTACTTCTCGACGTCCCACGGATGCGTGTACATCGGGCACTTCACGTCGCTGTGGTCGGAATCCTGCGCACCTTCGTACTGGATCGGGCGCGTCGAGTCGATCGCCATCATCGCGTCGTACTCGTCCTTCATCGCCGGGCCATCGCCCGTCTCGTTGCCGAGCGACCATGTAACGATGGACGGATGGTTGCGGAAGGTCTTCACCATGTTGACGCCGCGCGAAACAATGGCGTCGCGGTAGATCGGGTTCTTCGGGAGGGCATCCTTCGCTTTGCCGTAGATGCCGGCGCCGTGGGCCTCGATGTTCGCCTCGCAGACGACGTAGATGCCCTCACGGTCGCAGAGCTCGTACCAGGTCGGGTCGTCGGGGTAGTGGCACGTCCTGACGGCGTTGATGTTGAGGTCGTGGAAGATCTCGATGTCCTTCTTCATCCCCTCGAGCGTGACGGTGTAGCCCGTCCCCGGCTCCATCTCGTGGCGGTCTGCTCCCATGAAGAGGGCTCGCTTGCCGTTGATGTAGATTACGGCGTCCCTGATCTCGACCTTGCGGAAACCGAACGCGACGGGATAGACGGAACCTCCGGCGGAGACGGTCTCGTAGTACATGTTGGGGGCCTCGCAGCTCCAGAGCTTCGGGCTCTCGTACTTCTTCTCGAGAAGCGTCTTGCCCTCCGCATCCCTGACGGCGAGCGTGCCGGTCTTGAAATCGTCGGAGAGCTTAGCGTCGACGACGAGATCGTACGGCGCGTCCTTCCCCTCGGCGACGAGCCACACGTCGCGGAAGATCCCGGAGAAGCGCCAGAAGTCCTGGTCTTCAAGGAAAGAGCCGTCGCAGTGCTTCAGGACCTCTACCTCGAGCGCGTTGTCCCCGTCCTTCAGGAACGGCGTGATGTCGAACTCGGCCGGAAGGCGGCTGTCCTGCGAATATCCGACTTCCTTGCCGTTGACGCGGAGGAACATCGCCGACGACACGCCGCCGAAGTGGATGACGACGCGACGGCCCTTCCAGTCGGCGGGGATTGAGAACGAGCGCGAGTATAGACCGACCGGATTGCGGTAGTAGTGGCTCGTGTAGTATTTCGGGGGCTCGACATAGGGATCACCCTCGTTCCATCCGTGGATCGGGTACGTCACGTTCGTGTAGAGCGCGGGATCGTACTCGCCCTGCAGCTGCCAGCAGCCGGGAACGGCGATCTTGGCCGTCTTTTCCCATTCCTTCGCGTAGAAGTCGTGCTTCCACTTGAAGCCCCAGTCTCCGTTGAGCGACTGGAGCCACTTCGACTCCGTGCGCGGCTTCTCGCCCTTCGCGACGGCAAGCGCTGTTTTTGCGCTCTCGCACGGAACCATGATCGAACGGGCGGGGAGCCTGTTCTGCTCAAACACACCAGGATCTCGCCACACCTCCTTTGCCGTCGCAACCCCGGCGACGGCGAACAAAGCGACTCCAACTGCAAAACTATCTAAGCGATGCATATCTTTCCTCCTTTTGAGGGTAATATTTTACCATAATTACCGACAGTCTGTCACTTGCGGGAAACCCATGTTTCGCCGGGCAGACCTCTCGCCTGACCAATGGTCTCGCGGTTTACTCTGCGAGATGCGGCCCGAACGGCATACGGCCGAAACGCGGACCGTACACGGCGAGGCCGGTCTTCTCGGCGGCGAGGCGGATCGTCATCTTCCCGTCCTTCGACGCCGCGGCGACTTCGGCCGGAATCTTCGCCTCGACGAGATAGCCGTAGCTGCCGGCCTCGCAGAGCCTGTCCTTGCCGTCCTTCGCGCGTTCCTGGGCGAACCACGACAGGATGCCGCGGTGGTCTGCGGGGTCGTCGGGGAGCTCAACCGTCGCGACGAGCACACCGTTCGCGTAGACCTTGACCACCCCTGGGAACTTGTGCGCAGCGCTCGTCTGCGGATAGCTGTTTGGGTTCTGCGAGCGGTCGGCGAGTCCGCCGAGCATGTAGTCGATGTCCGAACTTGAGGACACATCCTTTTTGAAGTCCTTCGCATTGAGCCGCTTGGAAGAGACCTCGGCGCGAAATACGCACGCGCCCTTCGGCGCGTCGAACTCGTACTCGAAGAACCCCGTGCCAGCGCCGCAGTCCTTCTTGCCGCCAAGAACATCCCACCTGCCGTGCGACCACTCGGCCTTCACCGGGCGCACCTCCTTCGGCTCTTCCTTGCGGGTGACGAAGCACGTGAAGTTGCGCGCAATCGGCTCGTCGTCTGCATAGAGCGTGACGTTCACGGTTCCGCACGCGTCGCAGTCGGGGAGTCGCGCGGCGAAGGAAATGATGCTCCCCTTCTCCTGCCACGCCTCGGCGGGCTCGTCGTACCTGGCGCGGCGGGTCGGGGCGCCGTCATCCTGGACAACCCTGCCCTTTCCGTCGATGTACCTGAGCGAATGCCTGAACGAGAGTTTCTTGCCGGCATATCGGTCGGTCGTCAGCGAGATGCATTCCACAGGAACGACATAGACGTCGCCCGCCTTGAATTCGCGGCAGAGCTCCTTGTCGAGCGGCATGTACGCGTCGGCATGGAAGTCGCGGAAGGTCATTCCAGGGAAGAGCTCCTCAATGCCGAACTCCTTCTCGGTGCGGTCGAAGCGGACGTATCCGTTCCATTCGTTGATGACGTCGTGGTGCTCGGTGTAGAGCCATCCCGCGCACTTCATGTGGCGGCGGAATGCGTTGATCATCATGTGGTAGTCCCACGTCAGGTCGCAGTCGCCGGTGGAGCCGGCGTAGCCCCAGACGTTGCCGCACTCCGAATTCATCATCGGCTCGTCTCTCTGCACGAAGCCGCCCTTGTAGTTCCATTTTGAGCCAGGGAACGTCTTCGAGCAGACTTCGTCGAGCGTCGACTCCCACTTCCAGCCCGGCAGATAGCAGTGCCAGGTGTTGATGTCGGTTATGACATGGTCGTTGTTGCACGGCGAATTATCCTCTATTATGCGCGTCGGATCTGCATCCTTCGCCCTGCGCCAGACGTCCGCCACGCGGCGCTTCGTCGCGTCCGAGTAGACGTGGCCCTCGGAGAAGAGTCCCCACGTCTCGTTGAACAGCACCCACGCGAAGACGGACGGATGGTTAAAGTCGCGCTTGAGCATTCCATCGAAGCACGCCCAGTGCTCGCGGAACGCAGTCTCGCTTGCATTCCCCCACCA
>CACYNF010000142.1 GCA_902775595.1 uncultured bacterium | reverse complement strand
TCAGGTCCTTGAGAAGCTGGACGAGGTCCTTGCGCAGTCCGTTCCTGCGTCCGTTGAACGTCTCCTGCGGAAAGAGCGAAACCTGCTCGAGCTCGACTATTCCGGGAGCGTCCATAAGGACAGAGAATGTTCCGTTCCTGACGGTCTTCTGCGGCGCGAACACGAAGGAGTGCCTGCGCCACTCCGGCTCCGCGGGGTCGAGCGCACCTGACTTCGGCGCGACGGACATCTTGCCGTTCGCGAGCTTCGCCTCGCAGACGATCTCCTGTCCGTCCTCAAGCACAAAGCGGAGTCCACCGGCATACCCTTCGAGCCCCCGTGCGTAGAACGTGAGGTCGTACTTCTTGCCGGCCTCGACGCTTACGCCGTGGAAGCCCTTGTTCCTGACGCCGCAACCAGTGCCGGGTCCGAAGCACTCCATGCGCAGTTGGCGCACTCGCCGAGTCGATGGAGCGCGCGACTAAGGGAGCCGACAGTCGGGCAAGAGGCGGTTTCGTCTCGCAGCCGTACGAGGCGTCCCGTACGCAGCCAGTGGCTTCCGCCGAGGCACGGCAGGCTGAAGACGGCTTGTTGTCTAAGCGCGAAAGGCGTCGCGACGACGAAACAACGGCTTGACCGAGCTGTCGGGCCCGCAGTCGCGCCCTGCGCTCAAATGCAACCGCAACCTCAACGATTTCTCAACAAATTAAAACCGCACGCCTCTGTCGCATCCAGCGAATCTACCGCTTTTTGTCCGCAGCCTTGCGGCCGACGTTGAAGGCGTCGATTATCTCGGGATGGGACCACTCTACCGTCGTGCGGTCGATGAGGCCCATTCCCTCGTAGCCGCCCGGCTCCCAGATGAAGCACGGACACCCTAAGCGGCGCGCGACGTATCCAAAGTGCTTCGCCCACTTCACGCGGTCTTCGTCGTTGGGCTTCGACTTGTCGCCGCCGTGGTACCGCCGCTCGGCGTTAACCTCGCCGCAGACGATCGGAACGCCCTTGTCGATGAATATGCGCTTGTGCTGCTCGAAGACTTCCGCCAGTCGTTTCTGGAACTCCTCGCGCTTGTATTCCGCGCTGTCTCCCCAGAGGCAGAACCACCCGGGTTCGTATATATGAAGATCGACCATCACGTGGTTGTCGGACGGATTCGGATGCTCCCACGCGAGACACGACGGCTCGTGTCCCGTCGCTGCGTATGTCGGAATGACGAGATAGCGTTTCGCGTTGTTGCCGCCCGTCGCGCGCACCGTGTCGTAGAACGTCTTCGCATAGCGGTTGACCGTCTTGCAGTAGAGAGGCTTGCCGCCCCAGTCGTCCTTCCCCTCCTCGCCTCCGTCCGGCCCTGGATGGCACTTCGCCTTGCGGATTTCGTTGAACCCCTCGAACACGAGCTTCTCGCCGTAGTTCCTGAACCGCGTCGCGATCTGGCTCCACAGGTCCGCAAGCACCTGGTTGGCGCGGTCTTCGTTTACGCCGTCGATCGTCAGCCACTCCTCGGGCCAGCCTTCGCTTCCTCCGTCGTGGTGGATGTCGAGAATCGTCACAAATCCTTCCGCGATGCACATGTCGACTACTTCCTGCACGCGGTCGAAGAACACCGGGCGTATCTCGTGCTTCGGATCGTCCACGCTGAACTGACGCCGCCACGTCACCGGCAGTCGGACGGCGTTTACGCCCTTCGCCTTGTACAGCCGCAGGAGGCTTCGGGTCACCGGGCGGTTGCCCCACTCCGTCTCGTTGCCGCTCGGACAGTCCAGCGTGTTGCCTATGTTTATGCCAAGCGCTATGTCCTTCACGAACTCCGCCGCGCTGCGCGAGAACGGCGCGGCTGCGGAAAGCCGCGTCGCGCAGGCGAACGCACAGACGGAAAGTGCGATGGCGAATTTGCTTTTCATTGGCAATATTCTATCGCATATACCGATATGACGCCATCACCTTGCCGGATGATATATGAACGCAACCATTCGCAATGAACACAAACAACGGACATTGACAATCGCTAGGCGGCGTGCGAAAAGAGTCGGAGCGCCGGCAATTTCGCCACCGCCTGTAGCGTCAGCGCACGTATACCTGCATACCCCTGTTTCTGATGTCGGCAACAACCGAGACCGTCCCGTCGGGGTTGTCTACGGTGCGCAGTCTGATCGACTGGCTTGGGAAGTTCCAGTTCTTTATGGCTGCCTCGCCCGTGAACCCAGTGCAGGTCAGCAGCACAATGACGCCTGGATTCGGCTTTTCATGGATCGACGAGAAATCAAAGCCCGCATTGTCACCGAAGTCCACCGTTCCTTCCACAACGAGACCGGGCTCGACGCTGTCTTCGACGGTGACATTGGCATTGCCGATCGTTCCGGCGCCCGTGATCTTGTCGAACGCCCAGCTGCCGCCGCCAAAATCGATCCTCGCGTCGTTCTCGAGCGTCAGATTGGCGGGAATGTTCGACATGTCAGCCGCGGTGTACCACTTGGTATAGAGGTAGTCACGAACAGCCGCCTGCTCCTCGTCGGTCAACTTCCGGTTGAAAATCATCGATTCGCCCACGTAACCGGAAGATCAAGCGGGATTCTCCCGCCTCATTCCGAGAAACACCTTCCGTTTTCCATCCTCATGATCAGAAGCGCCGAGACTGTCGTATTCCAAATCAGTGCCAGAAACGGTTGCGAGATCGCCATTCGCATCCTTGTATACGCCAAAGCCAGACGCAGAGGTCGGCCCTGCGGCAATGCACCAGATGTACGGCTTCAGGGCGTCATTCTGAAGGTTTTCTATGACCAGAAGACCGGGGGCATTGTTGGTGATGCAGTCCACCATAAGGCGGCCCCTGCTCCAGGACGGCCACTGCGCGATGCCCGCAAGTCCGCGATCATCCCAGTCATAACCGCTCTGCACCTCAATGCCGAAGACCTGACCCTCCCCCTCTTCATGGCGTTCAAGGACACTGAACAATGTCAAGCCGGAAGTTCCGAAATCATAGAAGCCATTAGACCCCAAACCCTTCTCTTCGTTGTAATGGCCGAACACTCTGCGAGTTGCAATCATATTCGCCGCACCGTAGGAGGGGAGGCTGTTCTCATCATACGGGACGAGATCCAGCACATTACCGGCAGTTCCCTTGTTTTTAACCGCAACCACTCGCCCTGATTCGTTCACTTCGACTGTCGAACTATCATCAGGATCATACCACGCCACGGCCGTCTTGACGATCTCCGGCACCGAGCAATCGCCTCGAAGTGCGATGTCGTTCGAAACGACGAACGTCACGCTCTTGGCCGCCAGCGCGGACATGTCGGGATGCGTCGCGCTTGACGCCGGAATCGCGACATCGGTATCCGCAGTCGGCAGGACGCCGTCAAGAACCTTGGCGAGATCTTCCTTCTCCGTCCCGTCCTCGAGGAAGTACTTTATGTGAGACTGCCAGTTTGCAGCATTGGCGGCATTACCGTCGCCGGAGGCATTCGTCCAGACGGACGAAACGATCTTTTTCGTAACTGTTACCACTGTCGCGTTATTGGTGTTCAGAGTCGCATTTTCCGCAACATTGACCCCTTCACAGTAAACAGTCGCATTCGCCGGCAGGCGGAGCGTCCCCGACAGGACGTTGATGACACCGTGCGCGTTGTACGCAGCATCCAGCTTGAGGGTGCCGGTTCCCTCCTTCGTGATTCCGCCGATGCCGGTGAAGGTGCAGGTGTCGGTGGCCTTGACCGTGTATCCTCCGTCGTCGATTACAAGTCCCCCCGCGCCGAGACAGACTTCGTCAAGACGCGTCATGAAGCTGCCGTTGTCACTCTTTGCCACGATCTTCCCGCCGTCTGCATATATTCGCGAGACGGCACTCTCCGGTGCGCTGGAGTCCTGCTCGATCTTCGTGGCAGATACGGAGCCTCCGGTAAGATTAACTGTGCCGTCGCAATGCCTCGCGATGGAAAGCGTGCCGACATCCACTACGCCGCCCGAGACCGTCATCGCGGCATGAAGCGCCTCTGCGTCATTGCCGACGCGAAGCGTCCCGCCCACGGAGAGCAAACCGCCAGAGACATCCACTTCGCACCATGCATTATCTTTGCACGCGATGTTCACGTCGCCCGAGAGAGCAAGCTCGCCGCAGGAGACCGAGACATATCCCGACGCCGTCGGCTGGAAGCCTCCGAGCTCCATCGAGACGCCTGTCGTCCGTCCGCCTTCGATGTTGAGGACACTCGCCGTCTCCCTGCATGGATTCAATGTGTAGCCGTAGCCTATCTTGATGCTGTCGGATGCGGAGACAGTGCCGCCGTAGACGTTCATCTCGCCCTTGACAGAATAATTCTCATTTTCGGACTGCATGCCGATCCTGATCGAGCCTGCCCAGTCATTCGAGCTTGCGATGAGATTGCCGCCGTACACGTTCAGCGAACAGTCTTGATGCGAGTTCCAGAAGCCCACCTCGACGAAACCCGCGTCGACTGTCGCGTCGTCGTAGATGTTCACGGCGGCGCTGCCGCCGCCGCAGCCGATCATCAGTTTGTTCACGACCTTCATCGTGGCGTTCGTCACGTCGATCTGCGCAATGCCGCCCCACTGCGCCAGCTCTAGCTTACGCGTCTCGAAACGAGACAGATCCTTCAGCACTGCGCGGTCCGTACGGTACTTGAAATCCGAATCTTCGGACAAGCTCGGCAGTCCCCGCTGCTTTTCCACGTCCTGCGTACCGTCAAGGTACCAGTTTCCGGAATCAGCAAGGTTCAGATTGCCGGCGTTGCCGTCCCACATGTACTTGGCAACGTTGTCTTCCGCAAGCACTCCGAGAGACAGTGTCGCCATTCCGACTGCAGCCACTATTTTATTCATAAGACATTCCTTTCACTGAGGTATGTTTTCGCTTATATTGTATCATTTGCGCCCCGTCACGCGGCATCACCCGTCAGGATGATAGCGGAGCCATGTCAACCTCCACTATCACGCGGCGGTAGGCGAAGAGAGTCGGCGTGCCGGAATCGCGCACGCGTAGAATGACATGAAGCGATCCCGACGCCCCTTCGGGAATCGCCGAAAGATCGAGAACGGCGCGCGCGCCGTCGGAGCGGAGACTACCGCCTTCGAGTGTCCCGGCCTCTCGGTATATGGACCACTCGCATGCAATCGAATCGCCGTCGGGATCGCTCGACCCTTCCGCAGAAAGCGCGACCTTGTCTCCGCGCTTCGCGGCTATCCTGACCACGCCCTTCGTCCTGTCGCCGTTCAGCACGGCGACGGGATTGTGGTTCGCGTCTTCGTACTTAGGCGTGACGGACCACTTCATGCGTCCGGCGAAGTCGAGCTGATATCCCTCGCGCCAGCGCATGACCGAATGTCCCGGGGAACGCAATCCCTTTAGCTCGTCGGCAACCTCGGGAGAAGTCCAAATCGGATGCGACTCGCCCTCCGGGGTGCGCCACTCGTACCGTCCGCCCCATCCGCCGTATGCGGGCGACTCGGTCCATCCAAGCCCGTTCGCGATAAGCCCGAGGAACGACGGCGTGTCGCCCTCCATGCTGTAGATATGCGGTGGGTAGCATTTGCCCAGCGGCCCCATGTCCATGACATGCGTCTTCAGCCACTCGTTGTCCGCTAGTTCCACGAACGGAAGGTTCAGCTTGCGCCCCTCTCCTCTCACATCGCCTGCCATGCCGTTCCATGTTGACTTCCAGTAGTCGCGGTAGTCGAACGGATAGCTCGGGTCGACGATCCACGTCACGGACGGAAACTCGCGTCGCGCGGCAGGCCCCGCGTCGTCCTGGTCGGATATAGAATAGACGCGAAGTTTGGCGAGCGCGGCGGAAAGCTCGTCGTCCTTCATCTCCGCACGGCAGTCCCTGAGCGCCTGTAGAAGCGTGTTCGCGCCGCCCCAGATCGAGACCCACAGCGGTCGCGGATCGCCGCTTTTTATCGACTTCGCCAGAAGCCGCGATCCAGGCGACGGCTCGCCGACGCCCTCTACGCCGAACCTCGGCTGACC
>CACYNF010000141.1 GCA_902775595.1 uncultured bacterium | reverse complement strand
GACGACGATCATCAGTGCGGCCACGGCAAAGGCAATCGTCTTTGCGCGCGCCGCGAGCAGCTCGTCCTTCTTCGTCACGAGCGAAAGCCCGAACGCCGCCGCAAAGACGAGCCCGTAGCCGATCCAGAGCGCCAGCATCGCGTGCGAGGAAATGAACTTCACCTTCTGGATGAAGCCGTCCTGAAGATCGCCCTTCACATTCGCGAGGCCGATCAGGAGGAAGCTCATGAGGAAGAAGCAGACGAACGCCGGAATCATCCATTGCCAGAACGCCCTGCGGTTCTCCTTTTTGACGATCCAGTGCCCCGCCGCAAACGGAACGATGGCAAACGGAATCAAGAGGTCGGTGAACTGCACGCGCACGTCCTCGAAATAGGAGAGGATCACCTTGAACTTCGGAATCTGGAAGCCGATCGCCTCGTACTGGCCGCGCTGGATCGCATGCTTGAAGCCCTCCCATGTGCGCGGATAGCCCCAGTTCATAGGCGGGTTGCGGAGATCGCTTACGATGGGCATGTACGCGTAGAACGAGACGCCGAGCTGCGCGAAGAACGCCGCGCCGGCGACGGAGCGCCCGTTCGGGAGAGTCGCCCAGACAAGGGCGAGAAGGACGAAGTTCCATGCGATCGGCCAGCAGAACCACCACGAGCACGGGTGGGTGAGGCCGTTCATCGCACCGCTCTTCAGCAGCACGAACGCCGCGATGTGAAGACCCGCGACCGGAATCGCGAACGCAAGCCCCTTCTTCGTGAACGCGCACATGGCGAACATTGCAATCAGCGGAACGCAGAACATGGCTATCGACTTGCCCCACGGATAGACCTTTCCGTGGTAGCCGAGATCACCTGCAGCGGGGACATTTGCAGCAATCACGATGGCGACGAGTGCACAGGCCGCGGCGCCCGCGAGATAGGGTAGCGACTTGCCCTCCCAGATGCGGAGATCGTCTCCTTCGACGACCGCGGCAGCCACCGCGAGGACGACGCTCGCCGCGATGAACGAGCCAACAAGTGCATATGTGCGCGGCTCTATGAGCGGCGCAATCGCGGCTGAGACGCCTTCCCACTTCGCGGGGCCCGCGAAGATCGTCGCGGCGAGAAACACGAGCGCCGCGCCAAAGCCGCCGAACGCGAGAACTGCAAGACGCGCCTTCTCGCCCTCGCCGCGCTTCTTTAGGACCGCGGCCGCGACAACTGCCGCGACAAGGAACACGAGCCCCGCGACGATGACGGCGGACGACGGACAGCCGCCGGTCTGCAGGACGGGCATGTGCTTGTTGATGACGTCGGACTGCATGTACTGGTCCGCCCGCTGGAGGCAGCCGATCTGCATTATCTGGTATGTAAGCGCGACCGGCATCAAGTAGATGAAGACGTCGCGGAACATGCCAATATTCTTCATCGCTATGACGAGCGCGAGCGGCACGATGGCGAAAAGGAGAACCTGGTAGTTGGTAAGCCCCAGCCCGAACACGAACGCAGTGAACCAGAGAATGAAATCTGAGGGCTTCCTCATCCAGCGGTAGCTCAAAAGGAACACCCACATCAGGAAAAACGCGTTGAGCGAATAGATCTCGACGATAGTCGACTGAGACCACTCGACAGGCGACAGCGCAAACGTTAACGCGCCCGCAACGCCGCCGCCAAAACAGAGAACAGAAGATACCCCCACCTTGGGCAGGGGTACGGGGACGCCGTATCCCCCAGCCGCAGGCTGTCCGCGAAGCGGATGCCCTAGCAGGGGTGAGCCCCCGTCCGTTCCGTCCGTTCCACCACCGAGAAAATCCCGCCCGCTCCGGCATATCAGCATCGCAGTAAAGCCCGCGGCAAATGCGCCGGCAGTCGCCGAGAAGAGCGAGATGCACCACGCGGGCGTCGGGTGGCCCATGTAGGTGACCCAGGAAAACGCCTTGCAGAAAAGCCAGCTGCAGAACGTCCAGAACGGATACCCCGGAGGATGCGGAACGCCGAGATGCGCACCTGCCGTCGCAAGCTCGCCCGAGTCCTCAAGTCCCACCGACGGGCCAAGGGTGAAGAAATAGACCGCAAACGTGACGAGCGTCGCCGTCCAGAAGGCCGCCCAGTCGATCTTGTCGAAAAATCTGTCTTTCATCTTACTACTCGCAAGTTTAAATGCATATTATACCAAAAATGACGGGCTACGAACGGCAAAGGCCGCATGTCACACGTCAATTTTGATTATCTTGCGAATGATCAGCCAGCCGACGGTGATGAGGGCGATCACCGCGACTATCGAGGCGACGCCCTGGAGGCTGCACAGGAACGGCAGCATCAGCTTGGGTTTCATGATCGTCATGACGACGCCGAGGAAGAGGGGCATCACCGAGACGATTATCCCCTGCATGCGGCCCTGCGCCGTCATCGTCTTGACCTTGCGCTCGATGCGCATGCGGCCGCGTATCGTCTCTGATATCTTGTCGAAGATTTCCGTCACGTTGCCGCCGGTCTTTCGGCTTATGAGAATCGCCGTCGTGACGAGGGTGAGGTCGTCGGAACCGACCCTGCCCGACATCGACTCGAGCGCGTCCTCGAAGCTCATGCCGATCTTGAGCTGCTGCTGGAGGATCGCAAACTCCTCGCACATCGGCTTTTCGCCCTGCGCGACGACGGAATCGAACGCCTGGGAGATCGAGAAGCCGGCGCGGAGCGCGTTCGACATCGTGGCAAGCGCCTCGGGGAGCTGTTCGTTGAACTTGTCGCGCCTGCGCTGGTCGAGCCATCTCGCGAGCGGGCTTTCGCCGTTCTGCCAGCCGGACTTGATCTTCACGCCGGCGCAGAAATACCACGCGATTCCCGCGAAGCAGAGACCGAAGAGGACGACTGAAAGCCAGAGGATCATTTCTTCCTCTCCACGGTGAAGTCCGCAGTGCAGTCAGGGTCGAACATCCTCGGGTCGCACTTGATGCCGCGTCCCGCAAGCTGGTCGAACCACGTGGGCATCGCGCCCGTCGGCTTGAATTCGCCAATGATCTTCCCGTCGGGGCCTACGCCGCTCTGCTTGAATGCGAAGAGGTCCTGCATCACTATCTGGTTGCCCTCGAGCCCCGTCACCTCGGTGATCGCAGTGACCTTGCGCGAACCGTCGGAAAGGCGCGACTCGTGGATGATGATATCGACCGCAGAGGCGATCTGCTCGCGGATCGCGCGCGACGGAAGCTCCATCCCGCTCATGAGCACCATCGTCTCGAGGCGCGATATGACGTCGCGCGGAGAGTTCGCGTGGACTGTGGTGAGCGAACCGTCGTGGCCGGTGTTCATCGCCTGGAGCATGTCAAGCGCCTCTCCGCCGCGGCATTCGCCGACGATGATGCGGTCCGGGCGCATTCGGAGGCAGTTCTTGACGAGGTCGCGTATCGGCACAGCGCCCTTCCCCTCGATGTTCGGCGGCCTCGCCTCGAGGCGGACGACGTGCGGCTGCTGGAGACGGAGTTCCGCCGCGTCCTCGACGGTTACGATTCGCTCGCTGTGGGGGATGTAGCCCGAGAGCAGGTTGAGAAGCGTCGTCTTGCCCGAGCCCGTTCCGCCCGCGACGATGATGTTCTTCCTGAGCCACACGCAGAGCTTCATGAACTCGGCCGCGTTGTGGGTCCACGTCCCGAAGCGGATGAAGTCGGCTGGCGTAAGCGCCTTCTTGGAGAACTTTCGTATCGTGATCGTCGGGCCCGAAAGCGCAAGCGGCGCGATGATGGCGTTGACGCGGCTTCCGTCTGCAAGACGCGCGTCGACATAGGGCTGCGACTCGTCGCAGCGGCGGCCGAGCGGCGCGATGATGCGCTCGATCACCGAGAGGACGCTCGCGTCGTCGGTGAACTGGCAGTCGGAGAGCTGGAGCTTTCCGCCGCGCTCGATATACACCTTGTCTGGGCCGTTCACCATGATTTCGCTAACGGAGTCGTCGGCAAGGAGATCTTCGAGCGGCCCAAGTCGCATCGCCTCGTTGAAGACGTCGTCTTCGAGGCGAACGGGGTCAATGCCGTCTGGGAGCCGCCCGTTGGCGACAACTTCGTCGATGATCTGCCTGATCTTCTCGCGCGCAGTGTCCTCAAGCCCCTCGCGGTCGACGCCCTGCATCGTGAGCCGCTTCATGTCCATGCGCTTGAGGAGCTCCTTCTGTATCTGCTCCTGCACGTTGCGCCTCAGCTCGCGCATCGGGTCGGGCGGAGGCGGCTCGTCGTCTTCCTCTGCGTCCCGCGCCACCGGCTCGGCCTCGCCGGCGGCCGGCTCGTCCTGCGCGGCGTCTTCGGCGGCCTTTACGGCCCAGTCGTTTTCGTCGCAGACGCGCAGCATCGACTCTCCGACCTGGACGACCATGCCGCTGTCAAGCACAACGGCGCCGTCTATCGGCTCGCCGTTGACATACGTTCCGTTCGCGCTGTGCAGATCCTCGACTACCGCTCGGCCGTCCCTCACGGTCAGAACCGCGTGGCGCTCGGAGACGTCGGGAAAGTCAAACCTGATCTGGCACGACGGATTGCGCCCGATCATGTACGTTCCGTCGGTGAGCGTCCGGGATTCGCGGTTCCCGCCGATGAGGGTGGTGAGGACCATCTGCTACCGCCCTCCGAGCTTCTGCTGGCGCTTGAGGTTGAGCTCCTCCATCTCCTGGCGGATCTTTACGTAGTCGACCTGCGGGAGCTCCTTTTCGGAAGACGTGTCGTTGCGGTTGCGGAGCGTCAGGATGAGGCGCCCCTTTATCTGCTCGGCGAAAGCGAGCATCTCGGCCTCGCGCGGGCTCACCTCGAGAGTCACTGTCGAGTAGTTGGAACCGCCGACCATCCCGAGTTCGCGCGACTGCGACTTGGACGTGTCCTTGCCAGTCGCGAGGACAAGCACGTTCTGGAGAATCGTGCACGTCACCGGGTCGCCGCGCTTGATCTTGCCCTCGTCGTCCGGGAAGTTGAAAGTGCCGATCACGTCGACATGGTCGTTCGGCTTGATCATCCCGCTCACCGACGCGGCGCCGTTCACGTTGATGGACATCGCGCGCATCTGGCGCTTCACGTCGGACGAAAGCCCCTTCGCGCGCGGATCTCCGCCTTCGACATCGCTCCAGAAGAGGACTTCCTTCGTCTTGCGCCCGATGACGAGCTTGCGCCCGATGACGTCGGCGAGGTTCTCCTCGGTCACCGCCTGCCCGCGCATGCCTATCGCAGGGACGGTCAGCTTGCCGAAGTCGGCCTTCGAGAGCACCGAGCCGGACGGGACGTCGTGGTTGAACGCGAGGACGTCGATAGAGCCGTATTTCTTGACGAGCCTCGCCTTCTCGGCCTTGATCTCGTTCTCCTTGACGGTGAGGTAGGCGCGCGTGAGAATGGCGGCGATGAGGCCGCAGACGAGAGAGACTATGAGGACGATCTGCCTTTTCATCAGAAGAGCCCTTTCACCTTTCCTGTTTCGACGTCGACGTCGATGCGGCGGTAGGCCGGAGACGCCGAAGTGCCGGGCATAAGCTTGATCTCGCCCGCGACTGGAACGACGAGGCCCGCGCCGCGGTATATGAGGACGTCCTTAACCGGCATGCGCCAGCCCTTCGGGCGGCCGAGGAGCTTCGGGTCGTGGGAAAGCGAGTATTGCGTCTTCGCGATGCAGATCGGGAGACGCGCCGTCTCGGGATCGGCCTGGAACGCCGCGAGCTTCTCGAGCGCCAGCGGCTCGAAGTCGACGCCATCGCCGCCGTAGACCTCCTTGACCTGCTTCTCGATGCGCGCTTTGAGCGGCTCTTCGAGATCGCAGAGGTAGGCGAAGTTGTTGGGCTTCTCGCACGCGGCGATTACGGCTTCGGCAAGCTCTATCGCGCCATCGCCGCCCTTGAGCCAGTGGTCGCTCACGGCAAACGTCGCGCCCGCTCCCTCGGCGACACGCCTCACGAGGTCGCGCTCGGCCTGGGTGTCGGTGTAGAACGCGTTGAGGCAGACGACGGGCTGGATGCCGGCGCGGCGGATGATCTCGGTCGTGTACGCGGGGTCGAGGGGAAGGCCCGCCTTGACCGCAGGCGCGCCGCCGTGGGCCTTGAGCGCGCGGACGGTGGCGACAAGCACGACGGCGTCGGGCCTGAGCCCCGAGCAGCGGCACTTGATGTTCCAGAACTTCTCGAAGCCCATGTCAGAAGCGAACCCCGACTCAGTGACGACGTAGTCGCCAAGGGCGCAGGCGAGGCGATCGGCGACGACCGAGTTCTGCCCTATCGCGATGTTGGCGAAAGGCCCCGCGTGGACGAACATCGGCTGACCCTCGATCGACTGCATCAGCGTCGGCTGGATCGCGTTCACGAGCAGCGCGCACATCGCGCCGTCGACCTCGAGGTCCTTTGTCGTGACGGGCGCACCGGACTTCGAATAGGCGACAATGATTTTGGAAAGGCGCTTCCTCAAGTCGGCGAGGTCGGCGCTCATCGCAAGGATCGCCATCACCTCGGATGCGACGGTGATGTAGAAGCCGCTCGCGCAGTTGAAGCCGTCGAGCTTTCCGCCGCGGCCGATCTCGATGTTCCTGAGCCCCTGTGCGCAGAAGTCCATCGCCCAGCGGAACTGTATGCGCTCGGGATCGATGTCGAGGCGCTTTAGCCCGCGCTCCGCGAGCCACGCATCGTCGTGGTTGCGCTCGTGCTGCATGCGGGAGTTGAGCGCGACCATCGCGAGGTTGTTGGCGTTGGTGATCGCGTCGATGTCGCCGGTAAGTCCAAGCGAAAGCGCCGTGAGCGGCACGACCTGCGCGAGCCCTCCGCCCGCCGCGCTGCCCTTGATGTTGAACGTCGGGCCGCCCGACGGCTGGCGAACGCAGCCGACGACCTTCTTCCCGAGTTTGCCGAGGCCTTCGACGAGGCCGAGCGTCGTCGTCGTCTTTCCCTCGCCGAGGGCGGTCGGAGTGATTGCCGTGACATCGATGTACTTGCCCTTCCGCCCCGCGCCTACGCGCTTAAGCACCTTTGTGACGTCGACCTTGGCAAGGACCTTGCCGTAGGGCGTCCACTCGTCCTCCTGAAGCCCCAGCTCCTGTGCGAGCGCGGCGGCGGGTTTGAGATTCTCTTCGGCAGCTTCTGCGATCTGCCAGTCCTTCATCTTCGTCGGGTCGAGTTTCATGGTGGAAATTATACCATAAATCAGCCCCGCTGTGCTCGTATGCTTCGCGCGTCTTCGCATGGCGCGATCCCCCGGTCGCGCCGCCGCGCGGACACGCCGCGCATATTTGGTATAATATTCGGAAATGTCTGATGAAGCGAGCGAGACAGTCGAGGGGACGATCAAGTCGGTCGTGTTCCACAACGA
>CACYNF010000140.1 GCA_902775595.1 uncultured bacterium | reverse complement strand
GCCAACATCACCGGCAACGGGAAGATTCTCCGCCGCGACGGGAGCGTGCGCGATCTCTACGCCGGGCTGCACGATGCGAAGCGTCTCAACGAAAACGGCATGAGCCTTGGACTGCTCGTCAAGTACGGGGCGTTCAGCTTCTATTCGGCGGGCGATTTTTCCGACACTCCGCGCCTTCCGGACGGCACGCGCCTCAACATTGAGGCGGAGCTCGCGAAGGAGCTCGACCCTGTCGACGTCGCGAAGGTGAACCACCACGGGCACCATTCCATGCCTACCGAGCTTGTCGCCGCGCTTCGTGCGCGCGTGTGGACAGCCTGTGTGTGGGATCAGCTGCACATGACTGCCGACACGCTCGAGCATCTTTCCGACAGGACAGCGTACCCCGATCCGCGCCTCATAGCGCCAGGGTTGTTCTCCCCTCTGCGCCGCTTCGAGGACGCAGGCAGGGACTAGTTCGATGCCGGGCACGTCGTGCTGAACGTCGCTCCCGGCGGCAAGACGTATTCCATCATCTACGTCACGGCGGACGACGAGTCCATGCGCGTGACTGGCGCGTACGACTTTGCGTGAGCTGGCCTAGGTGCTTTTAGGTGTCCGTAGTCCACCACATGTCGAGAAGATCCGTCAGCCGCGTTCGCGGTATTCGCGCATCGTGAAGTTTTTTTCGAGAAGCCGCTCCGAGCCGCCCGACGCCCGCACGACGCTCCCAACGGTAATCGGCTTGCTTGCGTTTCTCCGTATGAAGTCTCGCGCACGGCTGACGCGCGTGCCGGAGCCGCGAACGCACTTGCGAAGAACCTCCCCGCGGTAAAGGCTATGGTTCCCGTTCCATTTGAGGGATAGACGATTTACCGCATGACCGCATCACATCGACCGTATCACAAGGGTCTGAGATACAGTAGCCAGCATTTCGTCTAAAACGGTTGGTTTCTGTTTGAAAGCGCGGCGATTGCCTCGCCGAGGTCGCGGCAGACGGTGCACATGGCGCGTATTTCGTCCGTAGGCTGGCGGAGGTCTGGAATCATTACCGCTTTCATTCCGGCGGCGTTCGCGCCCCTGATTCCGCTGACGGCGTCCTCGAACACGCAGCAGCGCGCGGGCGCGACTCCTATGCGCTGCGCGGCGAGCAGGAAGATGTCCGGCGCGGGCTTGGAGTTCTCCACCTCGTCGCCTGTCGCGACGGCGTCGAAGAACTCGCGCACGCCCGCCGCGCGGAGGTTGTGCTCTACGACGTTGCGCGGCGAGCTGCTCGCGACGGCGGTTCTGATTCCGTGCGCGCGGCAGAACTCCAGCATGCGGCCTAGACCGGGCTTCTTTTCCGGCACGCCTGCGAGCTGCCTGCCCCACGCGAACTCGACGGCCTTGTTGCAGAAGCGCTCTATGTCGAGCTCCGGATGCTCTGCGGCCGCCATTTCGGCGATGAGCCTGCGTCCAACGCCGCAGAACCTGCGAGGGAAGGATGGATCCATGTCGACGCCCTGGAGGCGCGCGGACTCCAGCCAGCATTCCTGGTATATCCTCTCAGTGTCGAAGAGGAGTCCGTCCTGGTCGAATATCGCCCCAAGAATGTCCCTTGGCGCGTCCGTGCCGCCCCCTTTGCCGTCTTTCATCGATTGCCGCCTTTCACTTTTTGCCGTCAGGATGGATATTTAGATATTATAGTATATTCTGAGGCAGATGTGGAAGGACTGCCGGATGCGGGAAACCCAATAAAATGGTATAATCCCCCATGTGAAAGGCAGAAGGCATGAATGAGAAAGCGGCTACGGCAAAGAAGAGACTCCTCTCGCTTGACGCGAACCTGATAAGCCCCTTCGACAACACGCTCCAGACGATTGCCTTCGGCTACCTCGCGTGCGCGATCGTCTATCGCATCCCGTCGCGCACCGTCCGCTTCGCGATTCACGCCGCGCTTCTTTTCGCCGTATTGAAGACTCGTTCGGATGCAAAGCAGAAAGGAATGTGCCTATGAACATCGAATCTTCCCGCAGGGGTTTTATCGGCGGCGCGGCGGCGTTTTTCGTCGCCGGCTGCAAGACAGGTGGATGGCTTGCGGGGAAGCCGCGCCTCAGGTTTGGCGTTGTGAGCGACATTCACGTTACGACGCAGGCGTCGTGTGCTATGACGGAGAAGGCTTTCAGATACTTCAAGTCTCGCGGCGCGGACGCCGTGATGATTCCCGGCGACTTGACCGACTGGGGGCTCAAGAGCGGATTTAAGTACATCAAGTCTGTGTGGGACAAGGTGTTTTCTGGAACGGACGTCGTTCCGCTTTTCTGCACGGGCAACCACGATTTCGAGGGCTGGGCGTATGGCGACATGACGATGGAGATGCACGCCAACGGCTATTCAGAGAGCGAGGCGCTCTCGAAGCTCGGGCTCGCCGCGGAGTGGGAGCGCATCTTCGGCGAGAAGTACGCCCCTATCCGCGTCCGGACGGTGAAGGGCTACGACTTCGTCTCCGCCGAATGGGATTCGTTCGGAAAGTTCCCGGAGTGGATGGAGGCGAACGGCGCTCGCTTCAAGGGCGGCAGGCCGTTCTTCTACTTCCAGCATCCGGCCGCGCGCGGCACGACTTCCGACAGCGGAGGATGGGACGACAAGGGCGCATGTTTCACGGCTCTCAAGGACTTTCCGAACGCCTTTGCGTTCACCGGACACTCCCACCGCCCGTTCAACGACGAGCGGTCGATTTGGCAGGGCGAGTTCACGGCGATTGCTACGCCCTCTCTCTCCTACGCCTGCTTCCCGCCCGGGCATGAAAACGGCGGCGGCAAGCGAGACGGAACGTCTGCGCAGGCGATGTCGATGATTCCCGACAGGCGCGACCTCAGGGGCGGCCAGGGCTTCTTCGTTTCCGTCTACGACGACCGCATGGTCGTCGAGCGCATCGACATCGAGGAGGACTGCGCCGAGGGTGCGCCGGCCTGGATCGTTCCGCTTTCCTGCGGCGAGAAGCCGTATGATTTCGCCTCTCGCGCCGCGGCCTCCGTCGCGCCGGAGTTCCCGTCGGGCGCCAAGCTGCGGATCGACACCCGCAATACCGAGAACAGGTCCGGCAAGTGGGTCATCGTCATGAACTGCGAGTTTCCGTCGGCCGTGCCGCCCGCAGGCGGGCGCGTCTTCGACTACGAGATACGCATCGTGCCGAAGGACGGCTCCGAGCCGATGGCGAAGAAGTTTCTCTCTCCCGCCTATTCGCGGATGGCGAAGTACGAGCCGAAGGGCCAGCGATTCTGGTTTGATGTCGCAGAGCTCCCGCAGGACGTGGACTACGTCGTCGAAGTCCGCGCGTTCAACTGCTTCGGCAAGGAGTCGCAGCCGCTCGTCTCGGGCGTGTGGCATTCGGTTCCGGGATTGGACAAGGTAAAGAAAGACCAAGGGGAAGACGAAGCCCTGTAGAAGTTTTGGTATAATATGCGCAGGGATGGATGTCTCGCGCAGGGAGTTCTTGGTCGGTTCGGCGGCGTGCGTCGCGTGTGCGTCGTGCGCTCCGGCCCATCCACCCGCAAAGGAAAAGGAAGGACAGGGCATGTTGAAGGGCATTTCTCCGGTGATTTCGCCGGATCTCCTGAAGACGCTGGCCGAGATGGGCCACGGCGACGAAATCGTGATCTCGGACGCGCACTTCCCGGGGCACACGTTCAACCCGCGCACTCTGCGCGCCGACGGCATCGGCGCGGACAGGCTCCTCGCCGGGATAATCCCGCTCTTCGAGCTCGACGCCTACGCGACGCCCGTCGTCATGATGGCCGCCGTTCCCGGCGACACGCTCAATCCCGCGGTCGAGGCGAAGTACCGCAAGGCGCTCGGCTACGACGGCACGATCGAGCGCATGGAGCGCTTCGCGTTCTACGAGCGCGCGAAGAAGGCGTATGCCGTCGTCGTCTCGGGCGAGACGGCGAAGTACGGCAACATCATCCTCAAGAAGGGCGTTACGCCGGTCGCCTGACGATGCGCAAGGCGCGGCCAAGCGGGATTGAGCGGCTCGAGAGCTATCTCGTCAAGCTCATACAGGAGAAGGGCGCGGACCTCGACCAGCCCTTCGGCATCCGCATGCTTCTCGCGTTCCTCAAGTTCGCGAGCTGCCTTTTCGCGGCAGGCGTCGCCATCCGCTACTTCCTCTACCGCACCGGCCTCAAGCGCCGCTATCCGCTCGGCATCCAGGTGATCTCGATCGGCAACGTGACCGCGGGCGGCACGGGCAAGACGCCTGTGACCGAGATCTTCGCGCGTACGCTCGCAGCCGAGGGCCGCAAGGTCGCGATCCTCTCGCGCGGCTACCGCCGCAAGGAGGCGCCGTGGTGGGTGCGAATGTTCACGCAGGTCGTCTCGAAGCCGCTCGTCGTCTCCGACGGGCGCCACGTGCTTCTTGACTCCGCGACAGGCGGCGACGAGCCATACATGCTTGCGTCAAATCTTCCCGGCGTCGCGGTTGTCGTCGATCGCGACCGCGTGAAGGCGGGGCGGTACGCGATCAAGCGGCTTGGCTGCGACACGCTGATTCTCGACGACGGCTTCCAGTACCAGAAGCTCAAGCATTCGATCGAGGTCGTGCTCGTCGACGCGACGAACCCCTTTGGCAACGGGAACATGCTTCCGCGCGGCGTCCTGCGCGAACCGGCGCGGCATCTGAAGCGCGCCGACATAATCTTCCTCACGAAGTGCCGAGGCGACGTGTCGGCGGTGCGCGAGGAGATTCGCCGCTACAACGCCACGGCCGAAATCGTGGAGTGCAATCACGCGCCGCGCGTCCTGAGGGACGTGTGGAGCCGCGAGGAGTATCCGCTTTC
Source organism: uncultured bacterium (assembly GCA_902775595.1). GTDB lineage: Bacteria > Verrucomicrobiota > Kiritimatiellia > RFP12 > UBA1067 > UBA1067. The sequence continues at coordinate 1,751 of CACYNF010000140.1, read as the reverse complement.
GTGGCTTGAGGGAAAGACGACTTGCACGCTCTCTGGCATCGCTTCGCCAAAGGGGTTCGAGAACTCCCTGCGGCACCTCGGCGCGAAGGTCGTCTGGTGCGAACGATACGCAGACCACCACCGCTATGACGCGAGCGAAGTCCTCTATGCGCTCAACCGCACGGCCGACATGGGTGCAGACGCGCTCGTGACGACAGAGAAAGACGCCGTCAGATTCCCGCGCTTCGAGACGACGCCCGTTCGCTGCCTGTACCTCCGCATCGCGATCGAGATAATCTCGGGCCGCGAAAGCTTCGACCAGATAATCAACCGCATTTGCTTCCGGCAGCGCGCCTGATTGCGGCTCCTGCCGTGCCGCGACTAAAAAAAGGAACGAGACGATGAAAAAGATTGCCGCGTATTCGCTTGCGATGTTTGCGCCGTGTGCAGCTGCGTTTGCCGCGCAGCCCACGGGCACGGAATGGAAGGAGCCTGAGAACCTGTCGTTCGGACGCGAAGAGCGCCGCGCGGCGTTCTCGAGCTTCGACACGCTTGAAAGCGCGCTTAAGATTCTCCCCGAGTTTTCGGAGCGCACGATCTCGCTCGACTCCGAAACGGCGTGGAAGTTCAAGTGGTCGCCCGACCCCGCGTCGCGTCCCGTCGGATTCGAGAAGCCGGGCTACGACGTTTCGGGCTGGGAGACGATCAAGGTTCCCTGCTCGTGGCAGGCGTACGGTGCGAACGGAAAGGGCGGATGGGGCACGGCTCTCTACGTGAACCAGACGTATCCCTTCAAGCGCGATCAGCCCGACGTGATGGGCGAGCCGCCGAAGGACTGGACCTCCTACGCCGCGCGCAATCCCGTCGGCTCCTACCGCCGCGACTTCGACGTGCCCGAGAAGTGGAACGGACAGGAAATCTTCCTCAAGTTCGACGCCGTCGATTCGTTCTTCTACCTCTGGGTCAATGGCGAGTACGTCGGTTTCTCTAAGGATTCGCGCAACCCCGCCGAGTTCAACGTGACGGAGTTCGTGAAGAGCGGCAAGAACGTCGTCGCGCTTGAGGTGTACCGCTATTCCGACGGCTCGTACCTTGAAGACCAGGACATGTTCCGTCTTTCCGGCATCGCGCGCTCGACCTGGCTTCTCGCCCGCCCGAAGACGCGCATACGCGATTTTACGGTGACGCCAAGACCCGTCGACAAGAACAACCTGAATGGAGATTGGGAGCTTGTGATAACGTTTGACCACCAATCTGTCTTCGATGATGGTCAAGGTGTCACTGCAGCATTGTATGACTTCGGCGGAAATAAAATTGAGGCCGTCTCAAAAAAGGACCATGTTGAGGAACAGCTTTGTTCAATGTCATCAGAAGATGGCGAAGCATTTGATTTCTGCATAGAGGTCAAGACAGGATGTACGCTTTGTTATCATTCTCCCAAGCTTTGGAGTGCCGAGGAACCCAACTGCTACAAGTTGGTGATCAAGGTGGACGCGCAACATGCGACGAGCGATACGCAACTCACAACTCATAACTCACAACTCACAACTTCTGAATACGTCTCCTGCCTTGTCGGTTTCCGCACTTCCGAGGTGCGCGACGGACGCTACTACTTCAACAACGAGAAAATCAAGTTCCGCGGCGTCAACCGCAGCGAGTCAGATCCGATGTACGGACACTACGTGCCGCGCGAGAGGCAGCTACAGGACATCCGCCTCATGAAGGAGGCGAACATCAACCACGTGCGCACATCCCACTATCCCGACGACCCC
>CACYNF010000139.1 GCA_902775595.1 uncultured bacterium | reverse complement strand
ATTCCAGTTTCCAATTCCAATTGGTACTGGCAGCATTGGCCATTGGCAACATTTTCACATTGGCAACATTCAACAAAGGACACACACAATGACAAAACTAACCTTCAACATCGCGGCAAATTCGCCGCGCTCGATAACCCGCGTCAAGATGCGCGATCTCCCCGACGATACAATCTACTTCGGCGGACCGATTGTCGCGTCCGGCAAGGGACTCGGCGAACTCGCCGCGCTCAAAATCGACCTCTACAGGGACGGTGAACCAATCGCCACACTTACGGAGTTCGATGATTTGACGGCAACCGATACGTCAATCTCGTTCCATCTCAACACCAACTCGTCCAGAGAACCAGACGGCTTATGGTGGGGACAACGCGTCCTTCTCACCGCCACCATCGGCGGCTTCGCCGTCAAACGCTGGCTCACCTTCGCCAACCCCATGCCGTAATCCATCCCCCGCGTCCTGCTCACCGCGACCATCGGCGGGGAGGAAGTTCGCCATTGGGTGACGTTCTACGACCCGTATGCATAGCGATGTGGCTGCCGACCACGCGGTTATGCGAAAATCGGGGGGCGCGGCAAATCTGCCGCGCCCTCCTTTTTGTTTGGTGGTTGAGGTTGAATTGTTTATGAGTATCGGTTGGAGTTGGCTAATCAGAGAAGTAGGAAGGTTTAGTCGAAATCGTGTCGTTCTTGTACTCGACACGAAGGATCGTGGTTGAGTGGCGGTTGATTCCGTCCATATCGGGGTTGGGAAATGGTTGAATCGGCGTCGGCCTTCCTAATGCGGGCGAAGAGGCGGGGTAGGGTCGAGTAGAGTCGCATAGGGTCAATTAGAGTTGGTTAGGGTCGGTTAGAGTCGGCAACGACCCCGCGCAGCGGGGAGAGTAGGACGTCCCCAGCTTTTTTTGTCTAATTGTAAATTCGGCCACCGCCTCACGAACTACGACGCGCATTGCTTCATATTGCTGCCTCGGCAAAATTTTCCGCCGTGTGCGCAGGAATCTGAAAAAACCCGTGTGCTTTCCGCGCATTTTCCCGTCCACAGCCGCCGCGGTTTTGGTATAATATCCGCCCGATTGCAAATCATTTTCAAATTGAAAGGCAGTTGGTATGAAGCGAGCGGACATTGACAAGGTCCTTATCATCGGCTCCGGTCCCATTGTTATCGGGCAGGCTTGCGAATTCGACTATTCCGGAACGCAGGCGTGCAAGGCCCTGAGGGCCTGCGGATACAAGGTCGTCCTGGTGAACTCGAACCCCGCGACAATCATGACGGACCCGGTGATGGCGGACGCCACGTACATCGAGCCGCTCAACGAGGCGCGTCTCGAGCAGATAATCGAGAAGGAGAGGCCCGATGCCATTTTGCCGAACCTCGGCGGGCAGACGGGCCTCAATCTTTCCATGGAGCTCGCGAAGAAGGGCATCCTCGACAAGTACGGCGTGAAGGTCATCGGCGTCAACCTCGGCGCCATCGAGCGCGGAGAGGACCGCGAGATCTTCAAGGAGACGATGCAGAAGCTCGGCATCGAGACGCCGAAGTCGGGCATCGTCCACTCCGTGGAGGCGGCTCTCAACCTCGTCCACGACACGATCGGCTACCCGGTTGTCGTCCGTCCCGCGTACACGATGGGCGGAGCCGGCGGCGGCTTCTGCTACAACGACGAGGAGCTGCAGACGATCTGCGCCCGCGGACTCGACGCCTCGCTCACGCACCAGTGCCTCATCGAGGAGTCGATCCTCAATTGGGAGGAGCTTGAGGTCGAGGTTGTTCGCGACGCGAAGAACCAGATGATCGCGGTGTGCTTCATCGAGAACATCGACGCGGTGGGCGTGCATACGGGCGACAGCTTCTGCGCGGCGCCGTTCCTCACGATCTCCAAGGACCTCGAGGAGAGGCTCAAGCGCGACGCGTTCAAGATCGTAGAGGCGATCGGCGTCATCGGCGGGACGAACGTGCAGTTCGCGCACGATCCGAAGACGGGCCGCGTCGTGATCATCGAGATCAACCCGCGCACCTCGCGCTCGTCGGCGCTCGCCTCGAAGGCGACAGGCTTCCCGATCGCGCTCGTCTCCGCCAAGCTCGCCTCGGGCATGACGATGGACGAGATCCCCTACTGGCGCGACGGAACGCTCGAGAAGTACACGCCGGACGGGGACTACGTCGTCCTCAAGTTCGCGCGCTGGGCGTTCGAGAAGTTCCGCGCGGTCGAGGACAAGCTCGGCACGCAGATGAAGGCCGTCGGCGAGGTGATGTCCATCGGCAAGACGTACAAGGAAGCCTTCCAGAAGGCGATCCGCGCGCTCGAGCGCGGCAGGGCGGGCCTCGGCTTCGTCAAGGACTTCCACGACCTCTCGCTCGAGGAGCTCCTCAAGCTCCTCTCCGTCCCCAACTCCGAGCGCCACTTCCAGATGTACGAGGCGCTCAGGAAGGGCGCGACGGACGAGCAGATCTTCGCGCGCACCGGCGTGAAGGCGTACTTCGTCCAGCAGATGCGCGAGCTCGTCGAGGAGGAGGAGGAGATCCTCGGGCACAAGGGCGCGAAGCTCCCCGACGACATGCTCGTCCAGGCGAAGAAGGACGGCTTCAGCGACAAGTACCTCGCGCAGCTCCTCGGCATCGCGGAGAAGGAGATCCGCGACCAGCGCAAGGCGCTCGGATGCAAGGAGCGCTGGTTCGCCGTCCCCGTGTCGGGAGTCGAGGGCCAGGCGTACTACTACTCGACCTACAACGACCCGAAGCCGGGGCACGCCGCGTTCGGCGAGGCGCCGGTGTCGACAAACCCGAAGAAGGTCATGATCCTCGGCGGAGGCCCCAACAGGATCGGACAGGGAATCGAGTTCGACTACTGCTGCTGCCACGCCGCGATGGCGATGCGCAAGATGGGCTACGAGACGATCATCGTCAACTGCAACCCCGAGACGGTCTCGACGGACTACGACACGTCCGATAAGCTCTACTTCGAGCCCGTCACGGTCGAGGATGTCCTCCAGATATACGAGGCCGAGAAGCCGATGGGCGTGATCGTCCAGTTCGGCGGGCAGACCCCGCTCAACATCGCGCGCGGACTCCAGGAGGCCGGGTGCAGGATCCTGGGGACGTCCGTCGACTCGATCGACCAGGCGGAGGACCGCGATCTCTTCCACTCCATCATGGACCGCCTCGGCATCCCGATGCCGGAGTCGATGATGGCGAGCGACATCGACGGCGCGCTCAAGTGCGTCGAGAAGCTCGGCTACCCGATCATCATCCGTCCTTCGTTCGTCCTCGGCGGACGCGGAATGGAGGTCATCTACGACGAGTCGGCGCTCCGCGAGTACGTCGCGAAGGCCGTCGGCGTCACGCCCGACCGTCCGCTCTACCTCGACCGCTTCCTCCACCACGCGCTCGAGTGCGAGGCTGACGCGCTTTCGGACGGCAAGGACATCTTCATCCCGGCGATCATGCAGCACGTCGAGCTCGCGGGCATCCACTCCGGCGACTCCGCGTGCGTTCTTCCGCCCGTGTCGATCAGCGAGAAGAACAAGGCGACGATCCTCGACTACACGCGCCGCATCGCGACGGAGCTAAAGGTCGTGGGGCTCATGAACATGCAGTTCGCGATCGAGGACGACAAGGTGTACGTCATCGAGGCGAACCCGCGCGCAAGCCGCACGGTTCCGCTCGTGTCCAAGGTCGGCGGCGTTCAGATGGCCGGCATCGCGACGCACCTCATGCTCGGCGACACCGTGAAGTCGATGGGGCTCGACAAGAAGCACGTCGTCCCGTACTTCGGCGTGAAGGAGGCGGTGCTGCCGTTCGACAAGTTCCCGGAGGTGGATCCCGTCCTCGGGCCGGAGATGCGCTCCACGGGCGAGGTTCTCGGTCTTGCGGACAACTTCGGCCTTGCGTACTTCAAGTCGCAGGAGGCCGCGGGCGCGCCGCTTCCGACGAAGCCGGGCCGCGTCCTCGTCTCGCTCACGCAGAAGCAGGCCGACATCGAGTCCGCCGTCAAGAAGCTCGTGGACCTCGGCTTCACGATCCTCGCGACCGAGGGCACGGCCAACTGGCTCCGCGACCTCGGCATCCCGGCGTATCCCGTCGCGAAGATCGGCGAGGGACGCCCCGACTGCCTCGACGTCATCAAGAACCGCGAGGTCTCGCTCGTCATCAACACTCCGTCGGTGAAGGCGAACTCGATCGAGCACCTCGGGCGCATCCGCAAGGCGTGCATCAAGTACAAGGTGCCGTACCTCACGACCATCGCCGCGGCCTACGCGGCGGCGGAGGGCATCGAGGCCGCCATGAGCGGGAAGGGCGAGGTCAAGTCGCTCCAGGAATACCACGCGACGATAAGCTGAGAACGACAGACCGAACGATGCAGCCGGTCGGCGGACGTCCGTCTTCGAGACGACATTCGCCCGCCTGCGCTGGCCTTTAGGCGGCGCGGCTTAGAGCGCCGCGCCGATTAGTCCGCCGACAAGCGCGCCGAGAAGGGCGCCAAGGCCGGTTTCCTCGTGATGCACCACGACCGTCCGCGGCGGCGGAGGAGGAGGCATGAGACGCGGCGGCGGCGGTGCCGGATGGTGGACGACGTGCGCATGATGCGTGGACGCCCTGTGCTGCGCATGGTGCGCGGGCCTGGGGGCGTTGTGGTGCGCAGGCTGCGGCGCGGCGTGATGCGCAGGCCTCCCGGCATTCTGGTGGACGGCCGGTTTCTGCGGCGGACGGTTGCCGTTTCCGCCGCGTGGCGCGGCGAGAGTCGTTCCGCAGAGGGCCATGCATGCAAGGCCCGCGACCATGAGTTTTCTGAAGTTCCTGTTGTCCATAACGCACCTCTTTATACTTTCTTTTTCGTTGTTGTGCAGGAGCCCATCTCCCGCTTACGACAAGGTAGGCGAAGCCAATTTAGATTTCTGACAGGCGAAATTTGGGTGATGCTCGTTGACGCCAACTTTCCGACAAACCTAGTCTGGAGTTTAACCATTTTTTGACTGTCAAAGTGCATCTCACCCCGATAAATAAAGGATGATATGCGTTTTGACAAGTGAAATGGGCGTTTTTCTCCTGACAAAAATAAACTCCGCGCGAGAGCCCTGCTGATCGGAGTTAAATTCGGCGGCTTTGGCGAGGGTCGAACCGGCAGAAGCTAAAAAATGGGTAAACTCCAGGGCTCTTGCGCCTTTGACACTTACCCATGTAAATGGTATCATATGACTTAAATTGGCATGGAGGTTTCGGTGCCTGATCGGCTATCCGGCCAGTCGTATTGATGCTAAGTATAAACGAGATTAGCGCAAACGCGCGGCAGGACGCCGTGTGCGGCGTTTGTTGCTCCCGTTCGGCCCCCAACGCCCTCGCAGCATGGAGCGCGCCGTGCGGGCTTATCGCAGCCTTTCACGAGACGGCATTCCGCCGCCTCTGCCACTTGCTTTCAATATGAATCAGGAGTAACGCAATGATGAAACACAAATACACATTCGCCGCGCTTGCGGCGTTTTCGGTCGCGGTGGCTGCGGTCGCCGCAGATGAAGGGTCGATAAAGGCGCTGTTAGACGAGTATGTCGAGAAGGGCCTTGTCGCCGGCGTCGTTTCGGGAATCTCCGACGCGTCGGGCGAAGTGCGCTTCGATTGCGCAGGTTGGGCGGACGTGGAGAACAAGGTCCCGATGCGCACCAACACGCTCTTCGCAGTCTTCTCGATGACAAAGACCTTCAACGGCGCGGCGCTCATGGCGGCGGTCGACGACGGCAGGCTGTCTCTCGACGACGAAGTCGCGAAGTTCCTGCCCGAGTTCGCCGACATCAAGGTGTCCGTGACCGACGCCGAGGGAAAGAAGTCCCTCGTTCCGCCGAAGCGCCCGCTGACGATCCGCGACCTCGTCACGCACACAAGCGGCTCGCGCTTCTCGCCGCCGATCATAAAACGCGCCGTCCCGCTTCGCGAGATCGCGCGCCAGATGGCCGCCGTTCCGCTTGTGGCCCAGCCGGGCGAGACGTTCCGCTATGGGAACGCCTGGGTCGACGCATCCGCCGCGGCGCTTGAGGTCGCCGTTGGAATGCCTTACGAAAAATGGCTGAAGGAGCGCGTCCTGGATCCGCTCGGAATGAGCGATACCACCTTTTCGCCGACGGCGGAACAGGCATCGCGCATTGTCAAGGCGTATACGACGGACGATGGGCCGCTGCGCCTCGGCTCGGACTGGTGCACCCCGCAACTCGTCTTCCCGTGGGAGGCGAAGGTCTTTCCGTGTGCGGCGGGCGGGCTTTTCTCGACTCCGGCGGACATGATGCGCTTCTCTCAGATGCTTGCGCACCACGGGACATGGAAGGGCCGCAAGATCATCTCGCGCGAGACCTTCGACAAAGTCTTTGCAGTCAAGCAGACGCCGCCCTGCATTGCCGAGCCGTACTGTGTCGGTAGCTGGCTTTACGACGACTGGCTCGGACACGAGGGCGCGATGCGGACCGACCAGCGCGCGAACCTCAAGACCGGCCATAGCCGTCTGTTCTTCATCCAGACCGAGAACAGGGGCGGCTCGGCGTTCTTCTCGTTGAAGAAGAAGTGGAACGCCGCCTGCGATGCCGTGCAGGGAACGCCGCCGTTCAATCCGAAGAACTGACGCCGCCCTCCACTTGCTGGCCGCGCGCAGCAGCCCAATAATGCGTGGGAGGACTGCGGTCCGCCACTGTCCTTCCGTCGATTGCCGCTGCATGGTGGAATGCGGTGAAACTCCAGGGCGTTGCTGGAGTTTACCCATTTTTTGACTGTCAAAGTGCATCTCACCCCGATAAATAAAGGATGATATGCGTTTTGACAAGTGAAATAGGCGTTTTTCTCCTGACAAAAAGAAACTCCGAGCGTTA
>CACYNF010000138.1 GCA_902775595.1 uncultured bacterium | reverse complement strand
CAGCAAGCTGTCGGAGTTTCTCAAGGATTTCCCTTCTCTCTCCGTGGAAAACCGGGACAGTGCCGTCTGGGTCTCCCTGAGCAGCTCCCCCGACTCCGATATCGAGAGTCAGATCCTGCGGATCTTTGAGAGCCATCACACGGACGATATGTACATCAGCACCCTCCGCAAGGAGCTGGAGGAGATCAACGACAAGCTCGACGCCACGATCCGCAAGAGCGGCGTGACGCGCTTCTCCGTCTACCTCAACCGCATGATCCCGTCCGTGGAGGTCAACGGCCGCCACGTCATGCTCCGCAAGGGCCAGTGACGGAGCGCCGTATCCGCGGAGCACCGCATCCGCTGCAGCCCTTTCAGACAGCCGTTTTCCGCTGCCCTTTATACAGGACAGTTTCTATGCAATTCTATGCAAAAAGAAGGATCCCCTGCCCGCAGCCTTTCCGCTGCCGGACAGGGGATTTTTTTGGTCAGACGATGGCGACACCGTGCGCATGCAAAAAGCGCTCGATCCGGGCCCAGTAAAGCTCGGGATCATAGATCACGGACTGGACATGTCCCGCCTCCGGGACCCACTGGAAGGCTTTGGGGCAGGAAGCCGCCCTGTACTTTTCCCTTGGAACGACTTATTCCGATCTCAGCTCCGCTGAGAGCACGCTCCAGATAACGATCGGCCAGCTGAAGCAGACACTGCAGGAGATCGAAGATTCCAGAGACGCCGCGCTGCAGGGCGCGGCGGTATGCCGCGACGCGCTCGTCCGCGCGGATGGACGCGACGGAGCGCTGAGGCCGGACTTCCCGCTTATGTGGAAAATCCTGCGAACGGGCGCGTTCAACGGAATGACGGCGTTCGCCTCCTGCGTCGCATTCACTGTCTTTACTCTTGTCCTCGGACGTTTTGACGCGCTCGGCGCGGGTTCGGCAAACGTCGTGTTCGCCGTCAACAACCTCTTCTACTGCGTGATGTGTGCGCTATCGGACGGCATCTGCATAGTGTCCGGCAGGAGGCACGGCGCGAACGATACGGAGGCGGTGAGGCGCACGGTCCGGACGGGAGTGTTCCTTTGCCTTGGCTTGCTTGCGGCCGTCTACTGCGTCCTGCTGCCGCTCTCCGGCGTGGTTGCGGACGTGTTCCTCCCTAATGACGCGGAGTTCACCGCGGAGGCGTGGCGCGCTTCCGTGCACATGCTGTTTCTCATAATGCTCGTGCGCGAGGTTGGGGAAGGGCTCGGCATGGTGTTCGAGGGGGCCTTGCGCGGCGTAGGCGACGTCAGGTTCGTCATGGGCGCGAAGCTCGGCTGCGACATCTGCCTCTGGATGCCGGCGGTACTTGCCGTCGCCGCGTTTCATCGCTCGCTTCTCGCGCTCTGGTGGACGATGCCGGCGTTCTTCGCCGTCCTCTCGACGGTGCTCTTCCTGCGCTTCCGCAGCGGCGCGTGGATTCGCCGCCGCCTTTCCGCATAGCATGGCCGTATGCGACGGAACTGGAAGCTCCACCTCCTTGGGTTAGCCGCAAGGAGGTGCGTATCCCCCAGCCGAAGGCTGTCCGCGAAGCGGATGCCCTAGCAGGGGTGCGTCTCGCCGCGCCAAACAAGCTTCGGACGAAAAAGCAGATAATTACTGGACGAAACAATAGAAATGTCGGCCGTTGTTGTGGTATAATCACGTCAGAATGTTCTGCATGATCGGAATGGGCAAGCTTATGGCAATTCGAAAAAAACTCTTAGTAGTTGCGGTGGCGGCGCTTGTGTCGGCATCATGTCCAGCCGTGTCGGTCGTCGTTGATTTGCCATCTCCGAAACCGGGCCCTGCGCTTGCCGCGCGCATTGCCGCCGGCGACTGCGAGGTCTACGGAATCGTCCATTGGGGCCTCAACACCTATACCGACCGCGAATGGGGCTATGGCGACGAAGATCCGGCGCTCTTGAACCCTGCGAAGTTCAACGCCGACCAGATCGTCGGCGCGTGCAAGGCCGGTGGGCTCGGCGGGCTCATTGTCGTCGCAAAGCACCATGACGGCTTCTGCCTCTGGCCGACGAAGACGACCGAGCACAATATTACCAAAACTCCGTTTTGGAAAAGTTGGAGTCCAAAGTTGGAGTTGGAGAAAGGAACAATTCCACTCTCGAACTCCAACTCGAAACTCGAACTTACCCGTGAAACGGGTAGAGACTATGTAAAGGAGATGGAGCGGGCGTGCCGCAAGGCGGGGCTCAAGTTCGGCGTCTACGTCTCGCCGTGGGATCGCCACGATGCGGACTACGCGTCGCCGAAGTACGTCGAGAAATACCACGCCCAGATCAAGGAGTTGCTTTCCGGCGACTACGGCGAGATATTCGAGATGTGGTTCGACGGAGCGAACGGCGGCGACGGATGGTATGGCGGCGCGAAGGAAAGGCGCAGGATCAGCGGCGACTACTATCGCTTCCCGGAGGTGTTCAAGTTTGTGCGCGAGCTCCAGCCGAAGGTCTGCATCTTCGCAGGCGAGTCGGACGAGTCGGACTTCCGCTGGCCCGGCAACGAGAAGGGCGAGCTCGACCCTGATTCCTGCGCGACGATCTGCTCTACGGGCGGGTTTGCGGACGGCAAGTACGGCAACCCGGACTACAAGACGCACATGAACACGGGGATGCGGCTGTTTGATACGCCGAGTTTCTTCCGCGTCTGCGAATGCGACTTCCCGATGCGCAATGGATGGTTCTACCACGCTAGGGAAAAGGGCAAGACGAAGTGCGGACTCTATCTCCTGCAACGCTACCTGAACACGGTCGGCAACGGAGGAACGATGAACATCGGCATCGCGCCGAACAAGGACGGACTTCTTGACGACGAGGACGTGAAGGCGCTTGCGGACTTCGGCAAGCTAAAGGCGAAGTTCTTCTCGCAACCCGTCACAAACGGGCTCTGCAATGTCGCCGTCATGAGCGAAGACGTCGTCAAAAACGGCGAGACGTGCGGAGAATGGCTGCTTTACGAGGGAGACAAGGGGGACTTAGACGAAGTCAATGAGCTCGCCCACGGCACTCACATCGGAATCAAGCGAATCCGCACGCTCGAGCGTCCGCTCCGTGCCGAGAAACTGCACGGCTACGTCTACAACAGCGGTCAAGAGGAGTGGCCGGTGAAGTTCTACTATGTCGAGCCCGACTTCCTGAAGGCCGTCCTTTCCGCGACAACAGAGTCCGGCGAGACAGACACTGCGAAGTGGATGAAGGCCGGACGGCAGGGCGCGGCGGGTGATGCGCAGAGCGACCTCGCCGAAAAAATCTCAGCCAAGAAGCAGGTGCTGCGCCGCGACACGTGGTATGGCTACCGGCGGACTGTGTTCGACTTCGAGGGGCACGAGGCCTGGGTCGTGTCGCCGAAATGCGAGCCCGCCGCGGGACTTCCATGGACATGGACGATGCAGTGGGCCGAGGCGTACGTGGACAGGACGGGTGTTCTCGACCTTCTCGCGAAAGGCTGGCACCATGTGACAATTGACACGTTCCGTCACCGCATGGACGAAGAAGGGCTTCGCGTAAGCCGCGCGTTCCAGAAGTTTCTCGTAGATGAACTCGGCTTCGCGCCAAAGGCATGCCTCGTGGGGATGAGCTGGGGCGGTTTCTTCTCGACGCGCTACGCCGCCGCTTTCCCCGAGTGCGTCGGAAAGATATACCTCGACGCGCCGCTCATGAACTTCGATGGCTTCGCCAAGGTCGGCGGCACGCCGACCGAGAATGCCGCGCAAATCGGGCCCTGGGCGAACATGCCGCCTGCGGACGGCAACTGGTCCGCCGATCCCAGAATGCCAGTAAACATGACTGATCCGCTCGCGAAGGCGGGAATTCCGATTTTGCTTCTCTATGGTGGACAGGACGCAACTGTGCCTCCGTCCAGAAACTGCGAACTGTTCGCCGAAAGATTCAAGGCGGCAGGCGGCAAGATCGATATCCACCATCGCGCTCTCTACGGCCACCATCCGCACGGCGAGGATCCCAACAAGACATCAAGCATCGTCTCCTTCTTCGAAGGTCGGCAAAGTTCAACAACCAATTTCTAAACACTAATCATCAAACACGAAAGAGCAACAACCATGAACCAGACAGTATTCACTAACAACCCGTTTCCCAAGGTGGGCATTCGCCCGATAATCGACGGCCGCAGGCGTGGCGTTCGCGAGTCGCTTGAGGACCAGACGATGGCGATGGCCAAGGCAGCCGCGAAGCTGATCTCCGACAATCTCCGCTATCCCGACGGCTCGAAGGTAGAGTGCGTTATCGCGGACACGACGATTGGCGGCAGGTTCGAGGCGGCGCAGTGCGCGAACAAGTTCGCCGCGAACAACGTCGGCGTGTCGCTTTCCGTCACGCCGTGCTGGTGCTACGGAACTGAGACGATGGACGTCGATCCGGTCATCCCGAAGGCGGTCTGGGGCTTCAACGGAACGGAGCGCCCGGGAGCCGTCTATCTCGCGTGCATGCTCGCGGGCTATGCGCAGCGCGGGATGCCGGCGTACGGCATCTACGGGCACGAGGTGCAGAACCGCGACGAGTCCGACAAGATCCCCGCCGACGTCGCCGAGAAGATTCTTAGGTTCGCGAAGGCGGGTCTCGCCGTCGCTATGATGAAGGGCAAGAGCTACCTCTCGATCGGAACCTCCGCGATGGGCATCGCGGGTTCGTTCGTCGACGTCAACTTCATGCAGGACTACCTCGGCATCGCGCCGGAGAACATGGACGAGTGCGAGATCCTCCGCCGCATCGAGGAGGGCATCTACGACAAGGATGAGTACAAGAAGGCCCTTGCGTGGATGAAGAAGAACCTCAAGGAAGGGAAGGACTACAATCCGCCGAAGATTCAGAAGTCGCGCGAGGCGAAGGACAAGGACTGGGAGTTCATCGCGAAGATGGCGATAATCGTCCGCGACATGATGGCCGGCAACCCCAAGCTCAAGGAGATGGGCTTCGGCGAAGAGGCGGTCGGCAGGAACGCGATTGCAGGCGGCTTCCAGGGGCAGCGTCAGTGGACCGACCACTGGCCGAACGGCGATGTCGCGGAGGTGATGTGCAACACTTCGTTCGACTGGAACGGAAAGAAAATGCCGCAGATCCTCGCGACAGAGAACGACTCGCTCAACGGCATCTGCATGCTCCTCATGTGGCTCCTCACGAACAAGGCGTCGATGTTCGCCGACGTTCGCACGTACTGGAGCGACGCAGCCGTGAAGCGCGCCACTGGGAAGGGGCTTCCGAAGGACGCGAAGGCGGGCATCATCCACCTCCTCAACTCTGGCTCCTGCTGCCTCGACGCGGCAGGCGAGATGAAGGAGAAGGGGAAGCCGGTGTTCAAGAACTGGTGGGATGTCACGCAGAAGGACATCGACGCCACCTTGAAGGCGACGAAGTGGGTTCCGGCGGGAGTCGAATACTTCCGCGGCGGCGGCTTCTCGTCGTCGTTCCTTACGCCTAAAGGCATGCCTCTCACGATGATCCGCATCTCGATCGTGAAGGGCCAGGGACCTGTCCTGCAGATCGCCGAAGGGTGGTCGGTGGAGCTCGACGCGAAGCAGCAGAAGACGCTTATGGAGCGTACGAACCCCGAATGGCCTTGCACTTGGTTTACGCCGCGCCTCACCGGGAAGGGCTTCTTCAAGGACGTCTACTCGGTGATGAACGCCTGGGCCGCGAACCACGGCGCGATTGCATACGGGCATATCGGCGCAGACCTCATCACTCTCGCCTCGATGCTGCGCATCCCCGTCGCGATGCACAACGTTCCGGAGGAGAAGGTGTTCCAGCCGCATTGCTGGGGACTCTTCGGCGCGTCGGACGATCCGACCGGCGCGGACTACCGCGCCTGCGCGAACTTCGGCCCGCTCTACGCGACCAATCGGTAGCGCGTCTGCGGCGGAGCGAATTTCGGCTTATGGCTCGCTAGCATTGCCTATGCTGTGCTGGCTTGCCTGACATCGTGCGGCTTGCTTCGCCGCAACGGTGCTCGCCCGCGATAAATGGCCGATTTGCGCGTCCTTGCGCCCACTCGACATATACATATATGTCTTCGGGTCGCAGTCCTGCGCGACTCGTCTCATTTTCGCGGGTTCCGCCCCGCTAGCGGCGACGAAGCAAGCCGCGCATGGCACCCGCGGGAGTTCGACGCGGTGCTCGGTGGCTCGGCCTCTCTCCCGCTCCCTGCGCCGCCGCTCCCGTCGTCTTCACGGCGATACGCGCCGCAATGCTTCGTCGCCGAGATGCCGGCTTCTCGCCTTGCGACGTGTCTCACCGCGCATCCGACGAACCGCGTCGTTGCATGTCGCTCAGTTCGGCACTCGCCCCCTCGTCCCTTGCCTCACCTTCCAT
>CACYNF010000137.1 GCA_902775595.1 uncultured bacterium | reverse complement strand
GTCGAACGCGCCCCAGAGATTCGAGGCCTCGTCGTGGGCGTCGTGCAGGACGACGGCTGAAGCGTCGAGCTTTTGCGAAAGCCGGGCGGTGCGTTTGAGCCGCAATCCCTCTCGCTTTGCACCAGCCGCGATCCATGCAAGTGCAAGGTCGGCGACAAGGTGATTGTCGTCGTAAAGTCCGCCGACATCGCTATGGCTGCCGGGGAAAAGCATTTCAACAACCTGCCCTTTGTCGCCTTTGAGCGGGACATGCTGAAAGAACTTCCGCGTTTCGTCGCGCGACACGGCATGCCGCGCCTTCTTAACGTTGCGCGGACAATCTGCCGCGACATCCAGCCCGATGGTAGCGTCAACTGTGTCCCACAATCCAAGATAGTCAACCTCGACGCCAAGCTTGTCGAGCCATGCCGCGAAGTGCCGCGCAATGAGAGCGCCGCGTGAAAAGCCGAAGAGGAAAACAGAAGTGCCAATCCCGTCTTTCGGCAACGATTCGTAGTTCGCCTCGAACCACCGCCGCGCCGAGCGGAATGTCGTTCTCCAGTCCACGCCCGCAATCTTCCCCGCGAGATACGAACCGAAATGAGTCCCAGGCCCCGCTGCAAGATGTAGCTTCTGCCGCGAGTCATCCACGCAAAGGTCGCGCAAGCGCGTCACATTTGTGATACACCCCGCGACGCCCTGCCCAGTGCCTTCAAAGAAAAGACAGAGATTCATCCTATGTAATTCCTATCGCGGCGGATTTGCCGCGCCGCCACTCACCGCATATCGAAAACAAATGTTCATTCCTGTCCATGCCAAGCGCGGCGGATTTACCGCGCCTGTTTCTGCGCCCGCTCGGGATCGGACGCTTCATGGGGGCTTCGCAAGGTTGACTTCCTCATGCGCTCAAAGAGCGCGTAGAGCGCGGGGGTGAAGCAGATGCCAAAGACCGTCGCGGCGAGCATCCCCGAGCACGTGCAGATGCCGATTCCGCGCATCGCGCCCGCTCCCGCGCCGTGCGCGAAGACGAGGGGGAGCACGCCGATGATGAAGCTCCACGCCGTCATCATGACAGCGCGATAGCGGAGATCCGCGCCGCGAAGCGCGGCATCCTGGATCGTCGCGCCGCCCTCGCGCTCCTGCTTCGAGAACTCCACCATCAGAATCGCGTTCTTCGCCGCGAGACCGATGAGCATCACGCATCCGAGCTGGGCATAGACGGAGAGTGGCGTATGCGTGAGCCACAGTCCGGTGAACGCCCCGAGGAGCGCTACGACGACGGAAAGCATCACGGACGCGGGGATGACCCAGCTCTCGTACTGCGCGGCGAGGAAGAGGTACGCAAACACGAACGCTGCAATCACAAGCCATTTGAGCCTGCCCTCGTTCTCCTTCTCCTGGAGCTGCACAGGCCCCCACTCGATCGCGCATCCTTTCGGCTTTGGCGTCGATTCGATGAACTTCATGAGCTCCGATGACGGCACGCCCGGATTCGGCACGACGGAAAACCACGCCGCGATCATCTTGTTGTACGCCATCGTCTCGCGCGTGCCGCCGACGTATTCGATGCTTCCGACTGACGAAAGCGGCACAGACTCCCCGTTCGGCGTCGGAATCCTGATCGCAAGCGCGTCCTTCACCGACGCACGCGAGTCTGGGTCGTTCTGCAGTTTCACCTCGTAGACGCCACCCTTCAGGTTGAAGTCGTTGACATAGTACGAGGCGAGCTTGTTCTGGAGCGTCGCGAACACGGTCTTCGGCGAAATCCCCAGCATCTCCGCCTTGCGGCGGTCGAGCTTGAGCTCCAGCTGCGGAGTTGAGGCCGTGAAGCCGTGCGCGGCGGACTTGACGAGCGGGCTTTCCCGAAGCTCGTCGCGGAACGTGTCCACTGCCTCTAAAAGCTCCTCCGGCTCCATGCCGTCCACGGAGCAGAAGTTGAAACCGACGCCGTTTCCGCCGCCAAGTCCGCGAATCGCCGCAGGCTGCGAGAACACCATCTCCGCCGCGTACAGATCGGAAAGCGCGTCCTTGATCCTGTCCTGTATATCGTCCGACGTCATCCCGCGCCCCTTTCGCCTGTCCCAGTGGTCGAGACGGAAGAGAATTCCCGCGAGGTTCTCGCCGGAGCCCCACATGTTGCACTTTCCACACGTCGACGAGATGGACTCGACTCCCGGAATCTTCGCCGCGCGCTCGTGTATCTCGTCGACGAGCGCGATAGTGCGCTCCAAGGACTGGCCTTCCGAAAGCCGCAGGTTGAGCGTGATGTAGCCGCGGTCCTCCTCGGGGAGGAATGCCGTCGGGACTTTCCCAGTCGTCCACCAGAGCGCAAGCGCGGCGAGCGCGAAAAGCGGCAGCGAGATGAAAAGCCGCCTAACGAACAGCCCGGCGACACGCAGGTATCCCGCGCGGCACTTGTCGAGCGTCCAGTTGAACGGGAAGAATACGCGCGGAGGCTTCTCCGGCGGCGGCCTGAGGAGCGCGGCGCAGAGGACCGGCGAGAGAACGAGCGCGACGAAAGTGGAAAGACAGAGCGCCACGCACATCGTGACCGCGAACTGCCTATACATCATGCCCGCCATGCCAGGATAGAACGCGAGCGGAAGATAGCACGAAAGAGTCACGAGCGTCGTCGCAATCAGCGCGCCTGTGATCTGCGTCATCGACTTCGCTGCGGCCTCCTTCGCGGAAAGACCCTCGCGGCGCATAAGCGACTGTGTGTTCTCCACGACGACGATCGCGTCGTCCACGAGCGAGCCGATGACGAGGATGAGCCCGAACATCGTGAGGACGTTGACCGTGAAGCCCGCGGCGCCGAGGAACGCGAACGATCCTATGAGCGAGATCGGTATCGCGAGCGCGGGCACGAACGTCGCGCGCCAGTCCTGAAGGAAGAGATACGTGATCGCGACGACGAGGAGAAGCGCGACGAGAAGCGTCTTCAGCGTCTCGCGCAGGAAGACGCGCGTGAACGCAGTCGTGTCGTCCGCAAGCACTCCCTCGACGCCCGCGGGCATGCGTCCGATCCACTTCTCGACCTCCGCCTTGACGCGCTTCGCGGTCGAGACGGCGTTCGCCTCCGGCGCCTTGTAGACCGAAAGCGACACCGCCGGCCTCTCGTTGAAGCGGGAGCGGACGGTGTAGCCCTTCGCGCCGAGTTCGACGCGCGCGACATCCTTCACGAGCACCTGCGCTCCTGTTTCGGGATTCGTCCTCACGACGATGTTCTCGAACTCCTCCTTCGTCTTGAGCCGACCCTTGACGTTGATCTTGAACGTGAGATGGCTGTTCGCGTACTCCGCTCCGACCGTACCCGCCGCGGCCTGCACGTTCTGGGAGAGGATCGCGGACTTGAGCTCGTCGACGGAAATGCCGAGTCCCGCGAGCTTCACCGGATCGAGCCACACGCGCATCGCGTAGGTGCGTCCACCCGTCTCCACCTGCGCGACACCGTCGAGACGCGCCACCGCATCCGCGACCTGCTTCTCCACGAAGTTGGAGAGCTCCATCAAATCCATTTCGCGCCCGTCGGTCATGAACATGTACATGACCATGCGGTCTTCGGGCGACTTCTTCACCGTTATGCCGTTCTGCACCACCTCCGCCGGGAGCTTCGGCTCCGCGCGCTTGACGGCGTTCTGCACGTTGACGAGCGCCATGTCGGAGTTGGTTCCGGGGCGGAACGTGCAGTAGCAGTTGTAAAGCCCCTTGTTCGAGCAGTTGGACTTGTAGTACCAGATGTCGTCCACGCCGTTGATCTGGTCCTCCATCACCTGCGCGACGGATCCGTTAAGCGCCTCAACGCCGGCACCGGAGTAGTTTGCGGAGACCGTGATCGTGACGGGGGTTATGTGCGGATACTCCGACACCGCCATCCTTGCGAGCGAGAACGCCCCGACAAGAACGAGAACCAGCGCCGCGACCCACGCCGTTACCGGACGGCGCAGAAAGATGCGCGACGGGCTTGGATAGCCCGCGAGAACGTCGTCCGCGCTCACTTCGCGGCCTCCACCGTCATCCCGCGACGCACCTTGTGCGCTCCGTCCGCGACGACCCTCTCGCCCTTCTCAAGCCCCTTCTCCACGAAAACGAAACCGTCGTCGAGATCGCCACGCGCGATGGAGCGCCTTTCGGCCTTCGAATCCGCGCCAACAACCCAGACGTACGGACCCTGTGTGTCCTGCAGGACAGCGGACGCAGGAACAGCAGGACGCATCACCCCGTTCTTCGAGGCGAGCGTCACCGCGACCGTTCCGCCGGGAACGAGTGCGCGAGAGGCGTTCTCGAAAAGCGAATAGAGAGTGAGCGTGTCGGTGAAGGAGTCCGCCGCGTTCTCGGCGTATTCGATGACGCCCTTCTCCCCGAGCGCGGTTCCGTTTGCGAGCGAGACGGACATCTCCGCAGCATCGCGCCGCGCGGCCACGTCTCCGCCTAACACGTCAAGCACCTCGCGGTTGGAGACGGAGAACCTGACGCGGATCGGCGAGAGCTGGATAATGGAGACGAGCGCATCGCCGCCCGCCCTGACGTAGTTGCCCTTCGTCTTCGCGGTGGAGCCGATGCGTCCGGAGATCGGCGCGACTACCGTGCAGTGCTTGAGGTCGTCCTTCGCGGCGACGAGCTCGGCCTCGGCCGCCGCAAGCGCGGCGCGCGAGGAGTCGCGGAGAGACTGCGCGTTGTCCGCTTCGTCCTGCGAGACGGCGCGCCTCTCGACAAGCGCCATGTGGCGCGCGTAGGACAGCTCGGCGTAAGACGCCTTGGCCCTGCATTCCGCGACCTTCGCCTCCGCGTTCTTGACGGCCGCCTCGTACTTCACGCGGTCGATGCGGTAGAGGACATCGCCCTCCTTCACCTCCGCGCCGTTCGCGAAGCACACCTCCAGAATCTCGCCCGAGACCTGCGGCACGACGTCAACCTGCGCGACGGGAACGACCCGCCCCGGATAGACAGCCGATTCGCGCTGCGCGCGCTCCGCGACTTCGCACACGGGCAGCGTAACGCCCGCCGCGGCAAATGCGCCGCAGACGACTGCAATAAGCACAACATGTTTCATAGATTATGCCTTTCGCACATTTCTGCCAGTTCACTTGAGCTCGTCGAAGCCAAGGCATTGGACACCGCATTCACTCGCTGTGGCGAGAATACGCTCGAGCCATTCGGTCTTCATGTTGATGCCCTTCGCGTCGGGATGGATGCCGTGCGAGGTGAGGACAAATGCCTCGTTGCGCTCGGCGCAGCGACGGACGCATTTCAGGATGTCCTCGATGTCGGTATGATACGCTTCGCCAGCGATGGCCGTGTCGAGACGGAAACGCGTCTTAAGTTCAGCTGCGGGCAAAAACGCACGGTCAACCGTATGCACCGGCTTAAGCCCCTCCTGCTTCTCTCCCTTGGGGTCGTAGGGAGTGACGCCCTTCAGCCCTCCGCGCACGTGCTTGAAGCCGTTCGTGCGGAAAAGCTCGTCCGTCTCGTCCGTGCGTCGGCAGTTCGGGTAGGCGTAGCTCGTGATGGGTATTCCGGCGGCGCGACAGCCGGCAAGCTGCGGCGCGATCTCCTCCGCCCAATACGCGGCGGCTCCCTTCGCTGCAACCGCCGCGTCCGCGTTCTGGTGCTTGAGTCCGTGGAGACCAATGGAGTGGCCGTGTTCGCGCAGCTTCTTAAGAACACGCGCCGCATCCCCTTCGCACGGTCCTGTAAAGAAGAACGTTGCGTGTGCGCCGTACTTGTCGAAGAGCGGGATCGACCGTTCCCAGTCGGCAAGGTTGCGGTCGTCAAACGAAAGGACGAGTGCGCCACGCTTTGCCGTGTCGCGGCAATCGCAGATCCCCATCTGCACAAGCCAATCCCAGAGCAGTCCGCGCCACGCCACAAGCGGCGTCTTCGCCGCGCCAGTCGACTTGAAGTCATGGGCGCGTTTCGCAAAGACGTGCAGCTCCGAGGGGATTGACATCGCGTGGAGCCGCGAATAGACCTTGACGCTTGCCATGGACGAGATTTCGTCGGCGTCGCCGTGCATGAAGAACACAGGACATGTGGCGGAGTCGAACTTGAACAGCGGAAGTATCTCGTCCTCGATCCGGTTGCCGCCATGCGCGTTCGCGCCATTTTCTCCGTCAGACAGGACATACGCCGGAAATGCCGCCACGGCCCAATTGACGTTGCACGGCAGCGAATCGACGTCGTCAATCGGGTTGTATGAACGAGTCTGCGAGGAAAGAGCCATCAGCAGCGACAGATGTCCCGCTGCGGAATACCCGAAGAAGCCGATCTTGTCGGGGCTGACCCCATGCGCGGCGGCAGCAGAGCGCACGAGTCGCACCGCCCTTTGCGCATCCTGCCACGCCGTGACGTGCTTTGCGACCATCTTCGGGCGCGGCGTCCGGTAGTGGAG
>CACYNF010000136.1 GCA_902775595.1 uncultured bacterium | reverse complement strand
CTCAAACGCACCGCCCGGCTTTCGCAAAAGCTCGACGCTTCAGCCGTCGTCCTGCACGACGCCCACGACGAGGCCTCGAATCTCTGGGGCGCGTTCGACCGCGCCCGCCGCAATTTACCCCGAATCAGATTGCACTTCGCTTGCAAAGGACTCTGATGTGCGGCGGCAGTGAGGCGGTGGAGCGAAAGTCCGAGCGAATGGATACGGCGTATTCGCCGAGGCTCCATGAGGAGGAGCTTTCGGCCGCCGCCTCACGAATCCTTTTGCGAGTGGTTGAGTAGCGGTTGGGTAGGGTCGAGTAGGGACGTATAGAGTCGGTTGGGGTCAGTTGGGGTCGCCAAAGGCCACCTATTGCCGCGAAGCGGCGGCGCGAGATCCCGGCCGCACGAGCGTCCACGTCGGCGGGATTTATGGTATAATACGCAGATTTCAAGGAGTCAAAAGGATGGCTAAACTGACGTTCAAGGAAGAACTGTGCAAGGGCTGCGGGCTTTGCGTGACCGCATGCCCGAAGAAGATACTGTCTATTTCAAAGACAAAGCTCAACCACAAGGGCCACGCCCCGGTCGAGCTGACGAAGCCCGAGGAATGCGTCGGATGCGCGAGCTGCGCGATGATGTGCCCCGACTGCGTGATTACTGTAGAGAGGTAGGATGAGGAAAGGACGGGGACTCTGGCGTCCCCGAACCCCTCCCAAGGAGTGAAGCTTATGAGTACCAAGGTTCTGATGAAGGGCAACGAGGCGATCGCCGAGGCGGCGATACGCTGCGGCTGCCGCCACTATTTCGGCTATCCCATCACGCCGCAGACGGAGATCGCGGCGTACATGTCGAAGCGCATGCCCAAGATCGGCGGGACGTTCCTCCAGGCGGAGAGCGAGATCGCCGCGATCAACATGGTCTACGGCTGCGCGTCCACCGGACGCCGTGCGATGACCTCGAGCTCCAGCCCGGGCATCTCGCTCAAGGCCGAGGGCATGTCGTACCTCGCGGGCGCCGACCTTCCTGCGCTCATCGTCAACGTCCAGCGCGGCGGCCCCGGCCTCGGCGGCATCCAGCCGTCGCAGTCCGACTACTTCTTCATGACGCGCGGACCAGGGCACGGAGACTTCCACATCATCGTCCTTGCTCCCGCGACGGTGCAGGAGATGGCCGACATGACGCGCCTTGCCTTCGAGCTTGGCGAAAAGTACAGGATGCCGGCGATGCTGCTCGCGGACGGCACTATGGGCCAGATGATGGAGCCGGTCGTCCTTCCCGAGGACACGGTCGATCCCGAGACGATCCCCGCGACGAAGCCCTGGGCCACCACGGGCACGCAGATGAAGCGTCCGCACAACATCGTAAACTCCCTCTACCTCAAGCCGGACGAGCTCGAGAAGACGAACTACGAGCGCTTCGAGCGCTACGCGAAGCTCGAGAAGGAGGAGTGCCGCTGGGAGGAGTACCTCATGGACGACGCGGAGGTCTGCGTCGTATCCGTCGGCATCACGGCCCGCGTCGCGAAGAACGCGATCGTCGCCGCGCGCAAGGAGGGCATCAAGGTCGGCATGATCCGTCCGATCACCCTCTATCCGTTCCCGAAGGCCGCGCTTGCGAAGGCCGCGGCGAAGGTGAAGAGCTTCCTCACGGTCGAGCTGAACATGGGCCAGATGAACGAGGACGTGAAGCTGGCGATCAACTGCTCGAAGCCAGTCAACATGTGCAACCGCGTCGGCGGAATGATTCCGAGCGCGGACGAAGTGCTCGCCGCGATAAGGAAGGAGGCGAAGTAAAATGGCAATCGTTTTCCAGAAGCCCAAGGCGCTCACCGACGCCGTTCTCCACTACTGCCCGGGATGCACCCACGGCATCGTGCACCGCCTCGTAGCAGAGGCGATAGACGAGCTCGGCATCGAGGGACGCACGATCGGCATCGCGCCGGTCGGATGCTCCGTGATGGCGTACGACTACTTCAGGTGCGACATGATCGAGGCGTCGCACGGGCGCGCCCCGGCGGTCGCGACGGGAGTCAAGCGCTCCATGCCCGACAACATCGTCTTCACCTACCAGGGCGACGGCGATCTCGCGTCCATCGGACTCTGCGAGACGGTCTCCACCGCGTGCCGCGGCGAGAACATCACGATCATCTTCATCAACAACGCGATCTACGGGATGACCGGCGGGCAGATGGCGCCTACCTCGCTTATCGGACAGGTCACGCAGACCTCGCCGTACGGACGCGACCCCAAGACGCAGGGAATGCCGATCAGGATATGCGAGCTTCTCGCGTCCCTGGACGCTCCCGCGTATCTCGAGCGCGTCGCCGTAAACTCCGTCGCGCACGTGCGCCAGGCGAAGAAGGCGATCCTCAAGGCGTTCAGGAACCAGGTCGAGGGCAAGGGCTTCTCGCTCGTCGAGGTAGTCTCCACGTGCCCGACCAACTGGGGTCTCACGCCCGACAAGGCGTGCCAGTTCGTGGAGGAGAAGATGATTCCGTTCTATCCGCTCGGATGCTACAAGGACCGCACGGCGGAGGAGGCTAAGTAAGATGACATACGAAACGATAATGGCTGGCTTCGGCGGACAGGGGCTTCTGTTCTCCGGCAAGGTCCTCGCCCACGCTGCGCTTCTCGAGAACAAGGAGCTTTCGTGGCTTCCGTCGTACGGACCCGAGATGCGCGGCGGAACTTGCAACTGCTCGGTGATCATCTCCGACGAGCCCGTGGGCTCCCCGATCATCGCGCACCCGAACGTGCTGATGGTGATGAACGAGCCGTCCCTCGACAAGTTCGAGGACACCGTCGCGCCCGGCGGCACGATCTTCGTCGACTCCGCGCTCATCGGACGCAAGGTGCGCCGCACCGACGTCGAAGTCGTATACATCCCCGCCACCAAGATGGCCACCGAAATGGAGGCGAAGAGCCTTGCCAACATGATTATCCTCGGCGCGATCGTGGAGAAGCTCCGCTGCGTCGATCCCGACAAGATCGAGCAGGCGCTCCGCGAGACGATATCCGCCCGCAAGGCGAACCTCCTCGACCTCAACCTCAAGGCGGTCGCGGCGGGACGCGCGTTTATCCGCGGCTAAGGGGCCGGAATTATGGTATAATCTGACCGATGAATAAGCCATTGACCTTGTTGCTATCCGCCGTAGTCGGCGCGGCTGCCTTCGCCGCGTCCGCCGCGGCGCTCGACGATCTGGTTGCCGAGGCGGGCGTGGACAAGTCTGCAGAGGCCACCGCAGCGGAGCCCAATGGGGAAGCCGGCGTCCTGCAGGCGGCAGTACCGTCGGATGCCACAGTCACTAATGCCGAGAAACAGGTCGAAAAGCCCCAGCCAAAGAAGCACAAGGAAAAGAAGCTGACTGGACGCCCTGCGAAGATCACTTCGGACATGACTGTCTACAACCGCAAGGAGGGCATAGCGAGCTTCGAGGGGCATGTCCACGTCGACGACGAGCAGTACCAGATGCACGCAGACCGCGTGTTCCTCTTCTTCGAAACCGAGAAGGAATCTGGCGCGACTAACGGCCTCAGCCAGGCGGCGAATGGCACGAACGGCGTACACAAGGCGGCTAAGAAAGATCCGAACGACATGCGCCGCGCCGCGGGCGATGTCCGCCGCGTTGTGGCGATAGGGAATGTCGCGATGACGAACGACGCCCACCGTGCGTATGGCGCAAAGGCGACTTATTCAAAGAAGAACGGTCTTGTCGTCCTTTATTCCGGCGACGGGATCACGGCCGAGGTGCGCGACGAGTCGAAGGCGCAGCCGCAGATCGTGCGCGGCAAGCGCATCCGCTTCTGGATCGACTCCGAACAGGTGGAAGTCGACGAGGCGGACCTCACGGGTGCAGCGCCATCTGGCGGCGCCGGCACACTCAGGAAAGCGCTTGGAAAGTAAAGGAAAGCCCATGAGCGAAAAGATCACAATGAAGGACGGGAAGCTTTGCGTTCCCGAGAATCCTGTTGTTCCCTACATCGAGGGCGACGGCACCGGCCCCGACATCACGCGCGCCGCGATGACTGTGTGGAACGCCGCGGTCGAGAAGGCGTACGGCGGCAAGCGCAAGATCGAGTGGAAGGAGGTCCTCGCGGGCGAAAAGGCGTTTAGGCAGACTGGCGAGTGGCTTCCGCAGGCGACCTTGGACGCATGCCGCGAGAACCTCGTCTCGATAAAGGGCCCGCTCACGACGCCCGTCGGCGGGGGAATCAGGTCGATCAACGTCGCGATGCGCCAGGAGCTCGACCTCTACGTGTGCCTGCGGCCTGTCCGCTGGTTCAAGGGAGTCCCCTCCCCGGTGAAGCACCCCGAGCTCACCGACATGGTGATCTTCCGCGAGAACACCGAGGACATCTACGCGGGCATCGAGTGGATGAACGGAACGCCCGAGGTCGAGAAGGTCAAGGCGTTTCTCCTCGGCGAGATGGGCGTCAAGAAGATCCGCTTCCCGAAGACGGCGTCCATCGGCATCAAGCCGGTCTCCCTTGAGGGCACCGAGCGCCTCGTCAAGGCGGCTCTCGACTACGCGATCGCGAACGACCGCAAGTCGGTGACGCTCGTCCACAAGGGCAACATCCAGAAGTTCACCGAGGGCGCGTTCCGCGACTGGGGCTACAAGCTCGCCCAGCGTGAATACGGCGCGACCTTGATCGACAAGGGTCCGTGGTGCGAGTTCAAAAACCCGAAGACCGGCCGGATGATAACGGTGAAGGACTGCATCTGCGACGCGTTCCTCCAGCAGATCCTGACGCGTCCCGCCGAATACGACGTGATCGCGACGCTGAACCTGAACGGCGACTATGTTTCCGACGCGCTCGCCGCGACTGTCGGCGGCATCGGCATCGCGCCCGGTGCGAACATCAACTACCAGACGGGCGTCGCAGTGTTCGAGGCGACCCACGGCACGGCGCCCAAGTACGCCGGGCTCGACAAGGTCAACCCCGGCTCGCTCATCCTCTCCGGCGAGATGATGCTCAGGTACATGGGCTGGACCGAGGCCGCGGACAGGATCATCGCCGCGATGGACAAGGTGATCGCCGCGAAGACCGTCACGTACGACTTCGCCCGCCAGATGGAGGGCGCCACCGAAATCAAGTGCTCCGAGTTCGGCAATGCCCTCGCGAAGGCGATGTAGGCTTCTCCTCCTGACTCCGCCGCTGCTGCAGCCGAATACGCCGTATCCGGCGACGATGCACCTGGCGGGGTTCCTCAAGTCGCGCGGGTTCGACGTCGCCCAGCGCGACCTCTCGATAAAGGTCGTACGCGACGTGCTCCTCGAATACGGCGACGAGACGACGGGCGAACTTCTCGAGTTCCTCGGCGGCCCTGCGCCTGTCGAGGCGAAGCGCGGGGCGAGCGAGGTCATAGAGGATCTCGCGCTTTCGATATGCGACCAGATCGACCCCGACTTCGGCTTTTCGCGCTACGCCGAGCACCTGTGCCGCGCCGTCGCCGACTTCGGCGAGCTTGAGCGGCTGATACGACGCCGCGGGGTGATTGACAAACCCCTCGAACGCCGACTCAAGGCCGCGATGGAAGAGGTGAAGCCGTCGGTCGTAGGCGTGACATGCCCGTTCCCGGGGACTCTCGTCGCGGCGTTCAAGATCGCGCGCTACATAAAGCGCCGCTATCCCGGCGTCCGGCTCGTGCTTGGCGGCGGCTATGTCTCGACGGAGCTCCGAGAGATGACGGACAGGCGGCCGTACAAGTACTTCGACGAATTCCAGCTCGACGAGGGATATGCGCCGTTTGCGAGAATGCTCGGCGACCGCAAGGCGAGCGCGGCGGATGTGCCGCTGTTCGTGAAGCCCGACTACGAGGGCATAGACTGGGGCGAGTATTTCGACGTCGCTGAGACCGACAACTTCGTCACGAACCTGTGGAACTGCGGCAAGTGGGTGAAGCTTGTGATGGCTCGCGGCTGCTACTGGCGGAAGTGCGCGTTCTGCGACGTGAAGCTTCCCTACATCGGGTGCTTCAAGATGCCCAAGGCGGCGGAGATCGTGGACGCGATGGAGGAGTTCTTCGGCAGCGGCGCGGCGCCGCTTCTCTCGGGCGTCCACTTCGTAGACGAGGCGATGCCTCCCGCGCTCGTCTCGTCGATGTGCGACGAGATGCTGCGGAGAAAGCTCGAAGTCTCGTGGTGGGGCAACATCCGCTTCGACAACGCCTTTACGCCCGCGCTCGCGAAGAAGATGGCGAGGGCGGGGTGCATCGCGGTGACTGGCGGGCTCGAGTGCGCGAACGACAGGCTTCTCAAGCTGATGAACAAGGGCATCACGTGCGCTTCGGCCGAAAGGGTCCTCAGGGGGTTCAGGGCGGCGAAGATATTCGTCCACGCCTACCTCATGTACGACTTCCCGACGGAAACGAAAGAGGAGCAGAAGGGCGCCGAGCGGTACGTCAAGTCGCTCG